>CAYMZN010000011.1:0-37254 GCA_964394935.1 uncultured Candidatus Bathyarchaeia archaeon | reverse complement strand
ACAGACCATGGACGTGCTAAAGAAGACGATCGACCGAATGAGGAAAGCAACAGAACAGTAGTAACTAGCCGACCACCCTACGCGAGCGCGAGAAACCGCATCCAGAAAATCGTAGCGGCAATACTAGCTGGGAAGACCACAGCAACGCCGAGCGCTAGACAACGCTTTCAACAATGCGAGAATCTCCAATCCATTTTCTTAGTTGTCAGCCCTCTCCTGTCGAGGTACCGGACCCTGTGGCCGATGGGTCCATCGAGTAGTAGGCAGCATTGACCATAAATCTAGGTCGACGCTCTGAAGCGGCGAGCGGAGAAATGGCCTTACCGCGACAGGTCTTCTCAGTCTTCGGAATCCAATTCTGCGTAGTTCTGTTCTCCAGGCACTCGACCCAAGTATCGTAAGGCAGCCACTGCTGTATTCTCGCTAGAACCTTCCGCCTTGGGTCATCTTCTTCAAGTCTAGGATTCTATCCACCTCGCTTTGGGGGATTCCATCTTCAATCATCACCTCACGGATCGTCCTCTTCTGTGCCTGCGCCTTCTTCAAGATCTGTGCTGCTCGGTCGTACCCGATCGAGGGAGCAATGGCTGTCACCAGCGCATAGCTTCTCTCGGTAAGCTCCAGACACCTCTCACGGTTTGCTTTGATCCCGGCTACACACTTGTCAGCAAGCAGTTCCGCGGCATTGGCTTCGATCTCTATTGACTGGACTAGGTTGAACGCGATCAGTGGCATCATGGTGTCCAGTTCCAGGGTTCCCGACTGGCCTGCTATCGTGATGGCTAGATCGTTTCCGATCACTTGGGCGCAGACCATGTTCACGGATTCTGGTACTACTGGATTGACTTTTCCAGGCATGATGCTCGACCCAGGCTGGAGAGCGGGTAACTCAATTTCGCCAAGTCCTGTCGCCGGCCCAGAGCTGAGCACGCGAAGATCGTTCGTAATCTTCATCATGCTCACTGCCACCGACCGCAGGGCGCCGCTTGTCTCCACTGCCGCATCTCTACTCTGAATGGCCTCGAATCTGTTCCGGGGCAGGTGAAAGGGCAGGCCGGTGATCCCATTGATTCTCTCGACAACCAGCTTCCCAAAATCAGGGTGAGCGTTCAAGCCTGTTCCGATGGCGGTTCCTCCAATCGGAAGCTCTAGCAAGGAAAGCCTGGCCTTCTCGATCCGTTCTGTTGCGTGGGAGACCATGCTGGCGTATCCGCTGAACTCCTGTCCGAGTGTAATCGGAACCGTATCATGTAGATGGGTCCGACCGGGCTTAATGATATCAGCGAACTGCTCAGCCTTCTTCTCCAAAGCCAGAAGGAGCCCATTCAGAGCGGGCAGAAGGCGAACGGCCAACGCCTCAGCGCTGGCTACGTGGATCGCCGTCGGGAAGACATCGTTCGAGGATTGACACATGTTTACGTGGTCGTTAGGGTGAAGACGGTGTTTGTCGCCTCGCGTGCCGCCCAAGACTTCTATCGCACGGTTCGCGATCACCTCGTTCGCGTTCATGTTCGTTAAGGTTCCTGAGCCCGTCTGAAATATGTCGAGGACGAACTGCTGATCTAGCTTACCGTCTATGACCTCCTGAGCAGCCTCTGCGATCACGCTTCCTCTCTTCTCATCAAGAAGACCCAGGTGCATGTTTGCATTGGCTGAGGCTTTCTTGACGATTCCGAGCGCTCTAATGAACCTCCTGGGAAAGACTAGGCCTGATATCTGAAAGTTCTCCAGCGCCCTCTGCGTCTGCGCGCCGTAATACGCGCTCGCTGGGACCTTGACGCTTCCCATCATATCATGTTCAATTCTGAAGGGTTGAGTCAAAACATCGGGCTCCAATTCTCGACTAGGATCATCTATTCAATTAAGATTCTCTTCAACACCGGATCTCAACAAATACTCGATCACCTAGTCACCTGTTAGAGAATAATCGAGTGACTAACCGACCATGACTTGGCCCCAAATTCTAACGGATGGCTTTCCCATCTAGTTTGAACTCCTCGTGGAGGGCGCGGACAGATTTCAGAAGATCGTCCTCTCGCACTACAAAGGAGATGTTCAACTCGGAAGACCCTTGGGTGATCATTCTCACGTTTACGTCCTTTTCGGCTACCGCCTTGAACAATCTTGCAGCTATGCCAGGTGTTCCCTTCATGCCGGCGCCTACCGCTGCTACGACGCTAACGTCTGTCTCAGAAGTAATCTCCCTGAACAGACTACCCCCAAGTAGCGACCGTCTCAACGCCGTCACCGCTGTTTCAAGGTTTAGCCGTGCTACGATCAACGAGATGTTAGCTTCAGATGAGCTCTGCGAGATCATGAGAATATTGATGCCATTCTGTCCAAGTACGTCAAGTACCTTCGCTGCTGTTCCTGGTGCGCCGTGCATACCGGCGCCACTTACGGTGATCATCGATGCGTCTCTTACGGAAGTGATTGCCTTGACTATGTTCCGCGACTTCATCTGCTGCTCCCCAAGGATTAGAGTGTCAGGGCCGCTCGGGTTGAAAGCGTTCTTTACACGAACCGGAAGCCCTACCTCAGCGGCTGGCTCCAAAGCCTTTGGATGCATAGATTTCGCACCAAAGTGAGACATCTCCAAGGCTTCCATGAAGGAGACTTCCCTAATCGTCTGTGCCGAAGGCTCGATCTTCGGGTCGGCGCTCATTATTCCGTCGACATCCGTCCATATCCACACTTCATCTGCCTCCAAGGAGACACCGACTATGGTTGCGGTGTAGTCGGAGCCTCCTCTTCCGAGAGTCGTTGGCACTCCGTCCTGCGTGGCAGCAATATATCCGGTGATGACTGGAATCGTCCCGTTTTTGATGATTGGATTGAGCCTCTCCTTGACTTGGCGCCTTGTGACATCCATCAAGGGCGCGGCCTCACCGAATGACGAGTCGGTCACGATCCCAGCCTCCTCGCCTGTGAGGGGTCGTGCTCTGATCCCTGAATCTTCAAGAGCGGCGGCTACGATCAAATTTGACAGTTTCTCACCGAAAGAGAGCACATAGTCATGTGACCTAGCTGTTAACTCGCCAAGGTGGCAAATACTTGTGAGAGCCCTGCTGAGTTCTCCTAGCTCGATGTCTAGCCGTCCCACCGTCTGCTCGAGCGTGCCGCCCTCTGAGACAACTTGTCTACATGTATTCTCGTGTCTGGTTCGAAGTTGCCCAGTAACCTCTGCGATGTGCTTCTCATCCCGTTGACTGGCTCGATTGGCGACTTCGATCAGACGGTTCGTGACGCCATTTATCGCTGACGCCACCACCACGATGTCGTTCGATTTCACGTAGCGGGCTATCAACGACACTACATTCTTGACCGCTTGACCGTCCCCGATGCAAGTGCCGCCGAACTTCATCACGATTCGCAAGAAGAAACCTTCTGTGTCATCCCGACGGGAAATCTCCAAATCCCTTGGTTCTACGTATTTGAACGTCGTTTCACATAGCCTGACTTGAGGAGATACTCCGCGACCAGGACCGCCCCTTTGGCGGCGCCTAGCTTGGTGTTGTGACTTACCAAGACATACTTCACACCGTGCTCTCGCGCTGGGTCCTGACGAATCCGACCAACAGTTACAGCCATCCCTCCGTGCGCGTCGCGGTCGAGCCTCGGTTGCGGTCTGAACGGATCCCCTTTAACGACTAGGAATTCTCTAGGAGCTGAGGGCAAATCCAGCCTCCTTTCTCTTCCAAATCTCCTCATGGAGTCGGCGACTGTGTCTGGATCACATGATTTACGAGTCGAAACGAAGACAGCTTCAGTGTGCCCTTCGAGGACGTCAACCCTCGTGCATGTGCAGCTCACCTTGAAATCTGCGGAGCAGATGCGGTCGTGCGTTTCCGAGCCCAGAATCTTCACGGTCTCTGTTTGAACTTTCTCTTCCTCACCAGGGATGAATGGAATCACGTTGTCGGTCACATCGAGCGAGAGAACGCCCGGAGATCTTCCAGCGCCGGACACCGCCTGCATCGATGTCATCGCCACGCTCTCTATTCCAAAATCCTCCAGTATCGGCTTCAGCGAAATCACTAACCCGGTGGTCGTGCAGTTCGGTATCGGTGTGATGAAGCCGTTCCACTGCCGATTCTTCCTTTGCGTTTGAATCAGTCGGGCATGATCAAGGTTGACTCCTGGCACAAGGATGGGGACATCGCTTTCATACCTGAAGGCAGACGCCGCACTAACAACAGGTCTGATTCTGGCGTATGTCGGTTCCAGTCTTTTCGCGTGATCAGAATCCAAGGCCGTGAATACGATGTCTACCCCTGATAGGTCCAGCGTCGACACATCTTGCATCGTCATGCCGAGAACCGAGTCCGGAATGCTTTCACAGCAGAACCACCGCAGCGCTTTCGTGTCTGGGTCCTTCAACGCATCCTCGTAGGTCTTACCTGCAGATTTCTCCGAGGCCGCAAGAGAAGAGATCCTGAACCATGGATGCTGCTGGAGGGCCACGATAAACTGCTGGCCTACTACGCCCGTTGCACCTACGACCGCTACGTCAAGCATCGCGTCTTGCACCATGTCCGCCTGCATCGAATCCGTCAGATTCATGATTACACCTGCTTTCAATCAAATGCGAGCCAAACAGCTAGTGAGTCCTTAGGAAACCCCAGGAGAGGCCACGACGCTTGGCTCTCAGCGAGTGCCCTGGATCATCATGCTGCGCGTCGTTGTAGTTCGCAGAGCCTGAGAGACCAAGAGGTTCCCTCAGAGATCCCAGGGTTTTCCTGCGTCTATAAGCATTGCTTATGCTCTCGACTGATATTCCGACATCCGGTCTGACTGATCGCTACCGCCCGCAGAACCTCTCCGAAGACGAACGCTGTTGCCCCTACCCGGTTCGTCATACGCCAATAGATTGGAGGGAGGATCCCAGCGACCATACCCAATGTCAGCAAGATAGCATTCCTCAAAGCAGCCCCAGCCCGTGTGTGCTGTGAGCTGGACATTGTACCTGCATTGGACGATTCTCATCGAAGATCAGACGATTTGGTCGGTCAATTTCAACCACGAGTTGTCGGCAGCTTAGGGAAGGTTTAATTCCTGATTTGTTCTGCGATAGCGGTCTGCCGGTTCGAGTGATGTCCAGAGAGTTCAGGCACATCGTCCGAGTCTCGGGTACCGACTTGGACGGTTCCAAGAAGATCGTCTATGGGATAACTAGGATCCGTGGGATAGGCCCAAGCTTTGCAGCGGCAGTTGTCAAAGCCGCTGAGCTGAAACCTGACACGCGCATTGGTAACCTCACAGAGGAAGAGGTTGAACGCATAGAGGACATCTTGACTGATCCTGCAAAGTACAACTTACCCGCGAGACTCTTCAACCGCAGGAAGGATTTCGAGTCCGGTAGGGATGGCCACCTGATTGGTCCCGATCTAGCGTTGAGAGTGAAGGCTGATATTGACTTCATGAAGGAGCTCCGGACATGGAAGGGCATACGCCACTCTCTCGGGCTGAAGGTCCGCGGTCAGCGGACGAAAACCACGGGCCGGAAAGGTCGAGCGGTAGGTGTGAAGAAGAAAGCCGCAATCGAGGCGGCGAGGGCCGCTGCGAGAGAGGGAAGGTCTGAGGCGAAGAGGTAACCACTCAATGGGGAATGTTTGGTTTGGGTGATCCGAAGAAGCAGCGGAAGAAGTACGAGACACCGCGTCATCCTTGGCGTCGGGACCAGCTAGATGTCGAACTGAGTTTGATGGGTGAGTACGGCCTCAGGAACAAACGTGAGCTTTGGCGGTACAAGACTATGCTCTCCAAGATGCGTGGAATTGCTCGCTCGCTCCTTGCAAAGTCTGGCCCGGAACGGGAGAAGTCCGAGCTAGACTTTCTCATGCGGTTGAGGAGGATGGGGTTGGCTGGGGAGACAACAAGTGTCGACGATACCCTCGATCTGGACATCAGGGACTTGCTGGAACGGAGGCTACAGACTCGCGTCTTCCGCGGTGGACTTGCCGCTTCGCCCTCACAAGCGAGACAGCTGATAATTCACGGTCATATCTCAGTAGGAGACCACGTCATCTCGGTTCCGGGCTACCTAGTAACTAGAGAGAATGAGGACCGAGTCAGATACGCCGCTGAGAGCGCTCTCGCCAACAGTGACCATCCGTTGCGCAAAGCCCTCGTCAGGGAGCAACCGGCCGAACCAAGTTCGACTGGGCCGACTTCACGTAGAGGAGCCGCATAACGACACGGTCAGCGGTAGCGGAACGCTGCACTAGGAAGCTAGGCTGATTGGATTTTGGATTCCTCATCGAAAACCTACCAATCTTCCTCTTGGCCATGGGATTCACGTGCCTCGCACCCCTGTTCAGAGGCCGTTTGAAACCTGTCTCCCGCGTACTGGTCGCAGTCGGCTTCTTAATCGGAGTCCTTGCCCTTGTGCTGGTGTACTCGCTCTTCTCGAGCGGTAGGTATGATCTGTTCACGCTTGGTATTCTCGCAGTCGCGGGTTTGATGTTGTTCCTGCGACCCATCAAGAACGTCCGGTGGGCCGCCCTTGTGGCCCTGGCCTTGGGGCTGCTGGCCTCGTACTACGCGCACAGCTTCTTTCAAGCGTCAACAACCGTGTTGATCATAGTGTTCGTGGCGGCTACGCTGCTCGTGTATCTACTCTTCAAGTTCGCTGAAGATCTGCTCGGGGTCGTTGGAGGAAGCCTGTCATTTCCTCCAATCGCGGTTATCATCGGCATCATATGCGTGGTACAGGCAGTTCTCATCCTGATGGGTATGAGCCTAATGTCCTTCATTCCACCGATCCATCTCAGATTTGGCTGAGCTTTGATAGTCAGGAGACTTAGCGAACAACGGCTGTGCGAAGATCTATCTATTGGGCTAGTCGCATAAAGTCGTTCGATAAACATGAAAGTTGTTCCAAAGGATAGGGCTGTTCACACATTTAGTAGGGAGCATAAGCCGGTCGAGCACGTCGACCCTGGTGAGTTGATCATCTTAGAGGCCGAAGATGCCATAGGCGGTCAGATTAGAGACGAGTCTGAATCTCTTGGGGAGTTGGACTGGTCTAAGGTCGATCAAGCCACGGGTCCCGTCTACATCAGAGGGGCTGAGGGGGGAGATACTCTCGTGGTGAATATACTGGACATAGAGTTGGCGGATAGGGGAGTGATTCTAGTAATTCGGAAGGCAGGCGCGCTCGCTCACAAGGAGTTCAAGTCTAAGGCGAAGATGGTCGATATCTCCCATGGCTTCGCCATATTCAAAGATGCAAGGCTGAAGTTGCAGCCCGTAGTTGGAACCATAGGGGTCGCTCCTTATGGGGACCCTGTGGAGTCGGCTGTCCCCTACAAGCATGGGGGCAACCTGGACTGCGCCGAGATAACCAAGGGGGCCAGATTATACCTACCAGTGGCAACGAGTGGGGCTCTCTTCGCTGCTGGTGATCTTCATGCTGTTCAGGAGGATGGGGAACTCTGCGTAGCCTCGGTAGAGATGGCTGGTAGGATCCTGTTCAAGTTCGACGTTATCAAGGGCAGGCAAGCGGAGTGGCCAATCGTGGACACCAGAGATCACTTCTCCATATTGACTGCCGACGAGTCTCTGGATAGCGCTGTGAAGATAGCGGCTGAGAAGGCTGTGGAGGCGATCATCAAGGCTAAGGGGTGGTCATTTGAGGAGGCCTATATGTTCAGTAGCCTAGTCGTCGGGGTTGCCATAAATCAGGTCGTTGACCCGAAGAAGGGGATCAGAGCAACAATACCCAAGGAAATAGTCAAAGTCGATGATCTGTTGGCCTAAGCATCTAGCTCCTGTCATATAACGCACGCCTGCAGCCTTCAGTTCATTGCTTCGTAGCACGAAAGTTGTCTTAGCGGTGGCGTTCCTCAACATCGTTCCACCACTTCTTGGTTATGGCGTCCTTGTTTTCGGCGTCTCGTCGATGGTCTTCTTGCTAGAACGGTTTGGAAAAGCTGATCGTCCAGCTTGTCCTCTTCTCTATACTTCTTGGCAAAGTGGGCGACTTTATCGAGCAAGCGTCGTACCAGAAACCCCAAATCGTTTGCGAGAATGCTTCCGATGTCACTACTGTTTGTCTGGCCTCGGCCCTCTTGGTCTGAGACTTCGCAGGCCGCGAAGAGAGTGATCAGGTCCTTGATATCTTTCTCATTTATCTCGTGGATCTGAGTTTTCTCGAGGACTAGGTCCGTCAGAGAAATAGTGAGCGGATCCAAGGATAGCCTTCCATCCTGCCAGGTGTGCTCCTAGATATCGAGGGTAACCGAATCAAAGCCTTTCTGTTCACCTCGGGTTGACGCGCCGAACCAGTAGAAGGCGCAATCAGTCCGAAAACAGACAGAAAAACCTCATGACCGGTCACCACTCCACTGCCAGACTATCGGCCAGCAAGTGGACTCCAAAGAGTTCGAAGATGTTAAATTCGAGCAACCGAGAACCCGCCAGAATTCAATCGCTGCTGTTTGGATGACAATACTGGATTCATCGAAAGGAGGTCTCTGCATGGAACGTTATCACCTTCGCCGTTCCGATAAGGAGTTGAAAGATCCCGAAGAAATCGAAAATGTTCTTTCAAAGGTAAGAATCATGACGGTCGCCTGCTGTATGGAAGATGAGCCCTACCTTTTCACAGTAGATTTCGCTTGGGATCCACAAGCGCGCAACCTCTGGTTCCACTGCGCCACCGAAGGCCGCAAGATGGACATCCTCAAAGCTAACCCACGGGTCTGCGTAACTATGGTGGAAGACCGAGGCTATATCCAAGGGGAATGTGACCATGCCTACCGTTCGCTCCTCATGGAGGGAAAGGCGCAGATGGTGACCGACCTATCAGAGAAGCGTCGCGGACTCGAACTACTAGTTCGGAAGCATGAGCCCGAACCTGAGTCCGTTCTCGCTCGCTTCGCGCCGAGTGACGAAGCTGTGCGCAAGGTCGGGATAATGCGGATCTCAGTAGAGACTATCACCGGCAAGCAAGGTCCAGAAGCAAAGAAATGAGACTGGCCTCGGAAGTATCCGAGATGCTCCAATATGCACCCTTGCTATTGTTGTCTCTTGTCGCGGTGCTTGAATGCTGATGTATCTGGTTGTTTTCCTACTATGTGAGCAAGGCGCTGGAGTGACCTGTCAGCGCACGGGGCATCAGCAGTTGCAGCAAGCTCGATTCAAGGCAAGCAAGTCGCTCAGCAGGGCGTATCCGGCGGAGTCTCCACCCGCTCCGGGCCCGATGATGGCAATGTCGGACTGCACCTCGGTTGATAGGATCATCGCGTTCAGGACCCCTGAGACGTGGGAGAGCAGATCACAGTCTGGCAATCGCTCAGGAACCACTTGCGCCTTGATGCGCCCCTCGTCCCTGTAGGCTTTGGCGACAAGTTTGATTCGGCTTCCCGTCGACCGCGCTTCTCTGAGGTCGCAGTGTGAAATTCCAGTGATTCCTTCTCTGCGGACCTCTTTGAGTTTGACTTCGCCGCCCATTAGTACATTCGCAAGGATGGTGATCTTGGCAGCGGGATCCCACGCTTCGACATCACCGCTTGGATCAGCCTCCGCGTAACCGAGTTCTCGGGCCATATTCAAGGCTTCATCGTACGTTCGGCCCTCCTCCATCTCGCCGAGCATGTAGTTCGTGGTTCCATTCAATATCCCACGAATCGAGTTAATCGTTGAACCCCCCAAGGCTTCGGTGGCCAAGTTGATAGCAGGGGTTCCACTGAGGACGGTTCCCTCAAATCTGAGGTGGCGTCGCTTCCGACGAGCCAGGGCAGCGAGCTCATGATAGGCGAGCGCGATCGGGCCCTTGTTTGTGGTCACGACATGTAGCCCTTCGTTGAGGGCGGTCTTGATATGCGTCAGTCCCGGTTCTCCATCCTTCAGGTTAGTCCATGTTGCTTCGACTAGAACATCCGCATTGGCTTCCCTGATCGTGTCAATGCTTGAGCGCCCTCTCACTCCTCCAGGATAGTCCCTGAGAGATCCTGTCTCCTTTGCAATGGAAAGAAGTCTTCCAAGATCGAGCCCCTTCTTGCTCATGATGGAACCCTTCATGATATCTGCCACCGCGACAACTCTGTAGTCAAAGCCAAAGTTGCGTCTCAGGTACTCGCGCTTCTCGACCAATATCTTCGCGAGGCCTTGCGCGACATTTCCAAAGCCAATTAGGGCAAGTCGGAACTTCATGATCGAAACCTCATCCCATCCTACACAGATATGGCAGGGTTTCTAGAGTGTAATCATTTGCCAAATGATCAATACTTAGTAGTACGGCTTGCTCCGCTCTCAACGAACGAACTCGAGCACAGAGCTGCACGAGAGATGCCTCACTGGAAAGAGCTGGTTGAAGGGACCTCCGGATCGACGGTGCTATTTTCCTCCTGCCACGCAGGATAGGGCTCTATGTCCGGGCCTGATGCGATGGTTCTTTAAGTTGCGGACGTTTGAACCTTTGAGTTGATGATCGAACGTGGTGGTGGCGAGCAAGGAGGATACTGTCGGAGGCATAATGACCAGGAATCCTGTAACCATCAAACCCGATTTGCCGGTGAAGAAGGCTCTGCAACTTATGATCAAGAAAGACATTGGGAGCCTCATCGTCGTGAAGAACGGAGAACCAATAGGAATCGTCACAGAGCGGGACGTGACACGTCGGTCACTCCGTCCCGCGAAAGCCAAAGGAGTATACGATAGGCCGGTCACTCGATTGATGTCTCGTCCACTGATCACAGTGCCGCCCGCCACTCCCGTCTGGGAAGCGTTCGAGGCTATGGTCACAAAGAAGATTCGCAGGCTCCCGATCGTCGAGCAGCGCCGCCTCGTAGGAATCGTCACTGAGCGGGACCTGTTCAAGTGGGTCATCCGAGTATTCTACGAGCCTAACATTCCTGATCGCATCAAGAAGTTCCTGGAGTAGACCCTTCGACCAGAGACTGAACAAATCCCGAGGCCTAGGGCCCCCATCACCGATTCCCTGCTTGCCTTGACCCGAACTGGTGGCTTGGCTAGGAATGATACTGCCTCCTGATCCTTCAGACCGTTGCCGGTTGCGATGCAGACAACCGCCTCATCCGCCTTGATGACGCCTTCATCTACTAGCTTCCCAACACCCGCTATGGTTGAGGCGCTTGCGGGCTCGACGAAGATGCCTTCCCGACTTGCAAGCATCTTCTGAGCTTCAAGTATCTGATGATCAGCAACTGTCTCAATGAGCCCGCCCGATTCCCGTGCGGCTGCCAGAGCCCTCTTCCAGTTCACCGGCGACCCTATCCGGATTGCGGTGGCTACTGTTTCAGGCTTGGCAACAGGTTCGACATGATCGGATCCCAATCTGAACGCGCGGGCAATTGGTGAGGCTCTCTCCGCCTGCACGCCTATCAGGCGGGGAAGCGTATCTGCCAAGCCCAGAGCCCTCAGCTCGAGCAGGCCCTTCCAGAGCGCGGTGATGTTACCGGCGTTCCCGACAGGAATCACAATGATATCTGGTAGTCGTCGGAGCTGGTCGTTGATCTCATACGCTATCGTCTTCTGACCCTCAACTCTGAATGGGTTGATGGAGTTCAGAAGGTACGGACTTCGATCCTCCCGGGCTACGTCGACTACCAGACGCATAGCGTCGTCAAAGTCTCCATCAATCTCGATGATCTTCGCTCCGTGCACTACAGCCTGAGCCAGCTTTCCGGCAGCGATCTTGCCCGCAGGAATCATCACGAAACATTTCAGACCCGCCCTTGCAGCATAGGCGGCAAGAGAGGCTGAAGTGTTCCCCGTAGAGGCGCACATCACAGAGTCTGCGTGGAGTTCCACTGCCTGACTGACACCGACGGTCATGCCTCTATCCTTGAAGGAGCCTGTAGGGTTTTCACCTTCGTTCTTGACATGAAGATGTTTCAGGCCAAGATCTTTCGCTAGGCGGCGGCACTCGTTAAGCCCAGTCCCTCCTTCCCCTAGTGAGACGACCTCGACCTTCTCCCCGATCGGCAAAAGTTCGCGGTACCGCCACACCCCGAGCGGTCTCTGGCTCCAAGCTTTCGGGTCGAAGTCTAACACCTCGCCGAGCCTAATTTCGAGAAGACCGCCGCATTTCGGGCAGACATATGCTCTTTCGTTGAGAGGATGAACGGCTCCACATTCGATGCATTCGAGGGTCTGTTTCACAGGTCGTCTACTCCTCGATGACAGTCGCTCCACGAGCTGGTTTCGAGGCGAGCGCACGGCATCGGACACCAGCTGACTCGAAAGCTTCCCTCATGGCTTCGGCCACAGGAGCTGGAGAAACTTTCGCGCTGTCTACGATCGCGATCATACTCGGGCCGGCTCCACTTATGGCTACTCCTTCGGCGCCAGCTTTCAGGGCGGCTCGCCTGACCTCGGCGTAGCCTGGAATCAATCGAGCTCGTGCAGGTTCAACGATCGCATCCACCATCCCTTTTCCGATTAGGCCGATATCTTCAGAAAGAATGCCGGTTACGATGCTAGCTACGCCGCTGACGTTTCTAGCGATCTTGTCGAGTGGAACTTCATTGGGGAGAACAGCACGTGCGGCTTTCGTCTTATTTTTGGCGAAAGGTACTTCAGGAATGGCGATTGCGATCTCTAATCTTCGCGGTGCAGCAAGGCCCACTACTGAGAATGGAGAATACGACTGAATGAAGGTGAATCCGCCAAAGACTGCAGCGGCCGCGTTGTCAGCGTGCGGAGCGCCGGCGGACGCGACCTCGCCCTGAGCCGCCACCTCGACAATCTCGTTCTTGGTCAAATCTAGCCCTAACATAGAGTTCAAGCAAACGACCGCTGCAGCTGCACTTGCGGCGCTACTTCCCAGTCCCTTTCCGACCGGAATGCCTTTTCCGACGCGCACTTTCACGCCGATCTTGATCCCAAGTTGGCTGAGTAGATGCCTCGCGGCCAGTCCTGCGCTGTTAAGGTTTGGATCTCTTGGTACATTCCCGGAGTAGTCTCCAGCTACCTCTACCTCAACGCCCCCTTTGGAAGAAGATTGTACCTGAACCGTATCGTGGAAAGCTTCGAGGGCCAGTCCGAAGACATCGAATCCTGGGCCCAAGTTTGCCGTCGTACAGGGAGCCGTCACCTTGACAGAGCTGAACTGCGGCTCTACTGGCGCTCGGGCGTTTCTCGTCCGCGACCCTTTTCGGCAAAAGTCGGAGTCGTGGACCGGTGTGCGAACGTACGGGGATGGTTGAGGTCGATTCAAACTCATACTTACACAATCCAAACCACGAGGAAGCCGACCAGCGCGTTAGAAACGCCACGGGGAAGGCAACGCGACGCTGTCCGGCTCAGCGTGTGCCCTGCGTCGTCACTACTGTAGTGGTTGCGGTCTCTATGCGCAGAGCCGAAGTATACAACGCCGTGCCTCGACCGTTGAGACTGGTGCGCGACGTGTAATAAGCGTTGCTTACGAAGTTGACCCATTCATCGATCAGCCGACGGCTGTAAACCATAAATCAACTGGACCTGATACATGGGTTGACGGATAGTTCTCGCGATGAGTGACGATATCCGGGTTGATGATGCAGTAACCGCAGAGTTTGCAGCTAGGCGGTATCTCGAGTCGCAGTACCCGGGCAAATCGATTGAGGTCAAGTTCAGCAAGATCTGGTTCGTTGGCGGAAAGACGAAGGATGTCTGGGAGATCGAAGGTGTCCTAACGACTAGACGGGCAGGGCTCATGAAGGATCGGAAGTCATTTCGTTTTCAGATCGACGCAGAGACAGGCGACGTGATAGGCTTCGAGGCTGTGCGGAAGTAGCCTGTTAGCTGTATGTCTTTTTTCTAGCCAGTAGAAAGGCCACGAACGCAATTGCCGTGATTATCGCGCCGAGCAGAATCAGCCAGGTTGATTCGGGTCCGGCTCCTAGGATTATGGGGATTGGTCCGATGAGAATCACTGCCCCTCCACTCGTGACTCCTTGGCCTTGCGTGAGGGAAGCGGCTATCATCAAGATCATACCGATCAGTATCATCGCGAAACTAGAGAAGAGGATCCATGAAAGCCCGATGGGATACAGAACTGCGGGTTTCGGCCCCTCTGTGCGAGTGATTCGTTCGCAGCTTGTGCAGAGCCACCGCGCCGGCCGAAAGTCTTGTCCGCAGACTCGTCTGCCACATCGGCTGCAGACGTAGCGCGCTTCCTGACTTCCGCAGATCTCACAACTCTGAGACAAGTGTCTACCTCCACAGAATCGGAAGGAACGTCAACACAAGGAATACGACCATCAAGACGATCGCTAGCATTACAAGGATCCGAGTGGATTCCTTGTCGGTTCCGAGGATTATTGGCACGGGGCCTATCATCACCACACCCCCGCCGCGCACCTGCCCGGCGCCCTTCGCAGAGCTCAGAAGGGTAATGATGACAGCCAGTATTCCAATCGCGAATCCAGCAAGAACCAGAAGCAGTCCGATGGTGAAGATGAGGTTGTCTGCCAAGTTTGCTTCGAGCTTGACATTTTCGAGACCTGATATAGGCTTTCCGAGACCCCGCAGTCGAACCTAAGGAGCTTCACCTGGAGTATTGGTCTGTTGTGGAGATCGAAACAGCTGGTTCATCAGCCTTCCTTGGGAATTCTTGGATCAGATGGCGAGGCGGACCCACGACTTGGCCGAAAGAGTTGGGGGAGAGTCAAGAAAGGTTGGCGCTATTTCGCAGAGCGTGCCAACGAACTTCCGAAGGTGAGACACATGATGACAGGGTGGGACAGGGTTATACAGTTCAGCCTCGACGGCGAAGACCCCTTCCACCTCATCTTTTCCAACGGCGGCGTCACGTTCTCTGACGGCGCGCACGAAAAGCCTGACCTTGTTCTGAAGGAAGAGGAGGACGTGTTCTACCGGCTGATGACCGGTGAGCTAGACGGAATGAGAGCTTTCATGCTCAGCAGTTCAAGTTTGACGGATCAGTTAAGGACCCGGCCAAGTTTGCCGACATAGGAGGCGCTGTCAGAAGATCTGTGAAGTTTCCGCCTTAGCATTCTTGACGGCCGAGCTAAGTGTCATTGTCATGATCGCTTTCTGAGCATGAAGTCCTTTCGCCTTGCATCATTGTGTGTCATGAAGATCAAGTCCTAATCTCTTCCACGTTCACCGTTGCATGAGCAGGTTATGTGCTTCTGATCCCTGCCCACTACCAATGCCTACTCGATGATCTCCAAGGAGGACTGAAACTTCTCCAGCTCTGCCAGACTGTACTCGTCGAGACGATGTTCACGTTCTGGGATCTCCACCGACTTCGGCTCACCAAATAGTTCCGTCGTGAAGTATCTCTGCCCTGTGTCATTGATCATTGTCACGATGACGCCGAGCTCCGGATGCTTCCGCGCGACCTTCACTGCCGCTGCAACGTTGCATCCCGAGGAAATGCCGCAGAATATGCCCTCAGTTGTCGAGAGGCGCTGCGCCATCTTGATGGCTTCGTCCGATGTGGTTGTCACCACGCCGGTCAGTTGCTTGAGGTGCAAGTTTCGAGGAACGAACCCGTCGCCTATTCCCTCGATCTTGTGAGTGCCCCATCTTCGTTTGGAAAGAATCGCTGCTTCGGCAGGTTCGACGGCGTATAGCAGGACCCTGGAGTTCTTCTCTCGAAGGAACTTTCCTACGCCCGTAATCGTCCCGCCCGTTCCTTGAGACGCCACGAAGCAATCCACATTTCCTTTCGTTTGTTCCCAGATCTCCGGTCCGGTCGTCTTGTAATGGGCGTTGACATTGTCGGGGTTTGCGAATTGTCCGGGCTCCCAATACTTACCAGGCGCGCTTCGTTTCAGCTCTTCTATCTTCTTGATGCTGAGGTCCACGTCGCTTTCCCCGCCCGGTGTGTTGATTATTTTCCCACCGTACGCTCGAATCATTTTCATCCGCTCCTGACTCATGCCTGACGGAACCACGATCGTCACCGGGTAGCCAAGTCGTGTCGCAACAAAGGCGCATGCTATGCCGGCATTTCCTGTCGACGCCTCAAGAATTTCCATGCCAGGTTTGAGATGGCCTTTCTCGATTGCGCGTGTAATCATCTCACAGTAGATTCTATCCTTGAGGCTCCCAGTGGGATTCATGTACTCCAATTTTCCCAGGATCCTCGTCGAGATCTTCTCGTCTCGACGGATGTTGCCAAATTCAATGAGAGCGGTTCTTCCAACGCAGGCGAATACGCTTTCCTGAACAGACTTGACGCAGTCCCACTGTGGCATCATTTCTGGTCGGCCCACGAATCCCCTGCCGGTCCCTTCAAAAGTTTCCTGTTCTGCTGCTGCATATGCTGAACAAGAGCTTCGGTCTGCCTTACGTTGGGTAGGCTTTTAATTGTCGATCCCACATGTGACTGCCAGCTGAACCAGATGGAACTCGCCACGAGACCAAAGATCATTGCTGAGCCTCCTGGACGCAAGGCAAGAGAAATCATCAGGCGCGATGAAAACTTAACGTCTCCTTCCCTAACTCGAACGGCACCACTTGTCGGGGTCAGGGCCGAAGGCGTGTGGGTTGAAGACATTGATGGAAATGTCTACTTGGATTTCGGATCTGGAATTGCGGTCGTCAATGTTGGTCACTGCCACAAGAAGGTTGTTGAAGCCATCAAGAGACAGGCAGAAACGTGCGATCACATCAATAGCTGCGACTACTTTACCGTACCCCAAGTTGAATATGCTGAAAAACTCCTCCCATTGCTCCCAGGTAAGTTCGGGAAGCGGGTTTTCTTCGGAAATAGCGGGGCTGAAGCGGTGGAATGCGCGATCAAGATGGCGAAATGGCATTCGAGGAGGTCGTACCTGATTGGTTTCATCGGAGCCTTTCATGGACGAACGATGGGCGCTCTATCCCTGACAAGCACGAGTACTTCTGCTAGAAGATTCTACTTTCCAATGATGCCTGGCACCATGCACGTTCCCTACGCATACTGTTATCGATGCTTGTATAAGCAGAATTACCCGGATTGCGGAATGTGGTGCCTGGGCTATATCGAGGACATAGTATTCAAGAAGCTTATTTCGCCAGACGAGATTGCAGCGCTCATTGTAGAACCAATCCAAGGCGCAGGCGGCTACATCGTCCCGCCAAAGGAATTCCTTCCAGGGCTAAGGAGGATATGTGACACGCACGGAATAATCATGATCGCAGACGAGGCTCAGACAGGATTTGGCCGGACCGGCAGGATGATTTCTTGTGAGCACTGGAATGTCATACCGGATGTCATAGTAATGTCCAAGGCCATGGCCGGTGGACTCCCCATGGGTGCGTGTATCTCAAAGGCTGATCTCATGGATTGGGGACCTACATCCCACGAGAATACTTTGGGCGGAAACCCGATTGTCGTAGCTGCTGCGCTCGCTGTGCTAGATGTCCTGTTAGAGGAACGCCTGATCGAGAACGCTGACAAAGTTGGAGGCTACATGCTCAAGAGATTCAACGACATGATGGGTGAATACAACCTAGTTGGGGACGTAAGAGGAAAGGGCATGATGGTAGGCATTGAACTCGTGAAAGACAGAGAAACGAAACAATACGCAACCAAAGAGAGAGACGATCTCATCCTCGAGACGTTCAAGAGAGGGCTTCTACTCTTGGGGGCAGGGCCATCCAGCATTCGTCTCGCACCACCACTGATCACGACCACGGACCAAGCGGAAATTGGCATCCAGATATTCGAAGAGGCGCTCAAAGCCATCTCCAAGTAGCAAGCGCCATGCGAGGAGTGAGTTAGCGCCACCTGATCTGTGTTAACGTCGATTCATAAATGCGCAACAAGAGTTATGACTCAGGACATAGGAACACTAAGCTTTCACGCTGTCCGAAGAGCGCCGGCCCCAGGGCGCGGTGGATCTAGATCAGGCGCATTTGCTGAGCGACGAGTTCCGCGAGATCCTGAACCCGTTTTGAGTTTGGAAATCTGGATGAGGCTTCCCCAAGGTTCTGACTGCAAGAGGGGCATGCAGACGTAATAACCTCCGCGCCTGTGCTGTTGAGCATTGCGAGGCGTTTCTCCGCGAGGTCGAGAGACATGGCGCTGTTCGTCGCCTTGAGCAGCCCACCTGACCCACAGCATCTTCCGATGCTACCGCTCTCTTCGGGCTCAATGAGGTTCTCGACGAAGGAACCTAAGACCCGTCTGGGTTCGTTCACGACTCCTCCGAGACGGGCGAGTTCGCAGGGGTCGTGATAGGTGGTAGCGGCGTGCAGCTTGGGAATGCGTATCTTCCCTTCAGCGACGCATCGGTCGAGGAGCTGGGTGAAGTGAATGACCTCGAAGTCCAGCTTCCCGCCAAGCACCCGAGGATACTCTTCTCGGAGGGCTAGACAGCACCCGGGGCATCCACTAACCACAAGCTTCGCGCCCATCCTTTCGATGTTACGCACATTATGTTCGGCGATTTCTCGATAGCTCTTCGTGGCACCGCTAACAGCGAGCGGATGGCCACAACACCATTCCTCAGTCATTACGCTCCAGTTTTCGCCCAGGTGGTTGAGGATCGCGCTGATGGCCTGCGCGATGCCTTGGCTTCGGCCCGAATAGGATGTGACGCACCCGACAAAATAGACGATCTCCGCCTGGTCTCGAACTTTGACCTCGGCGCCGGTGTACGTTGCCCAGTCTCTCCGGGACTGGCTGTCCATTCCGAAGATATTCTTTGGTCCCAACAGCGTCTTCTCCATAAGACCTACGGGTTGCGGTGCCAGTCCTTGTTCAACCGCGAGTTCTCTAAGCCTGAGCCAAAGCTCCAGAAGCCTCAGCTCTAGATGGCATTTCTCCGTGCATCGCCCACAGGTGGTGCAGTCGAAGAGTCGTTGCACGAATTCCGGCGCTATTCGAGGGTTGGACGTGAAGACCTCAGAACCCTCCTTCTCGAGCATCTTCTTGAGCAGAAAGATCCTGCCGCGTGGGGATGTGGACTCCCAGCCCAACCGATCATAGATTGGACACCACTTTACGCAGTAGCCACATTGGGCGCAGACAAAGACATCTTCCCTTTGCAGCTTGGACAAAAGAGTACTGGACACCTAGAACCACCTGTTCAGTTGCCATAGCACGTCGAGGAACGCCGCGTACAGGCGTCGGGGAATAGGGAAGTGAAGCCTGATCTTCGTCGATATAGTTTTGCCCGGGTTCAGAATGCAGTTCGGGTCCAACAGGCGCTTCAATTTGGCCATTTCTTTCTTTCTGGTTGGCTCTGAAGCTCCAAAGTGGAAGGAGTTCCAGATCCCGTAACCGTAGGAACGCCCCCCAAGCGCAATCGCGCGATCGATCAGTTTCTTTGTGATCGAGGAATGGCTGAGATATCGGAGAGCGCGCCGTTCATCGCTTAGAAACAATGGAAAGAGTAGCACTTGCTTGGGAGAAATCCAGATCGTCTCAATTTCGACATCCATAGAAGCGTCACAACCCAGTTGCCACATATATTGAACCATTTCAACGAGATGGTCCGATGGCACCACCACGTCTGAGCTCAAGACCGTCGGCCCAAGCTTCTTGATTCGAAGCGGGTAGAACCTCTCACCCCACTGAAATTCTGCTTCCTCACGCGGCCTAAGGGTCCCGCCTCCCTCGGTAACCATCTTGGCAAAGGCATTCAGAGAATCTTCGACTTCGTTTGACGTGCCCGCGTAGTATCCGAAGATGGTGGCGCCTGATTCTGCGTCCTCTGGGCTCAGGACAATCTCTCCTTTCCGGGCTCTTACGAAACCGAACGCTCTCAGGACCAGGCTGAACGGCCTTGTTCTTTGAGCTAACTCGTTCGCGACTTCGACGGCGTTCGCCAACTGATGAAAGTATGCCAAGAATGGGGATGCCGACCGCCTCCTAAGTACTAGCCTGAGGGTCAGCTCTCCAAATATGCACAGGGTTCCTTCCGAACCGAACAGTTGGCTTGGTGTGACCGATTGCGAGCCATGTCCTACGACAGTCTTCTCCCCCGTGGGTAGAATGATGGCAGCTGAGGCCACGTTCTCCAAAAGACTCCCATATTGGAGAGAGCCATAACCGAGGCCTCCCGTGGCCGCGAACCCTCCCACCGTGGAACTCGGCGCGCTAGAAGGATAGACCGGCAGCTCCCAGCTCGTTTCTTCCAGTAAGTCCAAGATGTCGTTCCAGATCACGCCGCATTGAATCGTAAGAAGGCCCTGGGTATTATCAAACGAGACGATCTTGTTCAAGGCCCCCAGATCCAAGAGGATTCCTCCCGCTGTCGGAACTGCTCCGCCGTATCCCCACGTGGCTGAACCGCGAGGCGTCACGGGTGCCTTGAACTTGTTGGCGAGCTTTAGGATGCCCGTCACCTCGTCGAGGGTCTGGGGTCTGACGACGAGGTCGGGGATGGTTTTGAACAGCGACGCAACAGCACGAGGAATAGGGGCAAGGTCGTGGCTGTACGCGGTTCGTTCTAGGTAGCTCGTCGAGACTCTATTGCTGCCTAGTAGGTCTATCAGGGGTTTCTCGAGAGACACGAGAAGTTCCTCTCTTATTCGCGTAGTCTTGTTCTAGGAAGCCGCTCCAGTTCTTCGGGCTTTGAAACGAGCTTCTTCTTGTCTTCTTCGAGTTGGAAAGGTCGGAAAGCGGCGATCCAACCGCGTCCGTAGGGGTCCGTGTCGATAAGTTCGGGATGTTCTCGGAGTTCGTTGTTGATTTCTTCAATCAGACCAAAGACCGGCGCGCGAATAAGCACGATCTTCCTTGCTGACTCAATCGATCCGAAAGGGTTTCCTCGACTCACGTAACGGCCTTTCGGCAGGATCCGGACGAATTCGATGGGTCCTATGTTCTGTTGAGCGAAATCTGTGAGTCCGATGTACGCTTTGATTTGAGTTTTCCCAGATTCGACAATTCTGACCCAGATGCCGTCTTCTGAGAATAGCAGGGTTTCGGGTGACTCGTGTCTACTGAGCGACTTCACGTCTGCTTCGCCTCGGCTTGGTCGCGCATCACACACATATGTATTGCGACTGCTCGGCAAGGCAACGATCTATCGGAAGCCATTGAACGGTTGCGTCATCAATCACGATCCTCGCCACATGTGCAAAACTCGGGAAATTCCTTCCAGCGGAGACAAAGCAGGTTGCCACAGAAGCGAGATATGCAGATGGTGCAAGATGATGCATCGAAAGTTGAACGGCTGGGAAATCCTAGTCTGGTTTCGCGGGGAGTACGGCCAATGCAAAGTCGTCCGGTCGGATGCCCGGAGACTCGATCGAATGTTCCGAGTAGACTGTTAGGATCCTTGTGAGCAAATCTTCTGCGTTTAGCGGGCACCCAACGAGCGCTTGCTCTATGATGGCTATGTTCTCTCTGGGAAACAGCGAGAAATCGCCGGAAATAAGAGCATCCGCGATCCTCTCGCTTTCGATCCTGACCGTCGTTCGAATCAAGCCTCCGGGTGCCTTGTGAGCATTCTCGACAACGGAGACTCCCTCTGCGATCTTCAGGGTCCTTCCAGCTATGTCGGGGCGCCTGAGCTCTGGCATGTAGAGCCATTCGTCTGACAGGTAACTGACTCTCAGCTCGCTCATGAGCCCCTTCTCTTCAGGAGTGAGCGTTCTAGGCCGGAGTTCCTCGCCCAGCAGTCTCTCAAATCCATTCTTAAGCGCCTTCTTTGCCTCATCTAGGGTCACTTCTCTTCCAAGCTCTCTGGAGGCTGTTGTAAGATACTCCATGAGAGTCCCGTAGGCCTTGTCTCTGAACTTCTCCGATGGCACCTTCAGCACTTTGACCATCCTCTCATAGTCGAATGACAGTATGATGTTTCCCGTCAGAACGAAGACACCCTCAGCCGTGGTTGCTGCTCCATTGCCTGATATCTTCCTTCCATGGACCTGAACATCATTCACGGGACGATAGTGAGCGCCTATCCCCAGAGATTCGTATGCCCAGATAGGGGCTTGAAGGAAAAAACGAAAAGCATCGGTCACGTTCTTGGGCAGGAGAGGGTTTTCAGGACCTATGATTAGTTGGTAGAAGAGTTGTCCACGGTCCAGGTATACTGCTCCTCCGCCCAGTATCCTTCTGACGAAGGGGATATCGTTGTCAATGCAGAATTGGACGTCAAGCTCCTTCTCGATCTGTTGGTGATATCCCACGCTCACGAGGGCACTTCGGGGATAGCAGAAAATTAGGGTATCCCCGACGATTTTCTTGCCCCGAGCAGTGGCGACCGCGTCGTAGATCGTCTGAGTGTCGATGGGATCCATTGCATCAAGGTCGAGCCAGCTCCACATCATTCGGGGAACCCTTAGGATACGTCCACTACTTCTTGAATAGTTTCGGCAATTCCGCTTCTGCAAACTTCTCGATCTGAGCAGAATCCGTCATTAGATTCTTCAACTCATCGTCGAGCTTTGACGGCTCAAGGACGACTAGCCAGCCCTTTCCGTAAGGGTCTTCGTTGAGTAACTTTGGCTGTGCCTTGAGTGCTTCGTTTACCTCGACTATGGTTCCGGAGAGTGGAGACTTCAGCGGTCCTACCCACTTGCCGGTCTCGATGGTGCCCAACGGCTTCCGCGACTCGACTTGTCTCCCTTTGGGCATGACCCTCACGAACATGATAGACCCAGCAGCCTGTTGAGCCATGTCGGTTGCGCCTACACGTACAGTTCCGTCCTCCTTCTTTGCCCACATGTGATCGGCCGAGTAGTAGAGTCCGTCGGGAAAATCGAACCTGTCGAGAATCTTTGCCGTGTGTACTCACCTGCCACAGCTTCCGTGTGGGCTGAGAAAAACCTTTCCAGCTAGTCTCTCGAAGAGCAGTCGCGGGAACTTGATTGTTGCATGAACGGCACTAGTTTTGCTGGCCTAGGAGCAGGGTGTCGGAACTTCTGGTCCTAATCTTTAGAAATAAGAAATCATTACTCGGGGATTTCTTTGATTAGACCCATGGAGTAACCTGCGAGCTCTTCGATGCTGCATACTCTCACGTCATGGTCGGGCGCTACGACCTTCAAATTATGGTAACAGGTCGGACAGGCCGTAACAAGGAAGTCGGCGCCGGAGTCTCTAGCGCTCTTCACTATTGCTTCACTCATCCCGGTTCTGATGTCGAAGTATGGAACTCTGATGGTGCCTCCGCAACATCTCGACAGTTGTTTCGACCTATCCGTCTCCACCAGTCTTACCCCGGGGATACCTTTCACTACAGCTCGAGGTACTTCGTACATTTTCTCATACCTTCCCAAGTGACATGAATCGAAGTAACTGACACTTGCGTCTAATTTGCGATTGAAGCTTATCTTCCCCGCTCTCATGAGGTCAAGGAGGATCTGGGTGGAATGCTGAACCGAAAAAGGCTTGCCTTTGGGAGCTGAGTGCAAGAAGGCACCATAGCAGAACGGACAGATGGTCAATACGTTCCTAACGTTCATCTTATCAAAAACCTCCCAGTTGTCCCGCAGGAGCTGAGTAGACTGCTGGCCCAATCCTACGAGGTCAAGGAATTTTCCGCAGCAATTCTCGCCGTCTTTTATTGCCGTGAAGTCATAGCCAGCCTTGGCTAGTATTTGGATGAATGCTTCGGCGATGTTGGGATAGCTGGAGGAGATTACGCAGCCGGCGAAAAGTAGTGTGGGAGCGGTATCAGGCAAGTTCTTGGCTGATGGAGCAACATCGATCAAACGGACTTTCTTACCTAGCACGTTACCTGAGGTGAGAATGGCTTTGGCCATCTCCCGATGTCCGTCAAGGGGACCAATGCCGGCCTCGGCTAAGGATGTTCGGAGATCTCTTACAATCTCAGAGCCCTTTACCAGAGGCGGACACGTTTCGTCGCAGGACTTGCACAAAGTACAGGAGTAGATCCGATCTAGTAGCTCCGGGGAGATTGATAGCTTGCCGTCCCGGAGGGCCTTGATAAGAAAGATTCGTCCACGGGTGCCCCATGATTCTCTACCTTTGTATTCGAAGGTTGGGCAGTATGATCTGCAGAAACCACAGCGGCAGCATTTTATTATCTCCTCCTCGACTTCCTTGCTAAATGATATCATTACCGATTGGCCTCCGTATCGTTAAAGATACATTTTCCCTGGATTCATGATGTCGTTAGGGTCAAGGGCTCTCTTTATCGAGCGCATGACGTTCATCTCTTCGTCAGTGTGCTCCATTGTCATGGCCTGGGCTCTCCTTAGCCCTATTCCATGTTCTGCGGTCAATGTTCCTCCGAGCTCAATCGTTATCTCACGAAGCTTGCCGACCGCCATTATCGCGCGTTTCACCTCATCGGGATCACGCTGGTCAAACAATATGTCAGGATGCAGGTTCCCGTCACCGGCGTGCCCGTATGTCGCTATTTCGATGTCGAGTTCCTTTGACAACCGTTCAATCCTTCTGAAGAGTTCGGGAAGGTTCGTGACTGGGACAGCTATGTCCTCATCGATCACATTGGGTTCTATCGATGCGAAGGCCGGAGTGACTGATCTCCGGGCCCTCCAGAGCTCCTCATCTTCTTGAGCGCTAGCCCCCACTCGGGTCTCTATAGCGCCACATTCAAGCGCGACCTTCCTGACTAGCTCAAGCCTCTCGACGACCTCTTTTTCGCTTCCGTCAAGCTCCACAACTACCATGCCGCCGATCTTTGGTAGCTTAATCCCGTACCTGGCAACAGCTTCGATAGATGTCTTGTCCATGATCTCTGCGGAAGAGGGGAAAATCTTGCTTGCCATGATCTTCACTATGGTCTCACTTGCGTCATCTACATTGTTGTAGAAGGCCAGGAATACTTTCCTACACTCAGGTAGTGGGTGAATGCGGAGCCTTATCCCTGTAAATATACCAAGAGTCCCTTCAGACCCGACAAACAAACGGGTTAGGTCGTAACCCGATGATGTCTTCCTAGTCTTCGAACCTGTCCAGATAATTTCACCATTAGGTAACACAACCTCGAGCGCAAGGACCCAGTTTCGGTAAGACCCGTATTTCACAGTCCTGTATCCGGCGGAGTTGTTTGCCACGTTACCTCCAACCGTACACGCTTCGCTACTTGCTGGGCTAGGTGGAAGGAAAAAGCCGCGCTTGGCGAGAGCCCGGCCTAAATCGTCAACGACTACTCCTGGTTCAACGAGGCACGTCATGTTTGCTTCGTCGATTTCCAAGATCTTGTTCATCTTGGTGAAATCCAGCAGAATTCCTCCCCTTATTGGCATGGCTCCTCCGTGCTCGCCGGTTCCCGCTCCTCGTGGCACTACCGGAACCCTGAACTGGTTAGCGAGTCTGACTATCTGCGAAACCTGTTGAGATGAGGTAGGCCACACGATGACATCGGGCATGACCTCAGGTTCGACGTCTATGAACGAGAAGTCTCGTGAATAGCAAAAGCGCTCTGTCGAATCTGTTGAGAGACTGTCCGCACCAACTATTCCTTCAATCTCTTTGACCAGATCGGGAATTTGCCGTTCCACGCGATAGCAACCCCGGATGTCTCTTGGAGAATGAGACGATCTCCTACAAGGGCTTTCTGAAATTCCTGCCTGCGTAGCTCGCCGACCCGCCGAGTTCCTCTTCTATTCTTATGAGTTGGTTGAACTGTGCGACCCTTTCGCCTCTTGCTGGTGCGCCATTCTTTATTTGGCCGGCATTTATTGCCACTGTCAAGTCGGCAAGCCAGGTGTCTTCGGTCTGAGCAGATCTTTCTGAAACAAGCACCCCGTATCCGTTTCTATTCGCACACGCGGCGGTCTCGAGAGCCTCAGTCAGAGTTCCTATTTGGTTTACCTTCAACAGAACGGTGTTGGCGGCGCCGATTTGTATTCCCCTCATTAAGCGTTTGATGTTTGAAACGAACAAATCGTCGCCTACTATTTGGATGTTGACTCTCTTTGTGATTTCTGCGAAGCCTTCGAAATCATCCTCGTGGAAGGCATCTTCTATTGACCTTATCGGATACGTCTTCGCGAGTTCTTCGTAGACCTCCATCAACTGCTCCCGCGTGATTTCCTTTCCTCTATAGCTGTACTTTCGGCTCTTTGCGTTGTACATATGCGTCGCGGCCGCGTCGAGCGCTAGTATGAAATCTTTCTGATAGGCATGTTCTTCAATTGCCTTTAAGATCATTTCGTAGGCTTCTCTGGGGTTGCTTGCGCCCCGCGGTGAGAATGATCCCTCGTCGCCGGTATTCAGAGACTCTTTTCCATACTTCTTCGCCAACAACTTGCCTAGTGTTTGGTAGACCTCGGAGCCCATGCGAATTGCTTCAGCAAAAGTCTTAGCGCCTATCGGCATGACGTTGAATTCTTGAAAATCAAAGTCCGTAGCTGCGAGCTTGCCGCCGCAGATATAGAGAAGCATCGGTACTGGGAGAATGTGAGCGTTCGCCCCGCCGATGTAGCGGTAAACGGGTAGAGAGAGCGCGTTTGCTGCTGCTTTTGCAACAGCCCATGATGTTGCAACCATAGCATTACCTCCGAGCTTTGACTTGTTTTCTGTGCCATCATGGTGGATCATCGTGTAGTCGATTTCTCTCTGTTCTCTTACGTCCATGCCATTAAGCATGGGCGCAATTGCCTGGTTTACCATCTTCACAGCTTTCTGGACACCCAAGCCTCCGTATCTTCTACCGCCGTCCCTGATTTCAAAAGCTTCATAGGTTCCCCTTGAGCGCCCGGCCGGAGTGTCTGCGCGTCCTAGCGCGCCACCCTGCGTTATGACATCCACCTCTACCGTCGGGTTTCCTCTGCTGTCCAGCACCTCTCTGCCTCTGATTCCTCTTATGCTGAATTGGTTCAACTCTACAGGGGTCCTTTTGAATGAATCGTGCAGTAGCAATTCGCTACTGCTTTAAGGTTTGCGCCGATTCTTGAGGTGCAGTTTGTCGGAAATATTTTCGGCCTATTGGAGGACTAGGGCGGACCGACAACCAAGAGTCTTAGATCCATCACATTTGTTCCAGTGGATCCGGTAAATATTGCGTCGTCAAGCTGCCTAAATACGTAGGATGAGTTATGTGTCCTGAGGTTTTGGAATAGATCAATCTTTTTTTCCTTTGTCCTTTCTAGAGTGTAACCATCAACAATGCCCCCGGCTATGTCTGTAGGGCCATCTGTGCCGTCGGTGCCGATGGACGCGATCACTATTCTTCGGCTCCCATCTATCTTCAGGGAGGCAGCTAGAGCGAACTCCTGATTTCGGCCTCCCTCGCCGGGCTCGCCTGTGATGGTAACGGTCGTCTCTCCGCCGACGACTAGAACGCAGGGAGGCTTAAGCGGTCTACTGCTCTTCTCGGTCTCCTTTGCTATGCCAGCCAAGGCAATACCAACTTCTCTGCTCTCCCCCTCCATAACCGTGGATAGAATCATGGAGCTGTGTCCCAACTGCTCGGCTCTCTTTCTCGCAGCTTCGCAAACGTTTTCGCTGCTGGCCAGCACGAAGTTGCGAGCCTTCACACCCTCACGTTCAAAGTCGCTGACCTTGGGCGTCTCTTGTTTCGGATCTGCCTTTTCCAGGTGCTTCCTTACTGAAACTGGGACCTTTTCCCACAGCGCGTATTTCTTCAAGACGCTAATGGCGTCGCGGAAAGTTGTTGTGTCTGCAACCGTTGGACCCCAAGGAAGTCCTGCAACCTCATCGACGACTATTAAACCGATTACTTCGGCTGGATGTATGTGCAGGGCGAGTCGTCCGCCCATTACTTCTGAGATGTGTTTTCTAACCGCGTTTATTTCTTGTATTTCGGCTCCGCACATGAGGAGTAGGTCAGTTACTTTCTCTACGTCTTCTAAACTTATGCCTTCGGCGGGAAGGGTCATCAGCGCCGAACAGCCCCCTGTTATGCAAGCAAAAAAAAGGTCGTCTGTCTTGGCGTTCTTTCCTATTTCAATGATCTTCTTGGATGCTTCGACCCCGTCTTCATCTGGCACTGGGTGACCCGCTTCTGTCACATCTACTCTCCTAAGCTTACGGCCCTGTCCTCTCTTCTCGATTACAAGTCCCTTCTTGATTCTGTCTCCTAGGATGTGTTCCAATGCCTCGGCTATGGACGAAGATCCTTTTCCTCCTCCGACGATGTATATGTCTCCGATGTTTGAGAGGTCGTAGGTGAGTGAAGCAACCCTCAAAGTATTTCCTTGAAGCATAACCAAAGCTTTGACTACTTCATAGGAATCTATTGCTGTTAGGGCGTACTCAATCACATCCAAAGCAATCTTTCTTCCCTCAAGGGTGCCGTGAGAGAGCAGCGCATTTCTGTTCTTTATGATGGACACACGAGCATTCTCCTGCGTTCTCTCTGAAGTGACCGCAAGTGAATCTGTGTGAACTTAAGTTTATCCAGTGACTGAGCTGAGTCATTCTTACGAAAATGGCACTATGCAGTCAGAAAGTGACAAGATCCGGCTTCCAGCTCCTTTTCCCATGCTGTTCTCCGACTAGACACATGTTTTGATGTGGCACATTAGAGGAGAATACTTCCCACTAGTAGCCTTTGTGCTACAAGGGTATCTTGTGAGCGCCTTCTGATGACGATGTCAATGTAGCAGCTTCATTTACGGCGGCGAGGGGAGCGTTCGCCCATGACCAGGGCCATCACGGCTTTCTGGACATGGAGTCGGTTCTCGGCCTGTTCGAAGTACAATGAATAGTCCTTGTTGTCGACGACATCGTCTGTGACCTCTTGGCCGCGATCTGCGGGCCCACAGTGCATATACTTGCCCTTATTCGTGAGATCCATCAGTTCTTGCGTGCAGATCCAGTCCTTGAACTTGTCCTGGTATGCTGTTGCAGCCGCCTTGTCTGGAGAACTGATGTGCGGAGGGAAGAAGTTCTTTGGTGACCACGCCTTCGGGTATACGATATCAGCGCCCTCGAAGGCTCCCTTCATGTCGTTGGTGACGGTGAATTGTCCCCCGTATTTGTCCGCATTTGCCTTCGCGGCTTCTAGGACCACATCTTCTAGTTCGAAGCCGTTTGGATGCGCGAGGACGACATTCATCCCGAGCTGTGTCCCGATCAGAACCTCGCTTTGCGGAACAGCGAGTGGCTTAAGGCCTCCTGAGTAGGCATATGATACTACGAGCTTCTTTCCTTTCAACTTGGGGTAGGCTTGCCTCATTGCTTGAGCATCAGCCAACGCTTGAAAGGGATGATACATGTCATCTTCCATGTTGAGGACCGGGATTGTTGCATGTCTCGCGAATTCCTGCACAACCTTATGCCCTCTTCCTATGATCCATTTTGCAGCGTCGCCGTAGATTCGGATGGCAATAGCGTCCCCGTACCTGCTTAGCACTCTGCTGACATCAGAGATGGCCTCGGTCTGGTAAGCTTGCATGTCCTCTGGGAGCGCGGGCGTGTAGACATCTTGTGGGCTCAGGAAATGCGCGTGGCCCCCTAGCTGATACATTCCCGCTTCAAATGAATTTCTCGTCCTAAGGGACCTATTGTAGAACAACATAAACAGTGTCTTCCCAGGTAGGTAATGATGCTCTTTCCGCGACCAAAACTTCTCCCTCAAGGCGTCTGCTGCGTCCAGAACAAGCTTAATCTGGTCTTGTGAGAAGTCGTCTGTGTTGAGGAAATCTTTCCCTTTCCATGAGCCTACGAAAGAAACCAAATCGTTTTACCCCGTACGGCTTGAGCGAGAGGACAACGAATTAAGGTTTTTGTAGCACTGCGCGTGTCTGGCTTGCCGAAGGATCCTGCTGAATACAGGGTCACATTCTGCAGGTCCAGATCGGAGCAGACGAGATCCAACGCGGCGCTCGACGGGTCTGAAGTAGAATGTTCTTGGAACGGTGGCCCGTAGCGAGAAATCCAGTCAGGCTACGGAACACGGTCCTAGGATGCGGAAAGTCAACTCGGAAGTTTCTGCGCGAAGTATGGAATCGAACGCATCACGGGCTAAGTCTAGCGTCGAAGGTTCAGTAGTAGATGAGAATCCATGTATCACCAAAATGACACGGGAGCTGAGAGAAGTTCGAACTTCGACACACGCACAGCTACGCGTTAGGTAATCGTTACGGAACGCGTCTCTCTACCGTGGGACTCCAAAGTCCCGCAAAAGTCAAAGACATATTGCAAACTTCTTAACCCCAGCCGAGGTCTACCTCAACCAATGAGTTTGCAAGATGTCCTTGACTCCCGCATGGGACTCCCAAGTCCCAAAAACATTAAATATCAACCGCATGTCCCCCGCATGAAAATTGGTCTCTCAATCTAGAAGGGGCGATCCCGTGACATGCAAGAAAAGAGCTCTAGAAGAAGACTCAGAGGCACGCTCAGACGTTCACCTGAATTCACCAATCCTAAACATAGTCGAATGCGTAGGAGAAATTCTTCGGAGATCCAGCTATCTTGTGATCGTAGATAGGAGGTGCCAATGTTGACCAAGAGGCTGCTAATAGCACTGGGAGGCAACGCCATAAAACAGGCGGACGAGCTTGGAACGACGGAAGAACAATTTCGGAACGTGGCGATAACCTGTAAGCAGATACTCGCGTTTCTGGAAAGGGGTGAAGCCGATAGAATGGCGATAACTCATGGCAACGGTCCTCAAGTGGGCAACCTCCTAGTCCAGCAGGAAGAAGCTTCACACATGCAGGTCCCGGCTCAGAGTCTCGACGTAGTCGGCGCGATGACTCAGGGACAGATAGGCTACATGTTCCAGCAAATCCTCCAGAACTATCTGAAGGATGCCGGCGGTGAACTAGCAAAGATACCCGTAGTCTCGATCGTAAATCAAGTTCTAGTAAGCCCAGACGATCCAGATTTTCTTGACCCGACGAAGCCCATAGGAAATTTCTTCACGAGGGAAGAGGCCGAGAAACTTGTGGAAGAGAAGGGCTACGTTATCAATCCAAGACCGGGAAAGGAGCATCTCGACAAGAAGATGAAGGGCTTCGTCATCAAGCAGGTGAAGCCCACAGGAACTACGCCGAGGCCTTTCAGAAGGGTTGTCCCCTCACCGGATCCCATCAAGAACGTAGAGGGAGAGACGATTAGGACGCTAATCGATCAGGGTGTGATAGTTGTGGCTTCAGGCGGCGGAGGGATACCAGTCATAATGAACAAGGAGGGGCATCTTGAAGGAGTATTTGCAGTTATCGACAAAGATAAGGCAGGTGAAAGAATGGCCGAAGCTATCGACGCTACCGACTTTCTAGTACTCACAGACGTGGAGTATGCGATGTTGGACTTCGGGAAGCCGACTCAAAGACCAGTACGCAAGATGACTATCAAAGAAGCGGAGGGTTTTCTTGCAGAAGGTCATTTCATGGCGGGTAGCATGGCTCCAAAGGTTGAGGCATGTATCCGATTCCTCAAGTGGGGTGGCGAACGAGCAATAATCTCCTCCCTAGAGAAGGCCGTCGACGCCTGCGATGGCAAGACCGGGACTCAGATCGAAGGTTGACAGTAGCCGCGTTCTCTCTGCAATTGAAAAGCTGCGCTTGCGAACCCAAAGGGTTCGCGAGCGCGCTCTATTCGAGTTGGACTTGGATATTGTTCTTAATTACCTGATAGTTCGGAACATGGCGCAGGTCTGTGCCTAGGCTATAGCCTTACTTCCTTGGCCATAGTCAGGCAAAGCACAGCCATCTTAGCGTACAGGTTGTCTTCGGCCTGCTCATAGATCACCGAATTCGGCCCGTCCATGACCTCGTCGGTGGCTTCTTCACCTCTAAAGACAGGCAGTACATGGGTGACGATTGCTGGCTTGCCCATTAGATCATTAACGTGTCTCTGTTCTAACCGCCAGTCCTTGTACTTGTTGTGTATGTCGATCTCCCTATCAACACCAAAGGCCTTCGCGCCCACCTTACAGAGCTCATCGGTAACCCAGCTTCTCGGAAAAACCGCGTTCGCACCCTTCAGAGCTTCCTTGAAGTCGTGACTTATCTCGAAGCTTCCGCCGCCCTTTCCAGCGTTGGTCTTCGCTGCCTCAACGATCTTCGGGTCAATGTCGAACCCGGGAGGGTGGGCTAGCACCACATTCATGCCCAACCTTGTCGCGATGAGAACCTCTTCCTGTATGCTGCACCTCCCTCTCAGCCTGCTCGAGTAAGCCCAGCTGACTACGTACTTCTTGCCCTTGAGGCCCCCGAGCTTCTTCTTCACGGTCATCATGTCTCCTATGCCTTGTGTCGGGTGATAAGTGCAGCATGCTAGATCGATAACCGGGATTTTCATGACTTCAGCGAACTGCTCAACAGCTCGTCGCCCTTCGCCGTAGACGAAGTCAATAACGTCATCCAGTATCCTCACCCCGATTCCGTTTCCGTATGCGTCGTACATCTTGGCGATGTCTTTCAGAGCCTCTCCAGCCTTAACTCTGGTCGTGCTGACATCTATGTAGGGGGCATGTCCTCCTAGGAGCTCCATACCTGCCTCGAATGCCCCCCTGGTCCTGGTTGAGGGTGCGTAGAATAGCATGAAGAAATTCTTTCTTTCTAGGATCTTGGGTAGGTTCCTCCCCCTTCTTCTTATGTGTTTGAGTTTCTCAGCAAGCGCTATCGCCTTTCTTAGCTCCTCAACGCTCCAATCCTGAGTTGTGATCAAATCTCTGCCGTATAGTCGCGTCATAACTCCTTCCCAGCGACTATGTCCACTTCCCAAGTTTTATATATATTCTTGAAGGCTACTATGAAGGCCCACAGAAAAGGTGGGAACCATGAAGGATTTCGTCCTAGTGACTTTCAACTTGTTGAGGGACTCCGCTGCTCTGATCCTGCTCGTGCTGGGGCTAATCGCACTCTGGTACATTCTGAGTTCGAAGAAGAAATAGGAGGGAGCTTGAATGTCAGGAAAAGTTGAAGTTGCGCAGCCGTATTCTGCTAGGTTTGCACTCTTTGCAGCTTGGGTAGGTCTGTGCATAGTCGTAGGTACATATGGTAGCCTTTCGCTTCCTATCGGGGGATACGTGTCTGGCTTCTGGCCCGCGATGGCGCTTCAGGCGATCGGTGGGCTCTGGTTCGGGGGGTGGGGCGTTGCGTCAGCGTTTCTCTTTCCGCTTGTCTCGGACGTACTGGGGGAGGCTCTGCCTTTCTATGTCGCCGTTGCAGTTATCCCGGCAAATGTCGTGCAAGGCGGTCTGACGGTCCTTGCGTTCCGAGCACTGAAGGCCGACATGAGACTCAAGAGCGCGAAAGACTGGGCCGTCTGGATAATCTTCGGATGCATACTGTCTAACGCGGGCGGGGCATACTTGGGATCGACGGCATTCGTCTTGACGGGACTAGTGACCTGGGCGGCACAACCTCTGTTCTTCTTTGGATGGTTCATCGGAAACACGTGGCCAGCCATAATCTTCGGCTCACTGATCCTGAAGGTTGTGACGCCGTTCGTACAGAGAAGCAGGTTATACGTGGCAGCGCCCGACTGGTGGTAGCGTGATGCAAGAAGAACTAATGCAACGCACGTTTCTTTCCTACATACCAGTGAACTCGATATTCATGAAGGTGAGTGCCTCAACAAAACTCACTTTTTTTTTCTATTCAACTTCTACCCGTTTTTCATAAGTAATCCATTTCTGAATTTCCTTTCAGGTATTATTGCTGTCATCCTGACCATAAGGGCGAGGGTCAATCTAGCAACGCTCGCAAAGTACTACAAGCTCTTCCTAACGCTGGCATTCATAATATTTGTGTCCTCAGCTTTCTTCGGCGAATCCCTTGCAGGCCCATCACCTCAGGTCCTCGTACGCCTTGGACCCGTAAACGTCTACAAAGGCGCAATGGCCTTCGCCATCGAGGTCTACTCTAGGGTCTTCGCTCTTGTCTGTGGAATGCTCTTCTGGCTTGCAATAACTACGGGAACCGAGCTTTTCGCAGCACTTGAGAAGCTCAGGATTGGCTACAACCTGAGAACTAGCATAGTGATGATGTTCAGATACTTCAGCATCTTCGACGGAGACTATCAGACCATCCGGGAGGCAGAGAAGTCCAGAGCGCTAGACCTGTCAACTATTCCCGTATACAAGCGTCCCGTTCACTTTGCGTACTATCTTGTGCCGCTGGTCATGCTGGTCATAAAGAGAGCTCTCGAAACGGGCGCCGCAATGGAGTCGAGAGGCTTCAAAGGAACCAGGCTCTACCAAGGGATGATAGCGAAGGGGAAGGAGACCTACTTAACGAAGAAGTACTATAGGATGCGGATGATTGACGTGGTCGCTATACTCATGATGCTCGCCATCTTGGCTGTCATTGCAGTCGGTCGGTTCTACTTCGGTCTCTTCATGAACCCGTTCTATTGACGAACGAATATGGCAGGTGGCGGCATATGACCGAGAAAGTTGCCGTGGAAAACCTATGGTGGAAATACGCTGAAAGCGACTGGATACTCAAGAACGTTAGCTTGAAAGTAGACGAGGGAGAGTTCGTTGTCGTTGTCGGGCCTAACGACTCAGGAAAGACGACCCTTGCCAGAAGCCTGAACAGCCTAATACCGCACAGCGTCAGGGGCGACATGAAGGGCCGCGTCACAGTCTCGGGAATGGATACCGCAAGGCATGGAATAGGAGACATCTCCACCAAGGTCGGCATGGTGTTCGACGATCCCGAATCTCAATTCATACTGACAAAAGTAGAGGATGAGTTGGCCTTCGGTCCGATGAACCTTGGGCTGTCACCGGAGGAGACCGAAGAAAGAATCACGTGGGCTCTCGAGGTCACAAGACTCAAAGAGCAGATATTCAAGGAGCCAGCCGACCTTTCGGGCGGCCAGAAACAGAGAACCGCGATAGCCGCCACCCTGGCCATGAGACCAGAGGTACTGATTCTTGACGAACCAACGTCCATGCTTGATCCTATCGGCAAAGCGGAGGTCATGTCAGTTCTAAGGGAGCTGAAAGAGAGGCAGGAGATGACGATAATCGTCTTCGAACACCACCTCGACGATCTGGTAGAAATAGCCGACAGGTTCATGCTCCTATACAAAGGCGAGATGATCAGGGAAGGAAAGACGCGGGATTTCTTCTCCGATCCGTCGTTCCTCCACGAGAGGGGGGTTAGAGTTCCGGAGATATGCCTAGTATCCGAAAGGTTGCAGGCTGAGAAGATCGTCGACAGGGTCAATCTGACTTTGGATGAGACAAGAGACTCTCTGTCAAAGCGCCTGAGGGAAAGGCCACCGATTGGCTTGGCCAGGAGAGAGATCGAGGAACAAGCGAAACCTAGCGATGAGATAGCAATAGCGACAGAGGGTCTGCGCTTTAGGTATCCCGACGGGACAGTTGCGCTCAGAGGCGTGGATCTTGCAATTCGCCGAGGAGAATTCATCGCTCTGATCGGTCAGAACGGCTCAGGAAAGACGACACTATCCAAAACCTTCAATGGATTGCTAAGGCCAAGCGGAGGAAAAGTCACTGTATTCGGCATGGACACGACGAAAGTCTCCACGGTGGACCTAGCGCAGAAAGTAGGATACACGTTCCAGAACCCGGACCACCAACTCTTCAAAGGAAGCGTAAAGGAGGAGCTCGAATTCGGACTGGACAACCTTGCAAGGCTCGGGAGGCTTGACCCCCGCGAAAAGGACGAGAGAGTCAGGAATGCGATGAGAACCGCAGGAATACCGGAGGGATTTCTCGGAGAACATCCGTTCATGCTCTCGAAGGGTCTCAGGCAGAGGGTTGCAATAGCCTCTATACTCGCAATGCAGCCTGAGGTTCTCATCATCGATGAACCGACCACAGGGCAGGACATGATGCAGTCGATTGAGGTCATGAATTTCTTGGACGCCCTGAACCGTTTGGGTCATACGATCATCGTAGTCACTCACGAGATGTGGGTCGTTGCGAAATGGGCTAGGAGGACTGTGGCAATGCTAAACGGCAAGATTCTTCTGGACGGCCCAACGAGGGAAGTATTCTCGCAATCCAAGGTGCTCGCGGAAACCTTCGTACAGCCACCGCAGATAACTCGCTTGGCACAGGAGCTGGGGAACTACGGTTATCCTCCTGATGTCATGACAGTGAACGAGTTCTACGAGGCAACGAAACAAGTGATCCAATAGCGAATCAAAACATCCTCGCCCGGTGAGCAGCGTCTGTAGATATCGGCGCTTTCTAGGACTTCTTTTGGAACTTCTTTCATCTTAGAGAGTGGAAGAGGAGTTGAGAATTATGAGCAATGATGCTGAACCGTACACTCGAATGCTAGCGAGTTACGTTCGCAATGTAGAGTACTCTGGAATATCTGGCGAAGCGATTGACGCTTGCAAGTGGCACATCCTCAACACCATAGGCGTCGCGCTGGCAGGAACGAGAACTTCCTGGGCCAGAATCGTGACCAAATACGCCACGAGCAGACCTGTCCAAAGGCCGTGCAATTATGCTTGGAAGTTGGCAAAGGACTCAGAGCACCGTTGTAGCTCTTGTGAACGGCACGCTTTCCCACAGCCTGGACTACGATGACCACCCAGGGATATGCCATATTGGCGCCGTTATTGTGCCCGCTTCTCTAGCGGTAGCTGAAGAGGAGAAAGCAGACGGCCGTAAGCCCACAACCACTGTGAACGTGGGTTACGACGTAGTCACTAGGGTGCAAGAAGCCTTTGACGGTGAGAAGATCTTCGCTAGAGGCTTTCTATCGGACAGCGGAGCCGTCTCTGTTCATAATCCAAGCTCAAATCTCAGGCTCCACAGCCGCATATCCCCAGTGATCCCGATGATAAGGAGAGGAATCACTGTTGGATTGAGAACAGACGCTACGGGACAAAATGAGGACGATGACATGATCCAGGAGATGAGACTGGCTTGGACACTTCATCGGGTGCCCGGCGTACGATCCGAATGTTTGTCTTCGAGTCAGGTCCTCGATATGGCAACAGCGGGGAGCGCCAGAGCTACCGGCGTCGGCTCTGAGATCGGCAGTATAGAGGTAGGAAGAAAGGCTGACTTGGTACTACTGGATGCTCGTGGAATGCTGTGGCCGTATACGAGTTCCAGAATACCTCTCCTTGATGTGATGTTACAAAGCGTCAAGGCATCAGATGTGGACACAGTTATCGTGGACGGCGAAGTCCTGTTCGAGGGGGGGAAGTTCGAGAAACTCGATATGGACAAGGTTGTCGGAGAATTGACGAAGTCGATCGCTGATGAAAAGGGAGATCGCGCGAGACTAGCTGAGAATCTCAGGAATAGCCTACGAGAGTTTTACGGTCGATGGGATGGCAGCAAGGACTACGTCCACAATTCACGAGGCTCAACTCAAGGACCTCACAGTGGCTGAGATTTCGCAAAGCACGAGATGGCAGAACCAAATCCGCAAGAAAAGGGATGTTTCCGAAGAAGGCTTCTACATAGCTTCCTGGGCAGCATTCCTGCCCACAATGCGGCCGTGTGACAGTGCTTCGGAAAGCTGAGGGAC
>CAYMZN010000010.1:12638-39196 GCA_964394935.1 uncultured Candidatus Bathyarchaeia archaeon | reverse complement strand
GCATAGCGGGCTTTGGTTCTCGTCCAGCGAGAAGAAACCCGCCGACGGGAGTTCGAAAGGTTGGCGCTGAAACCCGAACATCTCCCCCGGGCTACCATCCTTCCAGCTAACTGGCATCTTGTCGTAGGCGGCGAGAATTCGGGTTCCCCGCAATAGGGCTGCCTCAGATCTCGGTCAGGGCTGCTGAACTCCACACGACCGGCAGAATCGGTCGTCTGCAAAGAGCAAGGTTCCGCAATACATGCAGTATTTGGTGGCGGGGGGAGGCGGCAGAGGTCTCTGCAATTCAGGCCTAAAAGGTGAGGCCGCAAGTGCGGCCTTTCTATACCTGAAATACACCGACCATCCAGCGATTACGACAAGGCTCGCGACAGCGATCCCCGCCAAGGGGTCCAAGGCAACCAGGCCATAGTCGAAGATCGTGTGCAACATTACTGCCAACGAAAGGCCGCGAACTCCTGCCCCGTGATCTGCCTTGAGTTTCTTGATGGCGAGATAGTATCCAATGATGGCGCCCCAAAGCGCGTGCCCAGGAACAGACAATACTGCGCGAATAACGCCCAGGGCCGCTCCGCGACTGAGTACGTATAGGAGGTTTTCCGGTGCGGCAAACCCTAGTCCCGCTATCGCTCCATACACCAACCCGTCCATCGGCTCATTGAACTCTCGCGAACTGTAAACTGAGACACGCACGGCTGCGTATTTTGATGACTCCTCCACGAGTGCTACCCCAACTAGAAAATGCAGGAATATTGAGAGCGGATCTTCCGAAGGTGGAAGAATCAGGCTACCAACCACCTCAACGAATACTACAGGAATTGTGAGGACAGCGCCTACAAAGAAAGTCTTCAGGATGAGTCTACGTGGTTCTCGTTCATAGCGATCCCTTGTGTACATGAACCAAGCCAGAAACATGATGGGGGCAATCGCGATTACAATCAGTTCGAAATCCAACTATTCATGCAAGTCCTGGACGATATCAGGTCCGCAACGTATCTAGAGCCAGCCAACATTTTTGAGCCACATAGCGCCCTAATCAGCATATTTGTAGGTTGCCTCTGTCGTTCGTCAAAAGTGAACGCGACCGGCACGAGGACTCTGGACTCCCGTACGACAAACTCCGGCGCTGCCTGAACAGAGAAGAACAGAAAGGCCGACACGCAAAGTGTTATGCTCTCGCGATAGGTATCACCGTCATAGAGGTGGCAAGCTTGGTTTGGAAGTATATCGAAGTTGTAGGTGAGTCACCCGAGAGCTTCGCGGACGCCGTCAGGGACGCCATAGCACAAGCAGGCAAAACCGTCCGCGGAATGGAGTGGTTCGAGGTAACTTCATTCAGAGGGACGATTGCACAAGACAAAGTCAAACGCTTTCAGGCAGTCGTGAAGATAGGCTTCAGGGTTGAACGCTAGCGCCTGGTGCACGCGAATGGATTCTGCCTCCACAGCATCGCTTCCCACCGTGTATGACGTGAGGCAAGCGGCCAAGACCATAAGGGGTATTGCCTATAGAACTCCGCTGTACAGGAGTGAATATCTTAGCCGGCGATTCGATGCGAACGTCTTCCTGAAGCTGGAATGCTACCAGCCCACTCGAGTGTTCAAGATACGTGGCGCTGCAAACAAGATTCTGTCCCTCAGCAAGGTTCAGCGAAGCCACGGTTTAGTAGCAGCCTCCTCTGGCAACCATGGCCTTGCTGTAGCACACGTTGCCAGACTAGTAAGAGCTCCCGCGACGATAGTTGTGCCTACTTCCGCTGTGAGAGAGAAAGTCGAGGCGATCAAGGAACAAGGCGCCACTATCGTGGAACATGGGAGAAGCCATGCTGAGAGATTTTCCCGTGCCAAGGACATACAGAAAGAACAAGGAGCAGTACTTGTGCATCCCTTCGATGACCCGAAGGTCATTGCAGGCCAGGGAACCGTAGGACTCGAGATATTGGAAGACCTGCCCGATGTCGACACGGTGTTGGTTCCGGTGGGAGGTGGCGGACTCATCTCCGGAATCTCGTTGCCTTTCAAAGCCGAAAAAACCGAGACGAAAGTGTACGGCGTTCAATCCGACATGGCTGCGTCGATGTACGAGTCACTCAAGGCTGGCAAGCCAATCCGCCTAGAGGACTTTCATACTATCGCCGATGGTCTTGCCCCTGGAGAGCCTGGGCAGTTGACGTTTCGCATCGTAAGGGAGAACGTCGAAGGCATCCTGTTGACATCGGACGAACGAATCAGATGGGCAACAAAGGCGGCCTTGGAATCGCTCCACCTCCTGATCGAACCCTCCGCAGCAGCTGTAATAGCCGCACTGGGTGAAAGCTACAAACCAAGAAAAGGAGAAGATCTCGTATTGGTTATTAGCGGTGGGAACATCTCACTGAAACTGCTTCGCGAACTACTTGCTGCTGAATAGGCTCGGCCGGCACAGAAGCGTGATTGGCATGGTTTTCAGATTTGAGATTCCTGTCCGTTGGGTGGACACAGACGCTCTGAAGGTCGTTCACTACTCCAACTACTTCAGGTACGTTGAGGCAGCAGAGGAAGAGCTCTATCGTTCTCTCGGTTTCACGTTCAAGGAGCTGAATGAGAAATACAGGATTGCAATCCCTCGTGTGGAGGCATTTTGCAGATACAAAGCGGCAGCCAGATTCGGAGATATTCTGGCCGTGATGCTACGATTGAACGAGAAGACGGAGAAAACTGTGAAATACAATTTCGAGATCCGAAGAAAGGCTGACGATGAGCTGATCTGCGCAGGTTATCTCAGGATCATAGGCCTAGATCTTCTGAGCTGGAAGGCAACAACGCTTCCGCCAGATCTAGTCGCAAAGGTAACCAACGCGCTGGAATAGCAGCGGCGCTGCGGGTGGCAACAACTGATCAGCCGAAGAGCGTTTGCCCTACATTAGGTCTCTGAGGCAGTGATTCTACGGTAGAGATCATGTCGGAGCCTACGCCCGGTCTTCTTCTCCCAGTCAAGGATCGGAATTCCATACTGCTTCTGGATCTTGTCCCTGTACCACTCGGGGACGACGTTAAAGGTGCAGAACGGGATTATCCGCTCGTCTGGGGTCGCGTAGTGGATCGTACAACGCTTGACTCTCTCGATATCCCAGTTGTATAGGTCCTGGAAGTGCATCAGCCCAATGAAGAGGCTCTTGTGGTGAAGTGTACCAAGTGATGTGTAGTCGTGTCTTACAAGCGCGTTGAATAGGATCCTTGGAATGCTGAGGTCTTTGGGGGCTTTGTTCTTGTCAACGAATTTTGTGAAGAGGTTGTAGAGAAGCTTCGAGCCTACTGCGTACTTGTTTGCGCCTCCTCGGAGGTCAGCTGCCTTCTCGTCCAGGTACTCGAAGATTCCGTCCACGTCGACGAAGCGGGGCATCGGAATGATCTTCCCATCATCAAGGAACAAGTATGTTGCCATTCCGCACGCGAAGTGGGTTGAGAGTTCGTACTCTCGCTCCCTTGTCAAAGCCTCAACAAAGTTGCTGAATGGCATGCACGACGGAATTGGATAGAAATCATCTCGTGATATCTCGCCTGAGAAATCTCCCTCTATCCTCATCAAGACATCTGGGATGGTTATTCGGAATCGTTCTCGCTCCCTCTCTGGAACTCTTCCTACGATTGAGACTGGCTGAAAATTGACCCCTCTTATTGGGTCAAGATTCCCAAGCGCAAATCGAATGATGTTTCCAACCTCGAAGTCATTGACGCCCCTTATAACTGTGGGAACCAAAACAACTCCCACTCCCGCTCGGCTACAGTTTGCAAGAGCTCCAGGAATCTCCCTGTGATTCTTGGGATTCGTCTGCGGCGTCGTGCCGTCAAAGCTCATGTAGATCGTACTAACGCCGGCCTTTCTCACCTTCTCAGCGAGAGTTGGATCGGTGGATAATCTGACTCCGTCCGTGTTGAGTTGCACGTGTTCGATTCCTTCTTCTCTGCAGATCCTTATGATGTCCAGGAGATCTTCGCGTAGAGCAGGTTCGCCTCCCGTGAGCTGAACGGCGTTGCAAGGTACTGGTTTTTCGTTTCTCAGTGATCTGGCCATTGCTCGAATCTGATCCAAGGACGGCTCATACACGTACCCGGCCTTCTCAGCGAAGAAGAAGCAGTACCAGCAGTTGAGGTCGCATCGGTTTGTGACGACAATGTTCCCAAGCGCAGTGTGGCTCATATGTGCATTGCAAAGACCGCAATCAGCTGGACAGATGGGCGACTGTTTGGTTACAAACGGGTTGTCTACACCCTTCCCGTCGCGTGCGTATTTCCTTGCCCGTTCGTAGAGTTCGCTTGACCCCCAGTAGAGTTCGTTGAACTCCCCGTGATTTGCACAGGTCTTGCGGATCCAGATCTTTCCTCCCTGTTCGTACACCTCCGCTTCCAGGATCGCAAGGCACTCTGGGCATAGGCTCTGCGTGTGGCTGATTGTTGTGATCGGTTCAACGCGAAAAGCGGGTTCGGTGGCAGCTTTAACCAAGTCCGTGGCCTACCGATCAGCATTGCGTTGCGTTTGTCATATTTACCCGTTCTGGATGACGATTGTCGGCTTCGCTAGGCACGTTTTTATCAGGAAGGGGCTTGAGCTAGCGCGATCAAGAATGTCATTAGGCCAACGATTGGTACCAGACACTTCGGCAATCATCGACGGGCGGATACCTGAGATCCTTGAAAGAGAAGAGATAGAGGAAGTGATCATTGCATACGCGGTATTGGACGAACTTCAGGCGCAAGCGTCCAAGGGTAGGGACACTGGACACACCGGCCTCGCCGAACTGAAGAAACTGCGAGCACTTTGCGAGCGCAAGAACACAAAGCTCACGTTCATGGGCTCCAGACCCGACCTTGACCAGATCAAGTTGGCAAGGAGCGGCAGGTTAGACGCTATTATCATAGATGTCGCACGGAAGGAGAGTGCGACCCTAGTCACGGCGGATTATGTGCAAGCCCTTGTGGCAGAAGTGCAGGGAATCCGCGTGCTCTATTCGGCACCTTCAGTGAAGACTGAGGGCTTGATCTTTGAGAACCTCTTTACCCCTGAAACTGCGAGCATACACGTCAAGGAAGGGACCGTGCCGCTCGCGAAGCGAGGTAAGCCCGGAAATTTCGAGCTGGTCAAGATAGCAGATCGGCCGACCAGTGGCGAAGAGCTTGAAGAGATTATCAAGCAGATAAATGATGCCGCCCACGTCAGTGATGAAGGATTCATTGAGATCAATCGTAGCCGTGCTTCAGTGATACAGCTCGGCAGGTATCGAATTGCCATCACCAGGCCACCGTTCTCAGATGGTTTGGAGGTGACGATCGTAAGACCGGTCGTAACGCTCCGTCTAGATGACTACAAGCTCTCGGAGAGTTTGATGGAGAGGCTGAAGTCGAAAGCGGAGGGGATCCTTATTGCAGGCCCACCGGGATCAGGCAAGACTACCTTCGCATCCTCACTTGCCGAATTCTATCTGAGGCAAAACAAGATTGTGAAAACCCTCGAGTCCCCGAGAGACCTCCAAGTCAGCTCGGAGATCACACAGTACGGGCCGCTAGAGGGGGATTTTGAGAATACAGCTGAGATCCTGCTTCTAGTGAGGCCGGACTATACGGTCTTTGATGAGATCAGAAAGACCAAAGACTTCCAGATCTTCGCGGACATGCGGCTGGCCGGCGTTGGCATGATAGGCGTTGTCCATGCGGCCGATGCGATCGACGCCGTGCAGAGATTCATCGGTCGCGTGGAGCTGGGTATGATCCCACACATCGTCGACACTGTCGTCTTCATACGCTATGGCGAGGTGGTGAAAGTCTTCTACCTAAACCTGGTTGTGCGAGTCCCGAGCGGAATGACAGAGGCTGACCTAGCTCGGCCAATTGTGGAGGTCAGAGACTTCGAGAACGGAAAGCTCGAGTACGAAATGTACACATTCGGCGAAGAAAACGTAATCGTGCCAGTTACTGAGGCTGCCCCTCAGGTCTCTGGGGCTCGCAGACTGGCCGCCGAGCGGGTGCTCCAAGAAGTCCGCCGCTTCGATCCCGAGGCGGAAGTGACCTTCGTAACTGAGAACAAGGCGGTCTTGAAGGTCGACAGTGAATCAATTCCGCTCCTGATAGGGAAAAAGGGAGCCACAATCTCAAAACTCGAAAAATCCTTGGGAATCCGCATTGACGTTGAGCCGGCCACCCCGACGGGAGGAACCGAGGTTCAGTTCAAGATCGCAGAGACAGGAAACAGAATTGAGTTGGAGTTTGACAAGAAAGACGTCGGTGAAGTCGCAAACGTCTATGTCGACAACGAATACCTCTTCTCGGCTACCGTTGGAAAGAAGAGCCGCATCCGGGTATCCAAGAGATCTGATCTTGGAAAGGCATTGCTTCGGGCGATGGTTGGCAAGAAGACAATCAAGATCCTTGTCTAGGCAGGGAGGCCTGGGAGCTCCGGTTCGATCTTCACCGGTCTCTTCGCTAATCTTTCAGCCAAGAGCTCGGTCTCTTTGACGAACTGGCCGAAGGAGTCCCTGAGCGCCTGTGCCTTCTCTGCTAGTTGCTTAGATCCATGTTGGAGTTCGGCGTACTTCGACTGAAGGTTCTTCAGATCTTTCTTCTGGTTCTTGTACTGGTCCATGAGTTGAAGGCATTCGGGGTCTTGCAAATACCTTCTTCGTTCAGCCATTAGATCTGTGGCTTCGCGATAGATCCGGTCCAAGACGTTCTTCTCTGCGACGTTGTCGATCCTCTCAAGAACCTTCCTCTCCTCGCGCTGCTTCAAGACGAGCTTCCTCCGTTTCACGGCTTCTCGCATACTTCTTAAGACCGATTTTAGAGCGGGGTACCCTTCTTCTTCAGAAACGAAAGTCGTGAAAGGCCGTTTCAGATACTGTGACAGTCTCTCCCTGACTTCTGGTGCAATTGGATACTCGCCTCTGCTAGCCATTGCCTCAAGTTTTCGGAGGGGTCTTCCCAGCCTCCTGAAACCCGTAGCCAACAACTCCGCGCGGAGCTCCTTCAATCTTTTGTCGATCTTCTTCAACTCGGCGATCTTCGGGTTGATAGCAAGTGAGTCGATCTGACGCTCGGCTTCTAGGATTTGCGGGTCCAGTTTCTTGATCTCGTTGATCGCGTGGTCGCTTTCATCGAGCTGCCTTCCCAGCAAGGTCCTTTGGTCTTCGATCTTCTCTACCCTGCCGCGGATTTCTTCGAAGCCACGCAGCAAGGCTCCTTCCTTGCTGAAGATGTCCCATGTTTGGTCTCCGAGCCGACGAAGTTTCTCAATTGAGGCGTTCAGGCTCATCATGTCGAGGATATAGTAGGGGCGGACATACCCAATCCATCTTTCACGTACTCGCGCGGCGTCGCTTGCAAGTCTGGCGCTAGCATCGCTGAACTGCTTCAACCCTTCATACCTTTCAGGGTTTTCCAAGACCGCAGCTGAGAGAAGGTCTTGGAGTTCTAGACACATGCGATTTACGGCTCTTGCAGCCCTGTACACTGCTCTGTCGTTTCTCTTCTCTGCAGAGTCTTTCTCAGACTTCCTCAGGAGATCCGTCACAACCTCCTTGAGCGTGGCGAGCTGCACCTCGACATCGCTCTTGGCTTTCTGAACGGCCTTCTCGACCGTGGTGATTTGTGTTCTCAGCGCCTGTCTGAGCCAAGGCTCCAGATCCTTGGGCCTTACAGCGTCTTCCATGGTTGACCATGGCCTAGCATATGTGCAAAACGATTGCGGTATATGTCAGGTGGCTGCATGCCGTTGGTCTTATCAACGGGCCTCTTCTCGAAGCGTGACCAAGCTGGTCTCTATGATTTCCCTTGCCTTGTCCATTCGTCTGCTCAGGTCGCTAAGCGCCCTGTCATAGGCTTCCTTGGAAATCTTGCCAGCACGGTATTGTGTCTTGAAGTGTTCTTCACCCAGCCGGTTCGCATCGATCTCCGCCTCTGCCCTCTCCATCCTGAGAATCATTTCACCATATCTCGGGTGGGACGCCTTCAGATCCTGTTTGAGTGGCTGAATGGCTCTGTCCAGTTCGCCCATACGCATCTCGATGGACTTGCGTCTGCGCCTATACTCATGCTTGTTGAGGGCGCCGCGGGCGAGATCCTCAGCCATCCTATCAAGCTCGAGTCTTAGAGCAGTCCTTCCATCGTAAAGCTCCACGAACTGCCTTAGCTTCTCCGACGGAACAGGAATCTTCAATTCTGCTGGTCTTCTGGTCCTCGCGACCAGAACGGCAGCCACCGCTACCAGCTCTATCAACGCAACCCAAGATACCGGCAGGGAGCCCGACCAGAACGGAGCATAAGTGTATTCGAGACTAAATTCTAGGTCAGTGTATGGTGTAACATTCGCCACCTCGTACTTTAGGTTGCGATAGAAGAGTGAACCTGAGGTCAAGGAAGGAGACGGAGACACATTTCTAACGTCAAATCCCACCGGAACAATCACGGTGGTCTCAAGCGTGTCAACTACCCAATGCTTGACGTTCGACAAGAGGAAAAACTTGTAGCTGCTGCCGCCCCACCACTGACTCCGGGTAATGTATGTTCGTGGGTCGACTTGATACTTCAAAGTGAAAGTGAATGTCCTATTCTCCTCTATTCCACCTGAATACCTAGGACCGACTGAGACATCAGGCCCCTGCACTGAGCTATCCCAGAGTGGGCCGATGAGGTCATAGGCCATGATCTCGCTTGAGTTCTGAGGAAGCGAAAGCTGAATCGTCGAGACGGAGGCAGCCAGGTTCTCGAAACTGTAAGTGTCCGAAACGTGTACCCTCCCGTCCGGGTCAAACTGGATTTCTCTGCTTACGTGCGGTACTCGCACTATGAACTGAGCGGTAGACGTCATGTTCAACACGATAGACTCTGTAGTGTATGGTTCAATCGGAGCAAAATATCCGCGGAGATAGACGCCTCCAAGCTCAGAAGTTTCCGTGAGATTCAGCTCATGAGGGATCGAGAACTTCGACTCGGCACCAGCCATGATCGTCATATTCTCCGATGCACCTTTCACTCGAAGAATGGGAGTTGTCACGAATCTGTACTGGAATCCCGCCGCATTCGGGACGAGGACATTTGTGAACAGAGACGTGACGGTGAATTTGTAGGTCTCGTTGTACGCTAGCGCTCGTGCAAAGTTGACCTTGAACCAGTAGGTTTCACTCGACGAGTCTAGGTCTCGCTCAATTGCTAGCACTGTGTTGCGGTCATCTCTGGCTGCCAGATACCTCAAACCTCTCGTCAGATCTCTGGGAAGACCGATGGGCACGTCTCCCAAGGGGCTAGTGGAAGTATTTCGTACGGTGACCGTGTCGTTGACTGTCACTAGTCCCCAGCCGCCGATTTGTGCAACCCTATTGATTCTGACAGCGTACTCAGAAGCTGGTTGGGCAGTTACAGCGGGAAGTCCGGTTGAAACAAGGAAAATGATCACGAGAGCAACGGCGCAGAAAATCGCTTTCTCTCTCATTTCGGGAGCCCATCCGCCTGGTTTCTCTGTTGACTCGATCTATCGTGCGCGACGTCAGTGCGATGAGCCCAGTTTGGGGCTTCCCTAGACTAGTCGCCCGAATGTCGCTGTCCACGACTTTTCGGCAACTCAACTGATGATCCGTATTTAAAAATGCCGAACTCGTTTCGTTCCGTTCTGGAACTCCTTCCCGGCTTATTCATAGTCGCAGAAGGGAGGTCCTCCAGTCCTCCGGGACTTTCTTCAGTTTCTTCGCAGGTATTCCGGCATAGATCGAGCGCGGAGGGACATCGCGCAACACCAAAGACTGAGCCCCTACTACTGATCCCTCGCCAATCTCAACAGAAGCCATCAGCAGCGAGTTGGCCCCTATGCTTGCTCCTCGACGAATCGTCGGACCAACAAGTGTCGTTTTCTTCTGAGTCATGTACTTGTCGTTCGTCAGTACCGCATGAGGGCCGAGGAAGACTGAATCCTCAATCGTGCAATTGGTCGAGAGGTATGCGCCAGTCTGGATTGACACCCGTTCCCCGATCTTGCACGATCCGTCTATGACAACCCCTGTTCCGATCAGTGTCTCTTTGCCTACTCGGACCTTCTCGCGAATCATAACGTTATGTCCGAACGAGACCTGGTCACCTATCGAAACATCAGAGTATATGCAAGTTCCGGGTCTAACGATGCATCTCTTCCCAATGACCAACTTGGTTCTGCCGGACCCTTCGTGGAGACTGCGTCCCTGACTGATGCATTCCGTCAGCTCCCTCTTTGGGGGAAACCCTAGAATCACGTTCGGTCCAATCAACGAACCTGAACCGATCCTCACAGGACCATACACGACCGTGTTCGGCTCTATTCGGGCTCTCGCTTCGACCTCCACATGTCCGAACAGTCTTACGCCTTGACCAATGATGCAGCTTGGCTCAAGGGACGCATCTCTGTCTACGCAAGTGCCGCTTTGAACCGGCGCAGTGCTTCCTGCCAAGATCGACACTGAACGGAGGAGCATTCCAGCGCAAGATATTAGTTTGGTTCCGGAGCAACGTGTCTACACTCTGTTGATGGTAGATGAGCGAAGCACATCCGTACATCCCCAACAGTGCGCCTAGAATCAAGAAGGAAATGCTGAAAGAGATAGGGCTCCGGGATGTGGAAGACCTATTCTCGGATATCCCAGAATCCATCATGAAGAACTCCTCGCTACAATTGCATCCCTCAAGATCTGAGATGGAAGCTAGGCTGCAAGTGGAGGATTTGTTATCGAGAAACGTCTCAACAAGAGAAATGACTTCCTTCCTGGGAGGAGGCGTTTGGCCTCACTATGTTCCGGCAGCTGTGGATGAGATAGTCTCTCGCTCTGAATTCCTAACATCCTACACACCATACCAGCCGGAGGTCTCCCAAGGAATGCTCCAAGCCCTATTCGAATACCAAAGCATGATTGCGGAACTCATGGGAATGGAGTTCGCCAACAGTTCGCTGTACGATTGGTCAACGGCGCTAGGCGAAGCCGCGAGAATGGCGTCTCGCGTGACCGGTCGAGAGGAACTCCTTGTCCCCCACTATATCCAGCCGGATAGACTCGAGACTCTGAAGACATTCTCTGAACCAGCCGGAATGAGAATAGTGGAATTGAGCCAAGACAGGCGAACTGGAGCAATCTTGGACGAGGACCTGAACCAGAAGATCAGCTCCAAGACCGCTGGTGTGTACATAGAAAACCCATCCTATCTGGGCTTCTTTGAAACCGGCGCAAAGAGAATCGGAGAATTAAGCCACGAAAAGGGAGCGCTCTTCATCATCGGCGCAGACCCGACATCACTTGGCCTGTTCGCACCACCCGGCGAGTTGGGCGCAGACATTGCAGTCGGAGAAGGCCAGCCACTCGGAAATCACATGAACTATGGCGGTCCCCTGCTGGGGCTCTTTGCCTGCAACGGGGAGCGGCTACTTAGGCAAATGCCTGGTCGCCTGATAGGAATGACAATGACGAGAGACGGCATCTCGATGGCCTTCACAATGGCCCTTCAGACAAGAGAACAACATATTCGACGTGAGAAAGCCACCTCAAATATCTGCACAAACGAAGCGCTCTGCGCCGTAGCCGCTGCCGCGTATCTTTCACTGATGGGACCAAAAGGACTTGAAAGGCTTGCCAAGACCATAATTGCCAACTCCGAATATGCCATCCAAAAAATGAAAGGGCTGGAGGGCCTCAAGGTCCCGCTTTTCGAAGCTCAACACTTCAAGGAATTCGTCATCAGCTTCGATCGCACTGGTCCCACGGCCTCGCGTGTGAACGCAGAGTTGCTCAAACGTGGGATCCAAGGTGGGATCTGCTTGGGGAATCAATTCCCCGAGCTCGGTCAGTCCGCGCTCTACTGTGTGACGGAACTGCATACACGCGAAAGCATAGACCGAGTTGTCGCGGCCATGAAGGCCATCCTGGAGGAGCGGCGATGACGTTCAAACAAGCTCGCTGGGAAGAGCCGGTCATCATAGAAAGATCCTCTCAGGGACGCGTTGGTTTCTCCATCCCCAAAATTGACACGTCTTCTGTCAATATACCGACGGAACTTCTTCGTAAGACGCCCCCTAGACTACCAGAACTCTCCGAAACCGAGGTTGTCAGACACTACGTTCGACTCTCACAGGAGAACTATGGGGTGGACTTGGGGATGTATCCGCTAGGGAGTTGCACGATGAAGTACAACCCCAAGCTATCGGATAGGGTTGTTGCAACGCCGAAGATCCAAGACCTGCATCCCGTGCAAGAAGATGAGACGGTGCAAGGCATCCTAAGGATCCTCTACGAACTTTCTCAATGGCTCGCCGAAATAGTGGGACTGAGCAAAGTCTCGCTGCAACCAGCCGCAGGTGCTCAGGGTGAATTTGCGGGTGCGATGATCATGAGAGCCTACCATAAACAGAATGCTGAGCTGGGGAAGAGGGACGAGATCATCGTACCTGATTCGGCCCATGGAACGAATCCAGCGAGTGCGGCCATGGCGGGCTTCAAGGTCGTCGAGATGCCTTCGAACCGTCAAGGATGCGTGGACTTGGGTGCTCTTAGTGCTTCACTAACGCCAAGGACAGCCGGCCTAATGCTCACAAACCCCAACACGCTCGGAATATTCGAATCAGACATTATAGAGATCGCGAAGCTCGTTCACGAAGCGGGCGGTCTACTCTACTACGATGGGGCAAATCTGAACGCGACTCTCGGAAAGGCAAAACCTGGACGTATGGGCTTCGATATTGTCCACATTAACATCCACAAGACGTTCGGGACCCCACACGGAGGAGGAGGCCCAGGCGCTGGTCCAATTGCGGTCACCAAGGAACTTGAAAGATTCCTTCCTGTTCCGGTCGTGGAGCGAACCGGTGAAAGATATTACTTGGACTTCAACCGGCCTCACACCATTGGGAAGATTCGGAGCTTCTGGGGAAACTCAGCAGTGCTTGTCCGGGCCTACGCCTACATACTGATGATGGGACGAGATGGGCTCGAGGAAGCCGCAGAAGCTGCTGTTCTCAACGCGAACTATCTTGCAAGAAAGCTGAGTCGGGTACGCGGACTCGAGTTGCCGTTTCCGGAGAAGCTCCGGAAGCACGAGTTCGTCATCAGCGCTGCCAAGATGGCACGCGAGACAGGCGTCACAACGGGACATTTCTCGAAGAGGCTGCTTGATTTTGGGATCCATGCTCCCACGGTCTACTTTCCTCTCATCGTGGAAGAAGCAATGATGATCGAGCCCACGGAGACGGTCAGCAAGCAAGAACTGGATGAGACCATAAATGCGTTTTCAAGAATAAGTGAGGAGGCATACACTAAGCCCGATGTGGTGAGAAATGCGCCGGCGAATGTCGCCGTGACTAGGATTGACGAGGCCAGAGCCTCTCATCCCAAGACGATGCAGTTGACTTGGAGACAGAAGACGCGACCGGCCTGAGCAACACAAGGTTTTTCCCGAACCCCGAAAGGTAAACGAAAGTCTGCCGGGTGCTCCATGAAGATCACGGTCAAGTTCTTCGCCCTCGTAAGAGAACTAACAGGAAAGAGAGAGGAAGTCATCGACCTCGATGATCAAGCGACCGTGCGGGCACTTCTCGATAAACTAGTGTACGAGTACGGCACCAAGTTTCGCGACTATCTATTCGATCCTGCATCAAAGGAACCCAGAGGGCACATACAATTCCTGATCGACGGTCGCAACGTAGCACTGATGCAAGGTCTCGACACAGTCTTGAAAGATGGCAGCAGCTTTGCGATTCTCCCCCCGGTCGGCGGCGGGTAGAAAAGGTTGGCAAGATAGCCTGAAGAGCGGATGCGCCCGCTTGCACAGATTGCGAAGGAGATGTTAGTCTTGGGACCGCGAACGGTCGGAGGCGTGCGAGGTTCGGCGCGGTAATTCCATTGTATTCGTAACGTATGACGCAACGCTATATAAGCTGTTCTTCCTCTCTCGGCAAACCCGCCAAACCTCCGGAGCAATCTGGTATGGGTGTCAACGCTAGCGTACTCCCTCTGTCCAAGATCTATGGAACACTTCCCCGCGTCTCAATCGTAGGCGTCGGCGACGAAGGCAACGACGTTGTCAGTCGCATCTTCGAGGAAGGCGGTTCCGGTGCCCAATGCATAGCCGTCAATACCGACCAGGAGCCTCTGGAGCACACTTACTCCCATGAGAAGGTGCTGATCCCCTCTCAACCCGTTGCTGAGACGGTACAACGTGACTACGCTCAATTCCGAGAAAAGGCCGCTCGAGTATGTGTCAGTCTCATCACGCCCCTGCTTACCGGCGCCGACGTTGCGTTCATCATCGTTGGGATGAAAGAACACAAGGCAGCAGGAGTTGCACCGCTGGTCGCAGAGGTGGCGAGACGATCCGGCGCTGTGACTGTTGGGTTGGCGATCGGGCCATTTCCGTCCGAGAGAGACGACAGACTCATCGCGTATCATGGACTTGCTTGGATGAGGCGGAATTGTCACACTGTTGCGATAGCGGATGTCAGCCGGACGGTTCAATCTCCAGGGTATCCACCGAACCTATTCAGCGACTCTTCAAATCGTATTGTAATTGACATGGTTTCAGGGTTGGCTGAGACTCTGGCTTGTCCCAGCGCTGTGAACATCGACCTGGCCGCATTCCGTGAGCTGATGCTATACGGAGGCATCGCTCACGTTGGAATCGGCCACTCTTCATCCGCTCTACGCCTTGAAGAAGCAACAATTGCAGCCCTCAGAGCCCCCTTGCTGTACGACGATATGGCCAGAACTCGCGGGGTGCTCCTCAATGTGTGCGGCGACACAAGCCTCACCGTCGAAGAGGCAGAGATGGCAACCGAGCTTGTCGTGGAACGAATTGGATGGAATGCCCCTGTCGTCATGGGAGCGCGGATAGACGAATCATTTTCTGACGGGTTGCAGGTCTCAATCTTGCTGACCGGAGGCGCGTACCCCTACATTCCGGGCGGATACAGGAGATTGCCTTTGGAAATGTATGAGATGGAACCTGACGGAGAGGAAGAAGGATCAATAGACCTCGAGCTGGATCTGGACCAGCTCGAAGAAGCCTAGAGCCTCCGAAGCGTCCTTGTCAGCTTGAGAAGTTTCTTGCTCAGCGGAGTCGGTCCACCCATAGGCTGGACAGACCCAGACCTTATCGCGTCTAGGATGTCCTCGACGTTCTTGGACCCGCTGTCGATCAAGGTGTACGCGTCACCCACAGTCTCAGGTATGTGCGAGTCGCTGCCACCTACCATTGGTAGCTTAAGCCGTTTGGCAGCTCGCCTTGCAAAGACAGCGTTAAGACGGAAAAACAGCGCGTCAGAGTTGATTACCTCAATCGCGTCGGGTCTAGATCTCAGTTTGGAGGGTCGTACACAGGGTGATGCTAGATCGAAGGGATGAGGGATTATTGCGACTCCCCCATCGCTGTGAATCGCGGAGATGGTTTCGTCGGCTGGTCTTCCTCTTGCAATCGGTCGCAAGACTCCGAGCCCAATTATATGTCCTTCACGCGCAGAGATCTCGATTCCCGGTATGATGATTGCTTCCGATGAAGCGGCATCGGTACAAGTGTCATGATCCGTGACGGCGACGCCATCGAGGTCCTTTTCCTTGAGGATCAATGGAAGTCGTTCCTGCTCGGTGAAGGCGTCGTCTGAGCCCCTGGTGTGGACGTGAAGATCGATTCTCAGTTTCATTAGGCACGGTCCTATCCTAATCGATGCTGCGAGTGTATTCATTGATCTGTTCGTCAGAGATTTTCTTGAATATCGGGATAGGCTCGCCTATCTGATGACCTTCAGCGAGGCGGATTTCACCTGCGTCTTCCCAACGCGCTCGAGCCACGCTGCCTTTCAGGCCGAGCTGAGACCAGACTGCCTCTGCAGTTGTGGGCAAGAAGGGTGCGAGTAGAATTCCAAGGGACCTGACCAGTTGGGCGCATATGAACATCGTCGTGTGGGCGCGAACTGGCTCTCGCTTGATCGTATGCCATGGCTCGCTCTCGCTAAGGTATAGGTTCCCCTCCCTGGCGAGATGGATCACGACTGAGAGGCCTTCTCTTAGCCTGCATTGATCAAGATACGTGGCCGCTTTCTTAGGCGATTCTCGAAGCTTCGCTAGGATTGCCTTGTCGCGCTCGACAAACTCGCCACGGCTAGGAAGCGCCCCGGAGAAGTTGTTCTTGATGAAGGTGAGAGTCCTGTGGACGAAGTTCCCGAGCACGTCATTCAGGTCCGAGTTGATACGGGCCTGAAAGTCCTTCCAGGTGAAGTTGGCGTCCTTTGTCTCGGGCCTAAGCGCAATCAGCAAGTATCTCCAGTAATCCGAGGGCGCAACCTGTAGCGCCTCATCCATCCAAACCCCTATGCGGTGACTCTTTGAGAACTTCCTGTTGTCGAATAGTATGAACTCGGTTGAGGAGACTTGCCAAGGTAGAACGTATGGGTCCTTACTCGCCAAGAGCAGAGCTGGAAGAATTATGGTGTGGAACGGTATGTTGTCTTTGCCGATGAAGTGTACATTCTTCGTCTCTTTGTCGAACCAGAATCTCTTCCAATAATCGGGCCGGCCATTCTTCTCCGCCCACTCCACAGCTGCGGAGACGTAGCCGAGCACCGCTTCGAGCCAGACATAGATCGTCTTATCCTCTGCCCCAGGGAAAGGCGCAGGAATTCCCCACCTGTTGTCTCGCGTGAGCGCTCTAGGATGCAAACCTTCCTTGAGCCATCGCTTGGAGAAGTTGCGAGCATTCTCCGGAAACTGAGTATTGGAGTCGATGTATTCGTTCAAGGGGCCGGCAAACTTCGGAAGGTCAAAGAACCAATGGTTGGAAGGCTTGACAATCGGGGCGGCGCCGCAGAATGCGCAACGCGGCGACCTCAGTTCCAGCGGGTCCAGAACCCTGCCGCAATTGTCACACTGATCTCCCCTAGCGTTGTCCTGACCACAGTGAGGGCATATGCCCTCCACAAACCTGTCCGGAAGGAAGCGTTCATCCCTCGGGCAGAATGGGAGAGTTATCGTCTCACTGAAGATGAAACTGTTGTCGTACACTTTTCGATAGAATTCTTGAATGAACCTCTTGTGGACTGGGTTCTCAGTCCTCGTGTAGTTTGTGAATCGGATCTGGTACTTGTCAAGCAGGCTGCATATTGCGGCATGATACTCGTTTGTAAGCTCCTTCGGAGAGATTCCCTTCTTGATCGCCTCGACCTCGATCGGAGTTCCATGCTCATCCGACCCCGTCACAGAGATAACGTCTTCACCTTTGAGTGACAGATACCTGGAAAAAACGTCTGCGGACAACAGGTGAATGAAGGTTCCGAGGTGGGGAATCGTGTTGACATACGGCCACGCTGAACAGACGATCCATTTGCCCATTCCACGTTCCTCCATAACGTGCCATTGATCGATCGATGGATGCCGCAACACTACCAGTGTTTTGCGGGTGAGCGGCTTCCTGGAAATTGTCCCTCCAAAGCGCAGATGTTGGATACCCAGGCTCTCGAGTACATTAACACTTTTGGTCCGGGTGTCCAATGGGAACGGAGAAATAGAGCGCAGTCTATGTCGTCGAGAGGAAGATTCGAATGAGTGACGAGTACACGAAGCTTCTCGACAGTGCGATGGAAAAAATCCCTAAGAAGATATCGTCGGGCGAGAGGTTTGAGCTACCCCCCATCCAAGGGGTGAGGATCGGCAGCAAAACCATCGTACAGAACTTCAAAGAAATCGCTGACACAATGAATCGGGATCCTCACCATCTTCTAAAGTTCCTTTCGAAGGAACTTGCGACAGCCGCAACCATGGACGCGGCACGAGCGATCTTTCAAGGAGTGTTCAAGGTGGAGTCCATGAACAGACTGTTGAACATATACACCCAGAGATTTGTGATTTGTCCGGTCTGCAAGCGCCCCGACACCAAGATGGAGAAGCAAGAACGATACACGTTCCTTGTCTGCGAGGCTTGCGGCGCAAAGTCATCCGTATCCGTGAGATGAGAAGTGCGAACCAGTGGAAGTTCATCTTAGAGTCATCCGCGACAAGAAAGGCGTCATGGTGACGATTTGCGATGCCGAGCTTCTCGGGGAGACCTTTAGGCAAGGAAAGATGAAGCTTGAAGTTAACTCGAAGTTCTACGGAGGCACGTTGTGCGCGGTCGGGGAGGCCATGAACGCCCTCGCGCACGCAGATGTCGCCAACCTTGTTGGCGAAGCCACGATCAAGGCCGCCGTTGGCGAGGGCCTCGTTGATCCTCGGGCGGTAATCCACTTTGGCAGGGTTCCACACGTTCAGGTGATAAAGCTGTAGAACTGAGAACGTGTGAGTATACCCTTTTAATGTGACTTCTAGGCTACACGAACCTGAAAGTCTAGAGAGTGAGGGATTGGGAAAGAAGAAAGTCCTTAGCGAAGGCCAGCTTCGCGAGATGGTGACCCCAGGCGAGGGCCAAGTCTTAGGGGTCGTAACGCAGATGCTAGGATACGACAGACTCCTTGTCAAGTCTGCCGACGGACACGAAAGAGTCTGCCGAATCAGAGGGAAGATGAAACGGCGCGTCTGGATCAAAGTAGGGGATGTGGTCCTCGTGGCGCCTTGGGATTTCCAGTTTGAGAGCCGCGGCGACATCCTATGGAGATACACGGAGGCGCAGGCCCAGGTACTGCGTTCCAAAGGCCAGCTTGTGACATAACCCACAAGGGTGCCTCTCCGTGGGGTGGGCGTCGAAGACTGAAGAAAGGCTCAGACTGAGACAAACAAGGTACGAAACAACTCGGTTGATGAGAGAGAAGCGAAGCGAAGAGCTGGAAGCGCTCGAACAGGTCTTTGACAAGTCCACTCTTATGGTAATCTACCATATGCTGGATACTGGCAAGTTAGCTAAGATCTCTGGCGTCGTTAGATCAGGCAAGGAAGCCAAGATATACTGGGGACTAGGCCCCAAGAAGAATGAAATTGCTATCAAGATCTACTTGACGTTGTCAGCCGATTTCAAGAAAGGCAGGCTCGCATACATAGAGGGCGATCCAAGGTTCAAGAGAACCCGCACCGATATACGATCACTCGTCTACACTTGGGCTCTGAAGGAGTTCAGGAATCTCAAACAGGCTCGCGACGCGGGAATCCGGGTGCCGAACCCGATCACCGTGGAAAAGAACGTCTTGCTCATGGGTTTCATAGGGAAGAGAGCCGAACCGGCTCCGCTTATGAGGGAAACCGTTTTGAAGAACCCTCAGAAGACGTACAGGGATCTGCTCTCATACCTGCAACTCCTCTACCAGAAAGCCTCACTGGTCCATGGGGACCTGAGCGAGTACAACATAATGATATGGCGAGGCAAGCCCATCGTGTTCGATGTTTCACAGGCAGTCGCAGTAGAGCATCCCATGGCGAACCGACTGCTTATGAGGGACATCCTCAACTTGAACAGGTACTTCAGCCAAATCGGTGTCAAGACAGAAACTGAGAACGACATCTACCAGCGGGTGGTGGGCAAGACTGTCGACGAAGATTAGCACAATGATCCCTCACGAGAGAATAGGGGTGATCTTGGGCCGGGAAGGCGAGACAAAGGCTGAGATTGAACGAGCATTCAAGGTCAAGCTGAAAGTCAGCAGCGATTCAGGAACGATTGAAGTCACCCCTTCTGATAACAATGATGATCCGTCAACGATACTGCGCGCAAGAGATGTGGTCACGGCTGTGGGAAGAGGGTTCTCTCCCGATCGAGCAATGGCTCTAGTAGATGACGACACGGTCCTGGACGTGATAGACCTTCGGGAACTGTTTGGGAAGAACGAAAGCGACATCAACCGGATCAAGGGCCGAGTCATCGGCAGCGAGGGAAAGATGAGACGACTCCTAGAGGAGCTGACTGAAGCAAGAGTCTCAGTGTACGGGTCAACGATAGCAATGATCGGAGAATTCGAATCGGTCTCCGCTGCAAGGCAGGCAATCGAGATGCTCATCAAGGGAAAACAGCACTCATCTGTGTACAAATTCCTTAGAAGAACAAAGACGGAGAGCAAGAAAAGAAAGACGTTGGAACTCTGGGAGAAACCGCCGCGATGACCCCTCCAGTCTTGGCAGCTAGCGCGGACACCAAGAGCGAAGTTCTTGCACGTGGAACCTCGCAATGAAGTCAGCTGAGGTTTTCCAGGAGATCTCTCCTGCAGACTTCTTCTACAGAAACCGCGACATCGCGGGATTCACCAATCCTACGCGGGCAATCTACTCCACAGTAAGAGAGCTTGTCGAGAATTCTCTTGACGCGTGTGAAGTACACGGGATCCCTCCCGACATCTACATGAGAATCTCACATGAATCGGGGCCGGCCGATGGACCTGGTGTTTATCGCATTAGAGTTGCAGATAACGGAATAGGCGTACCATCGAAGCTCATCCCGTCCGCCTTCGGTCAGGTCCTTTTTGGATCAAAGTACAAGCTCAGACAGACGAGAGGACAATTCGGCCTCGGGGGCAAGATGGCCATACTCTACGGACAGATCACGACACACTCCGAGGCAGTCGTGATCTCAAGCACAGGACCGACGAAGATACATGAGCTGAGGCTTCGAATTGACATTCAACGCAATCAGCCTGAGAAGATCAAGGAGGTCACGCACCCGAACCCCGCCCGTTGGCACGGAACCATAGTAGAGTTCTCGACTGAGGCGGACTATACGCGAGCGATGCCGAAGATACTCGACTATCTCAAGGAGACCGCGATCGTCGCGCCATACGCCAACCTCACCTTCGTGGATCCCAGAGGGAGACTCTACAAGTTTGAGCGCGCGACGACCGACATGCCCGCGCCTCCGAAGGAGACGACACTTCATCCCCACGGAGTCGATGTCGAGACGATGGAACGCATCATCGAGGTCACGGAGGCTCGGTCACTTCATGCCTTCATGAAAATGCATTTCCAACGGGTAGGAGACACGATTGCCCGTCGGTTCCTTGAGTACGCAGGCATCCCCGCCAAGAAGAATCCGAGGAAAATGACGAATGAGGAGATCGTCGCCCTCGTCAATGCGATGAAGAGCTTTGAAGATTTCCTCTCTCCAGACTCAAGCTGCCTCTCGCCACTGGGCGAGGAACTGCTGAAAGCGGGAATCCAAAAAGAGTTAGCCCCAGAGCATGTGGAAGTCTACCAGCGGAAACCCTCCGCCTACTCAGGCTTTCCGTTCATCGTGGAGGTCGGAGTAGCCTACGGCGGCCAGATCCCAAACACCGGCGGAATAACACTGTACAGATTCGCAAACAAGATTCCACTACTCTTCGATGAGGCAAGCGATGTCTCATGGAAGGTGGCCAATTCCCTGGTCGATTGGAGACACTACAAGGTTCTCCCCGACACGCCAATTGCCGTCTTTGTTCACCTATGCTCTACAAAGGTCCCCTACAAGACCGTGGGCAAGGAATTCATCGCTGACCGACCCGATGTGGAAAGAGAGATCCTGAACGCTATTCGAGAGGTGGCGAGACACCTCTCTGTGTTCTTGTCGCGCAAGCACACGATCGAACGGCAGAAGAAGCGACTCGATGTCTTCGCGAAGTATCTGCCCAAGATAGCTTCATTCGCGACCAAGCTGGCTGGAAAGCAGAAAACACCTGACGTTAAACCGTTACTTAGGAACGTTTTGAAATATGAAGAGGAAGAAGACGCGGGAAAAACGAGCGAAGAAGACCGGTCTGATTAGGGAGAAGAAGGAAAAAGTCCTATCCGGGCTCCACGGCCTTGGCGAGCAGCTGTACACGCAGATCTCACAGCGCCAGTTTCCATGGATAAACATGCCAAATCGCTCCATCTACAACATACGCTACGATCGGAACGTACGACAATACATTCTCGGCGAGAAAAGCGTCAAGCGAAGCTCACGGAACATCAAACACATTCGGCCGCTGACCCAGCTGGTATGGACGGCCTCGTTTGCAGACGAACTGAAAGAGCAAGACAGGACATCAACGCTTAGGGACGTTTTCTATTCAGCTCAAGCGTATGACATGAATTTCACAGACCAGACTGAAAGCGACAACATCATCACCGATCTGGAAACCGTGATCGGACACTCCAGAGAGGACTTCAACGTATTTCCAGAGGAACGATCAGCGATATTCGGAAACCTAGTCATTGAGTACACCGTGCCCGGGTACGAGGGAAAGCGACTCAATCTCGCATCACACCCGGACGGCATGATGATAGGTCCAGCTCTCACGAACGCCGAGTTTGTCGAATGCAAAGCCGACAAGATAATTGCCATAGAGAAAGGCGGACTCTTCACGCGTTTCGTCGAGGAGAAGGTTCACGACAAGTACAAGGCCATCCTGGTGCACACGGCAGGCCAGGCACCAAGAGCGACACGGTCACTGATCAGAAGGCTGAACCGAGAGCTGAAGTTACCGGTTTACATATTCTGCGACGCCGACCCCTGGGGAATGCATATTGCCATGGTCATAATCTCTGGCTCAGCCAACGCCGCGCACCTTCGCGATCTGAACACCCCAGACGCCAAATGGGCCGGAGTCTGGGCGTCGATAACGGGAGATGAGAGCGTAATCGTTTCGAAGAATGGGCTTATTCGGAACGAACCCATCTCCAGAATCGTCGACCCGCTCCTTGGCATCCGCGCGGAGGGCGCGATCACCCTAGACGGCGGCGCCGGTCTTCGGGCGCTTTGCTGCACTGCTGACGGTGAGACAAGCATGGAGCAGGTTTCTGGCGTTGTCCGCCACAAGTGCTCCGGACCGATTTTCGAGTTGGTTACAGCAGGAGGTTATCGCGTGAAAGCAACCGGCAACCACAGCGTTCAGGTCTTTGACCCCGTGTCTTGCAGACTACGTTCAAGACCAGTCTCTGAACTTCGTGAGGGCGACTTGCTAGCAAGTTGCTTCCAAGTTCCGAATAATGAATCGGTAAGATTGGTAAATCTAGCTGAGATAATAATGCAGGAACATGGCGATCTCATCGATCGCACATTCGTAATAGGGAAGCAGGCGGATGATCTCGCCAAGAGGATTCGATCGAAATATGAGAGTGCTGATCTACGGTTCAGATATTCAACACTTCGCCGACACGGAAGGGTCAAGCTTTCCTACTGCAAGAATATGGTCGTCAATGACGGACGCCTGCGCTTACGATATTCTAAGCAGACTCTCCCCGTAGCTATCCCGGTAACGAGACAGTTTGCGAGACTGCTGGGATATCATGTCTTTGAAGGTGGGTTCTCAAGAGGTAAACGTGGAAGCTGCTGCGAACTGACTTTCTCGCATCGCGAGCAGCGCTACGTTAGAGACGCCGCACGCTGTATCACACACAGCCTCGGACTGAGGCCCAAGATTGAACGGCGCAGGCACAGCATTCGGATGAGATACGGGGGGTCTCTGCTAGCATCCGTCCTATCGGAAGTCCTCGGCTCCGGAAAGGGTGTAAGAAGCAAACGTGTACCTTACGTTGTATTCAATTTCCCTAACGAACACAAAATCGAATTCTTGCGCGGATATCTCAGAGGAGACAGGATCATCAACTACAACGAGAATACGCGCTTGGGAGCAAAGACCGCGAGCAGACTGCTCGCGGCGGATCTGGTCGTATTACTGCGACAGATTGGGTGCGTGGCCTACACTCACAAACAGGGACCGTACTACATCATCTCCATAGCAAACACAGATCCCATTCAAAATCTGGTTCGTGAGCTATGTGGCAAGAACGTCAGAGTGAAGTCAAAGCTGCTTTCGTTCCCAAGTAACGTCGTATACGGCCTTAGAAATGAGATTCGGCGTCTTATTCCGTACCGAGAGAGAACTACAATCCACAACGCCCTCTTCACTAGGAGAGGCAGGGGGCGAATTGGTTACGCAAGTCTGCGCAGGGTTCTGAATTCCATTTGCCACGAGAACGCCGATCGCCGTCTCAGAACAATAATGTCCCTTATCACAAACAAAGTCGTCCTTCTTGCTTTGAGATCAAAAGAACGTCTGAATGACACCTCGCCGGTCAACGTATACGACCTTGAGGTTTCAGGATCTCACACATTTGTTGGGGGACTTGGCGGTTTGTTGCTTCATAACTCCGATATCGTGAAATATGATCTTCCCAGTGACAAGCTGACGGACCTCGACATAAAGCGGCTCTACGAGCTCGAGAAGGATCCACGGTACGAAGGCAAGCTCTGGAAGAGAGAAATCGAGACTTTTCTGAAGGCCAAGAAGAAGGCGGAACAGGAGGCGTTCAGCCGATACGGCCTCGCTTACATGGTAGAGGAATACCTTCCCGCCAAATTGGAGGAGATGGAAAAGTACTAGATGCGTACAAAACTCATCCGCGGCACAGAAGAAGAAGGCCCCCGATGAGGACTCCACTCGGGGCCACGACTGGCTTTCGGTCAAGCAAGATGAGGCGTAGAAGTACGATGCCCACGGCAGTCATTGCCAAGCATGGGAGTCCTAGGTGCTGGGCGGAGGCTGTTGCTTCTTCTCCTCTTTCTTCTTGGGTTTCTTCACCATTCGGGGCTTACCCATTCATCAACTCACCATTCACAGAGTTTGGACAGGTATCTTATAGCATTGAAGCCATGCCGAGGCTCAAATCCTGGCTACAGCGCTCTTGATCTCGTCGTAGTTCGGCTCCTTCCCGGGGTCGTCGGAGACCCATTTGTAGCGTACTATGCCCCTGTCATCAAGGACGAATATGGACCGCTTTGCGGCAGTGTATCCTTTCAACCCAGCGAAATCACTGTGGAAGACATTGAACTTCTTGACAGTTTCTCTCGCATAGTCGCTTAGGAGTGGGAACTGCAGCCTGTTCGCTTCAGCGAATGCCTTGTTCGTAAAGGGGTCGTTGACGCTTATGCCCACTACTTGAGCGTTGAGGCTGTTGAGAGTCGCCATCGAGTCTCTAAGGGTACACATCTCCCTCGTGCACACGCTCGTGAACGCACCCGGAAAGAACGCTAGAACGGTCTTCTTTCCCAGGAAATCCTTCGAGGCTCGTTGCTTCTTGTCCTGGTCATGTAGCTGAAAATCGGGCGGTTTCTGTCCTACTTCAATCGACAACAGCAGACATCCCCGACTGGAGAACACACGCACGTGAAATTAATCATTATTCATGAAATTCAATGGACTTTCGGAAAACAATCAAGATCGCAGCGCCCCTTTTTGAGCCTGTCCATGGAAGAATTAGCAAGTCCGGCAAGCTGGATTTGGCAATAGGTAAATGCCTGTGCTAATCCAGCAAGGGCCGGGTTTGGGCAGGGATCTTGATGAAGGCTGTAGTCTTCTACGAGCATGGAGGAATCGACAAGCTCAGGTACGAGGAAATGCCCGACCCTACCGTGAAGGATAATGAAGCTCTGATTCGGGTGAAGGCTTGCGCCGTCAATCACCTTGACATCTGGGGACGGAGGGGCCTACCTGGAATTCAGATCCCACTCCCCCACATATCTGGTAGCGACATCGTTGGGGAAGTCGTGAGCGTGGGGAAGCTGGTCTCGAAGGCGAAGCCCGGCGACCAGGTGATGGTCTCGCCGGGGCTGAGTTGCGGTACCTGCGAGTATTGCTTATCCGGACGCGACAGCATGTGCCGCTCCTACAAGATCATCGGGTACCTCGTAGATGGCGGGTACGCCGAGCTAGTCAGCGTCCCAGAAGTCAACCTCATCCTGAAACCTGAATGGCTGAAGGATGAGATGGCAGCCGCAATTCCTTTGGTATTCATGACGGCTTGGCACATGTTGGTGACGAGGGCTGGGATCTTACCTGGAGAAGACGTACTTGTTCTAGCGGCCGGCAGCGGTGTCGGAAGCGCGGCAATCCAGATAGCCAAGCTCTTCGGAGCTAACGTCATTGCGACAGCGGGCACCGAGGAGAAGCTCAGGCTCGCAAAGGCGCTGGGAGCCAACGAACTGATCAACCATAGCCAACAGGACATCACAGAAGAGGCAAGAAGGATCACGAAGAAACGAGGGGTCGACATCGTCTTCGAGCATGTCGGCTCGGCGACTTGGGAGAAGAGCATCAAGTCGTTAGCGGTTGGCGGCAGGCTTGTGACGTGCGGCGCGACGACTGGCTACGCGGCGCAGACGGACATACGCTACGTGTACAGCAGGCAACTCTCGATCCTAGGCTCATACATGGCTAGCAAGGCGGAGCTTCTGAAAGTCGTCGACCTTGTGAGGCAGCGACGACTGAGGCCCGTTGTGGACAAGGTCTACCCGCTTGCGGAAGCAGCCAAGGCACAGGAAAGAATGGAAAAAAGAGAACACTTCGGAAAAATAGTTCTGCGACCGTGAGACCCTATACCCATTTTGCGAATTACAGGCTTCTGATTGCGCACTACGCCCGACAACGCACTTCCTCACGTGGTTCTTCTAAAAGATGGTTCGAGCGTCCTGATCCGAAGATCTGAACCCGAAGATTTCGACGCGCTCTTTCGCATGTTCAACTCGCTCTCTGGCGACGCGATGTTTCGCAGATTCCTAAGGTCACAGAAGAGACTCACCAAGGGAGACGCTGAAGAAATGCTCCGAGTGGACGATAGGAGCGTCACATCGTTGATAGCAATTCTGCTAAGGGATCATGAAGGCCAAGCT
>CAYMZN010000010.1:5994-12538 GCA_964394935.1 uncultured Candidatus Bathyarchaeia archaeon | reverse complement strand
TAGGAGCGTCACATCGTTGATAGCAATTCTGCTAAGGGATCATGAAGGCCAAGCTATGGGCGAGGCCCGCTATGTGACTGACTCAACAGGCAGGCCTGGCGAGGCAGCCATGGTTGTCGCCGATGAGTGGCAGAATCGCGGTCTCGGAACAGCATTGGCCTTGGATCTCATTGCTGTAGCAAAGAGACAGGGACTGTCTAAGCTGTTCGCCTACTTTGACCTGGAAAACGAGTCTATCATACGGGTGGGAGAGAAGGTTGGGTTCAAGCTAGCTCGGAAGGAGGGCAAGACCGACTATTCGCTGATGAAGGCCGAGATTGGTCTCTAGCGCGTCGAGATTCGACGACGAGGCGTGTAGATAGCCACCATTCCTTTCCAAACCTCGTCGTAAGCGCGACTCATCGTGTCTATGAGTGGCCGGCTATTCGTCCAGAACCCAACGTCCGCACCGGTCTCCAAACTGTCATCGTCCGGGATACGCTGGTAGTATAGTAGGTTGTCGCGATCCGCTATCAAAATGCGCGCAGGCCCGAGCGCTTCGGAGTGCCTAAGTTCTGCAACTGGTAGCAGCATCTTTGCGCTCTTCAGATTGTCCTTGGTGATTGGTGCGATTATCCGTATCCGAACGTTCCGTTGTCTAAGCGCTTCGAGCTCTTCGAGCCTGTGAGCTGCCAGGAGCTCGACACCTTTCCTAGTCGTCCAAAAGTCAAGGGTTTCTCGACAACCTTGCAGAATATCGGAGAACTTGTGACGTACCTCGACCCTGCCCTTGAGAATGGTCAATTCTTCCTCAGGCTTTCCTGATTTGATCGCCTCTAATCGAGCCAACGCCGGAGTTCCGCTGCTCCACATCTCGTTGAAGTACGCACGGAGGGTCCGCACAAACGAACGACTGCTTATCCACAATGAAACCTGCTCGGGGCCCCCTTCCGAAACCCCCTCCGCACCGCCGATCCCGAAGAGCGCCTCCGTATCGTCGATGATCCAGACTCTGGGCACAGGCCTGTGAGTCAAATCCAAATGTCGGAAAGGGATGGAATTCTGAAACTTCTCAACAGCCTTGTCGGTTGACGTATTGATCTCAGTGATCACACGCACCTTGCGACCCCGTTTCGCCAGCATTGAGAGAGTCTCGAGAATCGTAAGCGGGCCTCCTCCGGTGAGATCCGGAGGTCCGATGATTGAATCAATCTGAAGCCTCGAACTTTCACACATGACGAGTAGCTTCTGTCTTATCCTAGTTCTTCCCTCGAGCACTTGGAATCTCTCAAACGCCGGAGCTGCCGTCTCGACACTGAGGCTCTCAAAAACACGTTCCAGAAAACCACTTCGCTGCTCAAGTGCGGCAATTCTGTTCTTGCGTTCTGCAATGAGCGTCTCCAAGCATCGCGAGAATGACGCGGCCTGGAATCTGACCGGCTGCTCCAGGCTTGCCTCAATAAGGCCTCTGCGTTGAAGGTTTCTTAGGGTCCGGTAAGTTTCAGTCCGATTCAGCTTGAGGGCTCGGGCGACTATACTCGCCTTTTCGGCTCCCCGTTTGGCAAGAAAGGTAAGGACCTTGGCCTCGTTCTTGCTGAGTCCGTAGTCGGCTAGCTGGGCCACGATTTCTTCCATGGTGCGGGTTGCCTGAGGAGGAAGGCTCATTCTATCACGCCGGCCTGTGTCTGTCACAAAAGCGACAGGCTCTCCAATATAAGTCACCTCGGCCCTTCGAGGCCGACCGAGGCGAAAGCTCGATGCCCATTGATCCAGAATTCATGAAGATGGCCGTAGTCTCGTCGCACGAAGGTCATGAAGTCCGAGGAGATGTTCAGCCACCCAAGAAGCTTGGAATCCACGGAAAGATGGTGGCAGTGGACTTCGATGTCTGCATCGCAGATGGAATCTGCATCTCAGTATGCCCCGTGAACGTCTTCGATTGGTTTGAGACGCCTGATTGCGAGAGCCCCAACAAGAGCGGACAGGCGATCCTCGCCCCCAAGAAAGCTGACCCGATCAGGGAGAAAGACTGCATCTTCTGTCGCGCCTGTGAGATCCAGTGCCCCGTAACCGCAATCAAGATCACTGAACCATAGGCTTTCGAAGGAAGCGCCAGCTCGTCGAACATCTTCTTTTTCCTTCTTCTTTTCGCGCGTGGGCTGTTCCATCGATTCTAATCCAATCCGCCAAAGTTCAGCAACACACAAATTATTCATCTGGATGGTCCAAGGGGGAGCCAGCAAAGCAGTGCAGCCTTCTCCGAGCTTTCCAACGTTCCTAGCAACCGTCGTCGTTGTTACCGCTTCCGGAGTCCTGATGCCGGGCCCGCTCCTCGCAGCGAATCTTCTTCAGGGAACGAAGGGCGGAGCAAAGTCTGGCTTCATGATGTCCCTCGGGCATACGCTCGTGGAACTCCCGCTTGTCATGCTAATTGGGCTGGGAATCTCAAGCTTGATGGATTTTCCGGGATTCTCTGTGATCGTGGGTCTGATTGGAGGATCTACGTTGATAGTGTTCGCCATTCTCCAGGCCAGAGATGCGATTGGGCTTTCCTCTACTCTTGAACCGGTAGAAGCTAGCAAGCTAGAGAGAAGGGCACTCGTATTGGGCGTTGGGCTCACAGGACTCAATCCGTTCTTCATTGTGTGGTGGTTCACGGTGGGTCTCGGTTTGGTTGCGCAAGCGGTCGCTTTGGCGGCCCTGTTAGGAGTTTTCCTCATGTATGTTGCGCACGTGTGGATGGACTATGCCTTGCTGATGGGTACTGCTTACCTTTCGGCGAGAGGAAAGACCTTCCTCGGAACGCGAGGGTACAGATACCTACTCATTGGTTTGGCTGTCCTCTTAGCCTACTTCGGAGTCAGTTTCATTGCGAGGGGCGTTTTCGGATTCAACATGCCACCCTGAGAAAGAGGAGCCCCTAGCGACTCCATCTTGTCCTCCAATACCAACCTCCGAGGCACCAAACTTGCTTCGAGAGAGCACTGAACGCTTCGCCACGTTTATGACAAGTTACAACCCATTGCATTGAGGCGGCGACTCATGGCTCGGGCAGAAACCAAACAATACAACACGGTTGCGATACCCACCGGCGTATGGAAACAGATAACGAGACTGCTAGAAGCGACCGGGTCCTACACCAGCGAGGCCGAGTTTGTTAGAGAGGCTGTGAGAGAGAAGCTTAGACAAGTGTCGATTTTGGAATTGAACGATATGCCGGAAAGCCGAGTTAGGGAAACCATCTTGGACTGCATGAAGGAAAGAGGGGAGGCCTATCCTTCGGACATAACTGCCGACCTTGGGATACCGTACTTCACCGTCGCAGAAGTCATCGAAAATTGGTGAAGGAGGGCGCACTGGTGCCCGCGGAGGAAACCTCATGATCGGGCGTGAAGGTGGCGAAAGACTCGTTCCATTGACCAAGAGCCATCGGGGGCTCATGACCAAACTGTATTAGGCGACCTGCATAGTGGAGGTCCCTTTCAAACTCAAAGAGGAGTGCTAGAGCGACACCTCCTCCCAAGCTGGCCTTCACAAGTTCGTCGACGACATGCACTCAGGTGGAGTGCGGACTCTCTTAGGGACGGCCACATTTCACGTCTGGAGAATCTACGTATTCTAAAGACGGCGTGCGGGTACCCCCTATAGGGGGCCCTCAGTTAGGAGCATGGACTACCTGCACACTGCAGGTGGAACCGCCTCTACAACGCAGAGCGATGTCCCCCTGCCTGACTGCATTCTGCAGATCTTTGCCCGGTACGCCAAGAGATGTGTAATACGCCTCGCATTTAGCTGCCAGACATCCACCTCATGTTATCTGGCACTGTGGGCCCTGTTCACGCGCTCGCGAATTTGCCGCACAGGTGGAAAGCCGCTTGTGGTCAGATAGTAATGGCCCGGGCTATGATACATCATGAAAACGCCGTCTAAGAGTTCACCAAGACGGTCGGTTGTTCGAGCCGACTAAGCGTCAGCGCCGTGCATCAGTCCAGTTTGGGTTCAATTGTCTCGGTGGAAGTTGTCGTAAACACATCGCCGCCAAGGTGAAGTAGCGGCCGGAAGCGCTTCAAATCGTAGACTGCCTGGAAAGCGTCCTTGCGGGCGTACGCTGCCAGCACGTCGCCTATCACAAGTGCATGATCGCCCTTCGGGATGATTTCTCCGACCCTGCACTCGATGTGGGCAACGCATTCGTTGACGATCGGAGCGGCCACTCGTCTTGCTTTTCCCATGGTCAGATCCGTCTCCTTGAACTTGTCCACATCCTTTCCGGACCTGCGTCCACAATAGAGAACCTGACTTGCCAGATCGAAACCGGCAATGTTGACGACGAATTCCCTCGTCTGCTCAAGGAGCTTGTATGAGTGGCTTTGGGGACGGATGGCGAAGACTAGAGTCGGCGGATTCAAGCTTACAGGCATCATCCAGGCTATCGCCAACATGTTCGCTCGGCCGGTCTTTCCTTGGCAAGAAACGAGAGTCGCGTTGAACGGGTGCAAGAGACGTGAGAATTCGGTGAGAGGGACATCCATAATAGACATTCTGTTGCCACTCCTAGGCTAGGACCTCTTAGTCGTCCGCGAGTGCCCTCTGACCAATCGCTTCGTGAGTGCAGTCATTTTGGTCAGCGGAAATGGCCGCTGCGTTGTGACCACGATAAAGCCGTCTTTGAGATAGAGGATAACCGCGATCAGCTTCTCGTGGACTAGGATCGAATACTCGGGCTCCCCGAAGAAGACCGCTCTGGCCTCAGCTGACTCGCGGGCTATCAACTGCGAGATGAGTTCCGGGGTCTTCTCCAAGGGCTCCATAGGTTCCACTTCTGCTCGCATTCCGCCCTCAACTATCCTTCCTTTACTATCAACAACCGCCGCAAACCTGATCCTCCTGTCAAATCGCATCGCAGAGTCATAGACTCCGGCCAACATAGATGCCTCAACAACCCGCTAGCTTGTGAGGGGGTAAAACAGTTGTGGGTCGACAGCCCAATTCATCAGCGATCGAGAGAGAAGGATACTCGCAGGGGGACATGCTGGATGACAGGGAATCCGAGGGAGGATCGCCGTAGGGCACTCATCCTTGTCCCTGTCGCCGTGTTGATCGTTGTCGGAGTCTTCTTTCTACTAGGCTACCTCATGGCTATTCTTTTCGGGATTCCGTTTCAGCTCGGACTTTCACTGCCGCTCAGGCTGTTCGGCGCCGCTCTTGTTGCAACAGCCTTTGCCTTCTGGATTTGGCTGTTCCAATACAGAAGCCCCGAAGATGTGCTGATTTCAACCTACGCAACCTTCTCCAAGCTCTTGCGAAAAGTCGAGTTGAAGCAGGATCTTGGAAGAAAGGAGCGTCTTGTTGTTCGAGGGCCGTACAAGCTGGTTAGGCACCCAATGTATCTGGCGGTTCTCCTCTCGATCGTGGGCTGGGGATTGCTGTTAGACTTGACGTTCATTCTTCTTGCCGCCCTAGTCGCGCTACCTTGGTTCAACTTTGTGGTCATGCCGTACGAGGAGAGAGAACTCCTCGCCCTTTTCGGCCGCGACTACGAAGAGTACATGAAGCGGGTGCGCAGACTTCTCCCAATTCCCCAGAGTTCAAGGGGCAGTAAGGAGCAGGAGAACGTCGCTTCCTAGGCCACATACGAGACTAGTTTGCAAGCTTGACCTTCACAGGCGGTCGTACACAGCCCACACCCATAGCAATTCTCCGTTATGACTACACTTCTCCCGTTCTCGAGTTTTCTCGCTCCAAAGATGCATCGTTTCAAGCAAACCCCAGATCCGGTACACTCTTCCTTGTCGACGCTTGCTACTAGCCCCGACTTTGCGATGTGATGCTTAACTCCATAGTTCATGAAGGCTCTCAGGTATGCGCAGCAACACGAGCAACAGCTACAGATGTCGAAGACTTCTCCCTTCAGCCCGTCCGTGTACAGCGCTTGATTAACGAGACCGTGAACATTTGCTGTCTTGAGCACCTCTTTCGCTTCCTCGAGAGGTATTTCCTTGGCGACCCCCCGCTCCACGAGTTCGTCCGAGAATTCGTTTATTGTGAGACAAGTCCTTAGAGGATTGCTGCAATTTCGGTATGTTACTCTGCATCCGCAGTCGCGAAGCGATACGGATCGCGCCTTGGCCAAGATACTCATCGCGGTCTCGTATGAGAGAAGTACCGAGACCGGCTCTATGACGGCGTCTAAAATGGGCAGGACTTTTCCTTCTGGATACGGGTCAGCTTTTGCCCGCCTTGCGTGCTCGTCCATTCGATAATTTGCAAGGGCAGCGACGTATTTGCCGAGACTGCCTACCCTGCCTTCTGATAGGTACCTAGAGATTATGCGTTCGAATGGCCTTACGGAATACAGCGTCCCGCTCTTCTTCTTGAGAAAGCCTCTGCTGTACAGGCTGTCGACCTTTGATTGCGCAACAGTCTACGGCAGACTCAACAGTTCAGACAGTTCGTTGACGGAGAGGTCTTTTTCAGACATCCTGAGAAGAAGTCCAACCTCCTCCGGTCTGACTATTAGAGGGAGAACATCCGCAAACATGGGGGGCGTTCTTAGCGAGCTAGC
>CAYMZN010000010.1:0-5894 GCA_964394935.1 uncultured Candidatus Bathyarchaeia archaeon | reverse complement strand
TGACTATTAGAGGGAGAACATCCGCAAACATGGGGGGCGTTCTTAGCGAGCTAGCCAATCTTCGGTAGTCGTCGAGGCACAATTTCCCCCAGCCTCAAAGCAAGATCTGACCGAACCCGCGAGCCTCAGTTCTTGGCGAAGTCCTTTGGGGCTTGGTTCTCGAACAACCCTCGGTAGTGGCCAGTTCCTATCGTTCTTTGAAGAATGAGTTGGCAGACCGCGGTGCCAGGAAATATCTCAAGCGGGGAAGGACCGAAGTTGCTGAGCTCCAGGACCTGATGGTTTGCGATTCCTGGTTGCACGAAGCTTGCTGAGATATGAACGAGCAGGCCTAGCCTGGAGAAGCGGCTGCGTCCTTCAAGCCATCCGCAGATGTTGTCTGGGAGCGTTATTTTCTCCTCAGTTATGCCCAGGACCGTCTCGCCGGGGCTCAGCTGAATGCCTGAGCCACGTGGAACACGGATTCCTCTGGTCGCGCTCTTGAAGTCGGTCAGGTCCGTGACAGGTATGCTCTTGTGAGGCGACTGGAAAACCCGGAACGCGTTCTCCAAGTGCAAGTCGATCGAGGCGGCTCTGACACAGCTCCGTCGGAACGGTTCAATCCTGACCCTTCCAGCCTTGATCTCTTGCAGAATCTCGCTCTTGGCTAAAACGCTCAAAACCCACACCCCGATTCCGTTTCGTCCGAACCCTTGATTGCTGTTGGGGTATTTCAAACAAACTCGATCACGTTCCACCGCTGAATCGTGCTCTCATTTTTCAACAGAAGCTTCTTTTGTGCAGTCCGGCACCGTAGGGCATATGGAATTCCTAAGCGAAAGAAGAATTGCGCATCTCCATTCCCCTCTGAAGAACTTCGAACTTGATGAGCAGATAGTCGAGCATAGACGAGACCCCCTGACCGGCCGAAGAAGCATCGTACTGAAGGGCAGACGTGACTATGTCAAGCGATACTTCCGGACGGATGAGCCATCGCTCCTTGAGACCGCCCAGCGGACACGCGAAACCTGTCCGTTCTGCCCGGAGAAGGCCGAAAATTCCACGCCAAGATTTATTGCGGAATTAGTGCCCGAAGGGGTGATCCGCGTTGGTGAAGCCAGGACGTTTCCTAGCCTCTTCGCTCATTCTGAATTCAACGCGGTGACCGTCGTTTCGGATAGCCACTATCTCAGACCGAAGCAGCTCACAGCCAAACTACTAGCTGATGCGTTGGAGGCCTCAACGCGATATCTCCGCCTTGAACACAAGAAAAACTCCCAAGTCAGGTACGGAGTGCTACTGATGAATTCTCTTCCACCTGCAGGCTCAACGGTGGTGCATCCCCACATGCAGGCGCTGGCGAGCGATCAAGCGTTCAACATGCTCGCGGAAGTTGATCTGAAGGCGCGAGAGTACTGGGAGGCGAACCGCTCGAATTACTGGAAGGACCTCGTAGCCGAGGAGAAAACCCGCAAGGAACGCCATCTGGGATCTTTGGGCGTCTCCGACTGGATCACCGCATATTCTCCGACCGGTTCCGACGAGACTTGGGGAGTGACAAGCGACGACTCTGATCTCACGCGTGCCTCAAGCCGCACGTTGTCAAGTCTCGCGGATGGACTGTCGCGCATACTGATGTACTACGACGATGCTGGGATCAGAAGCTTTAACGTCGTAGTATTCTCTTCCCCGTTCGGTGTAGACTCGCCGTACGGCTCGATTGTTCTGAAGGCCGCTACTAGGTACGGATTCCAAAGTCACAATGTCAATGATGTGTGGGGCCTTCGGTATTTCTTGGATGAGAGCGAGGTCTTTGACTCGCCTGAGGATCTCGCAATGGAGTTACGCAAGTACTTCGCGTGAATCCCCCTAGACCGACCATTCATGCATTAGAAGCCGCTACTAAACAAGAAAGAAGATAAGTGCGCTACGTTCGGCATCGTAGTCCCATGACTCCGTGACCAACGAGGACGCTGAGAGTTGATCGGGAGCAGTGATGCGTCGAACGCGAAGCCTTCAGAAGAACTTGGAATCAAGAACGTGACAAACCTTGGGATAGTGAGTCTGTTCACGGACGTCTCAACTGAGATGATCCTCGGCATTCTGCCTTACTTTGTGACCATTGAGCTGGGCGCGACTAAGGCGCTACTTGGCCTGATGGAAGGCGCGGCGGAATCCTTGAACTATCTCTTTCGGGTCTTCTCGGGAGCGATCTCAGACCGCATTGGGCGGCGCAAGCCCCTTGTCCTGCTCGGCTACGGGCTTTCGACGTTCGCAAAACCTCTATTCGCTGTTGCGACGAGTTGGACAGACGTGCTGACGGTGAGGCTGGCGGATAGGCTCGGGAAGGGCATCCGGACCTCGCCGCGCGATGCGCTGATCAGCGATTCTGTGAGAGAAACTCGAAGCGGCAGAGCGTTTGGCCTGCATCGGTCGATCGACCAGCTCGGCGCGATCCTCGGGCCAACACTCGCCTTCCTCCTGCTCCCACTCCTCGGAACGAGAGGGCTCTTTTGGCTGTCTTTCGTTCCGGGAGCCATAGCGCTCATCGTTCTCGCATTCTTCGTCCGAGATCGGAAGACGCCTGGCGTCTCGACGAACCTGTTCAAGAACGCGAGGATGGTTCTCACGAGGAAGTTCCGCGTCTTTCTGGTCGTGATGGGGATCTTCGCGCTTGGCGCCTACAACTTCTCATTCGTCTTAGTGAAGGCCGGCGCTCTAGGCGTTGAGAAAGGGATGATTCTTCTCGTGTATACCACGTTGAACGTAGCGACCGTGGTGATGGGTCTGCCATCAGGCGTGCTGGCAGACAGATTTGGACGGGACAAGATTCTGGCCGTGGGCTTCGGAGTCTTCTTCGCCGCGTCTTTGGCGGGGCTCATGACCACTGAAGGCGCTTTGCTGGCGTTTCCGATAGCTTTCATCTACGGGTCGTATCTCGGGATCTCAGAGACTCTACAGCGAGCTTTGGTACCCTCCTTTGTCTCGAATGAGTTGAAGGGAACCGGGTACGCAGTCTATTATCTCGTCATCGGCGCATGCTCGCTCGTGGCGAACCTCGTCTTCGGGGCGCTTTGGGATCAGTTCTCCATGAGTGCAGCGTTCACATACAGCTTGGCCATGTCATCTATCGCGATCATCGGCATGATCGCCTTGGTCCTCGTCAGACCAAGGACCTGAATTGGGGCCCAGATTGCCGGAACGACGGCCCGGGAAGCCCTGTCCAACAATGGTCCGGAAACTTTGTAATTCACAGACCAATCAAGACTATGCCCTGATTCGCATGGACCCCGCAGAGAACGTTGACCGCGCTTTCGTTGTGGATCTTCTGAAGGACTTGGTTGCGACGAACAGCGTCAACCCCGCAGTCGGTAGGGGACCAGGCGAGTCAGCGCTGTCGAACCTCATCTATGATCGGCTTGCCTCGATCAGCGGCCTTGATGTGCGGAGACAGCCTGTCGCCGACGGGAGGTCGAATGTGATCGGGATTCTGACAGGGTCGGGCGGTGGGCGGAGCCTGATGCTCAACGGCCACATGGATACCGTGGGCGTGGAGGGGATGACGATCCAGCCATTCAGGCCGTTCATCGAGAATGGCAAGCTGCACGGCAGAGGCGCATGTGACATGAAGGGAGCGCTAGCAGCCATGATCGGAGCGGTGAAGTCTCTAATCGATTCAGGTTCGAGCCTGCCTGGAGACCTGATCTTCAGCGCCGTCGTGGATGAGGAGTACAAGAGCATCGGAACGAAGAAGCTCTTGGAGGAGTACAGGGCTGACGCGGCTATCGTGGGCGAACCCACTGAGATGAGAGTGGCCACAGCTCACAAGGGGTTTGTCTGGATCGAGGTCGAAACCAAAGGTAGAGCAGCGCATGGGTCAGTTCCCGAGAAGGGAGTGGACGCCATACTGCACGCGGCGAAGGTTGCCTCAAGAATCGAGGAACTCCAAGAGAGGCTCGAAAGTCGTGTGCACCCGCTTCTAGGGAGCCCGAAGATTCACACGTCAACCATAGAGGGGGGCACCGATTGGAGCATAGTCCCGGAACGGTGCGTCCTGAGACTTGAGAGACGAACACTTCCAGGGGAATCGGTTGGATTTGTGATGGCCGAGATCGAGGAAATTCTCCAACGTATCAAGCATGAGAACGCGGACTTCAACGCTACGGCGCGAAGCACCTATGATATGCCCCCTCTCGAAACAGCCCCGGCCGAGACGATCGTTAAGCTACTGCGGCAGGCGCTTGTGGACAAGACAAAGCGGGGTGCGCCTGTCATTGGAGTTCCATACTGGACTGACGGCGCCCTCCTATCCAATCTGGCCTCGATCCCAACTTGCATCTTTGGGCCCGGAGACATCGGAGTGGCCCATTCCGCTGATGAGTACATTGGCGTGGACGATGTGCTAGACTCAGGAGAGGTCTACCGCAGCATCGCCGAGAGATTCTGTTCCTAGGTATCTCAGGAAGTAGATGAGGAAACCCGGAAGGCCGCGTGTTAACCGCTGGCTAGTTCCGAGACCTTTCGATATGGAACCAGACGGGATGTCATTCTTCCGAGTTCAAAGAACTCGTTCCGAGCGAAGAAACCTACCAAACCGCACGAATAGCAATACGCTCCCACCCTCACTCGACTGGCTGACTTGAAATAGACTGTGAGATCAGCATTTCCACAGCTCGGACAGAGGTTGTGGGTGGTCTTCTCAAAACCCGGGCGAAGGCCCCTATGACTCAGCTGCCTGATCACGTGACCGCCTCTCTTCATCATGCCTCTCCGCTCCACTGCCAGTATGACTCAGCGTATGTGGGTTTCAGACTGATCCTTGACAAAGAACAAGGAAGTCGCGAGACCATTTGTAGTCAGGAAAGGAATCTCATGAGAAGATTGGAACCGTGACGTCTCGTCGGGCTGTCTCTTTGCCTAGTTTCCTCACTCAAATCGATTCGCCTCAAAGAGAAAACAACAACGCGGTTCAAGACCAAGCCGCCGCACAGCCCCTTTCACGCACAGGATGAAGGGTTCAAACTAAGACGCCCGCACCAAGAGACAACATGCACAAAATGACCGTCCCACTCGTTAGAGAAAGAATCCGCCAAACGACCTCTCCTTTCTCTCCTATTGTCTGCCACATAACAGCTTTACCGAGCCCCATGTGTAGCTCCACGACGCTGCCACTTGAGGCGGATGCCATTGCGAAGTTTGAGTACAATTGCAGTCAAATTGATCGCATGGCTTGTCTCGATGGTGGCTTTCTCAGCGATTGTGGTTCTACTGGGCGGAGGCGTAGCCTTCCTTCGCCAGCCAGTCGGAGCGCTGTACCTCGCCCTTTGGATCGTATGGGGACTCGTCACAGCGTTAGGGCGACAACGAGGAGTTGTCTCGACCTATGACAAGAGTCAGCGAATCTTCACAGGGCTTGGCGGACCGATCATGATCGCCATCATCGTCGTGGCGCCTTGGGAGTACGCAAACTTCAACGGTCCCATCCCCGTGACGGGTTGCTGGCTTGGCTTGGATTATCTCTCTTTGCAGTAGGTGACGTCCTGCAGGCGACAGCGATGTGGTTACTTCACGGGCTATACACCTCTCGGTTGGGTGTGCAGCCCGGCCATCGTGTGGTCACGAACGGCCCTTATCGATTGGTGCGTCATCCAGGGTACCTGGGGGCAATCTTGTGCCTCATTGGAATTGGCTTAGCTCTGAGTAGCCTCATTGCCATTCTGCTGCCAGTTCTATTCGTACCGATTCTCGTCTGGCGCATTGGGCGCGAAGAGGAAATGTTGCTGGAAGAGTTCGGCCAAGACTACCGCACTTACATGCAGAAGACGAAACGCCTGATCCCAATGGTTTGCTAGGGAAGAGGGGTTGTTAGTGGATTCTTCCCCTAGGGGAGTTGGGAAGAGTCATTTTGTGTGTGT
>CAYMZN010000009.1:0-39634 GCA_964394935.1 uncultured Candidatus Bathyarchaeia archaeon | reverse complement strand
ATCCTTCATTCTCGTTAGACGACGCTAGCCAAGCTTGAACGGTCGGCCTTCTGAGAGCATCTTCTGAGGAATCTTCCCCTTCCACTTTTGAAGGAAAGCCAAGTCTTCCTTCTCCTCTCTCAGATCGTCAGGAAGCATGTGCGGGATCTCGTCGATTATCGGGTACCACCGGTTACATCTTGGGCAGACGATGATTCCTGACACTATCTCTTCGTTCTTCTCGAAAACATGAAGCTCTAGAGGATAGGTCTTGTCGATCGGGCACGCTAGTATCTCCATTAGTCTATTCTTCACATGATTTCCCTCAGACACTTCACGTACAACGTGCCTTTGCGTTTATCAGTTTGCCTTCGTGTCGCTACTTGGACCATAGCCCCTTTCCAACGCCTCTGTAGGCCAGGCCCAGCTTCTCGATGTCACCAGGCTCAAGAGTTCCTGTACAATCAACGACGACCGAGTCCTTTGACATGTTGGCAGCGAGATCAATGGCCTTGATGGAGTTGAGTTCATGATGATTTACCGCTAGAACTGCACAGTTGGCCTTCTCCAGTGCTCCCGGGAGTGTTGGCTCCGCGTGAAATCCCATCTGTTTCAGCTCGTCTGCAGTGTACAGTGGATCGTAGACGCAGACTCTGCCACCTCGTTTCTTGATGAGATTGATGAGCTCGATCGCGGGGGAGAATCGGGTTTCTTTAACATTGGGTCGATAGGTGACCCCTAGAACCGTGAACCGAGATCTCTTCACACTCCTGCCGCGAGTCCTCAAGCCTTCAGCAGCAAGCCTCAGCACGTGCCGGGGCATCTGATCATTAATGCTCCTCGACTCCAGCGGTAGCTTGAACTTCAGGTTGGTAGTTTCCGAAACCAGGAGATAGGGATAGACCGGGAGACAGTGTCCGCCGACGCCCACGCCGGGCAGCAGCAGGTGAGAGTAGGGTTGAGAGTTTGCTGCCCTGGCTGCTTCGAAATAGTCGATTCGAGCCTCCTCACAGAAGAGCGCGAATTCGTTTGCGAGCGCGATAGTCACATCTCTGTAGACTGTCTCGAAAAGTTTCGACGCTTCAGCCGTCGCCATGTCGCTGGTCTTGATCAATTTGCCATCGACGACGCAAGAGAGGACAGCGATGGCGGCATCGGCGCTCTTCTTGTTGATCGCACCCACTACTCTTGCATACTTCCGTAGGTCAGAAAGCCCCTGGCCTCCCATTGCCCTGATCGGACTGTAGGCGATTCCAAAGTCTTCTCCCGCTTTCAGTCCGGAATATTTCTCAATCGTGGTTTTCACAATTCGCTCGGTAACGCCGGGGCCACACGTGCTCTGAAAGACTACAAGAGACCCCGGTCGGACTCCCTTGCCAATGTCCGTGGAAGCTTCCTCTACATGATGATAATCCGGCTTTCTGTGACGATCGATCATTGTCGGGACCGTGATCACGATTACGTCGCTTTCCGAGGAGGCGTTCGCCGTCTCTGTGGTTGCCGTCAGCTTGCCCGAACGCACGACTTTCCTTAGAAGCTCCGGAAGTCCCTCTTCCTTGATTGCTGACTTCCCGGAGTTGATCATCTTCACGAGAGACGAATTCTGATCGGCGCCAATAACACGAGCCCCAGCCTCTGCGAAAAGGCATGCCAAGGGTAGCCCAATCCAGCCCAGTCCCACTACCGCAATGGTGAATGATCCCACCTTCAATTTCGCTGAGATATCATTGGGATTCGTGTTCATGAGCTCTGACGGAGGCACCCAGAAACACCAGAAGGTAGGCTCGAATGGAAGCCGTATTTAGCAGTTCTTATTTCGCTCTATGGGCACTTCCATCACTTGCATGAAGAACGGATCTAGAAAGCTTGTGGCGGACGAGTGGCCATGAAAATCTGGATAGACATATTGACGCCGAAACAGGTGAACTTGTTCTCTGTCTTCGTCCAAAGACTGAGAGAGCTTGGACACGAGGTCATCGTCACCGCTAGGCATTACAGGGAAGTTGAGCAACTCCTCCAGATACGCAACATTGACGCAAGAGTCATCGGAAAACATGGCGGCGGCGATTTGTCACTAAAACTCATCGAGAGCTCCAAGAGGATCACGGAGCTTGCGGGCTACGTAGCCAAGGAGAACCCTGGTCTGGCCATCTCTTTCTGTTCGCCAGAGGCTGCGAGAGTATCATACGGACTCGCCATCATCCACTACGCGATCTGTGACTCCCCGCACGCTGAAGCGGTCTGCAAGCTTTCGCTTCCGCTGTCGAGGAAGCTGTTCACTCCGAGAGCCGTTCCCAAGGTAGCATGGAAACGATATGCCATTACTTCATCCAACATAGTTCAGTACGACGCACTCGATCCAGCGGTGTGGATACGGGCTTATGCTCATCGTCAGAGTCCTAACGACAGGTGGGGCTTGCACTGGGAGAAGCCGATAGTTGTCTTGCGAACGGAGGAGGAGTACGCCTCGTATCTTCTTCGAAGTGAGACACGGGGAAAGAACATCATCGGTCAATTGGCCCGCCGACTGAGCAAACTAGGCGTCGAAGTTGTTGTTCTTCCACGATACGAGAAGCAGGCCGAAATGCTGAGAAGAGAACTATCTGACCTCGCGACTGTGCCGGCCAAAGTAGTTGACGCTATAGGGTTACTTTCTCGGACTTCGGCCTTCGTCGGGGCGGGAGGAACCATGAGCGCGGAGGCAGCGCTAATGGGAGTTCCGACGATCAGCTGCTACCCTTCCGAACCCACATACGTCGACAGATATCTGTTCAAGCTGGGACTCGCGGAGAGAATCCTGTCCGCCGACAGAATCGTTAGTAGGGTCCGCAGATTCATAGCGGATCCGAAGCTCGCAAATCGTCAAAAGGAGAAGGCTGGTAAGCTCTTGGCCAAGATGGAAGATCCTGTAGACGTCGTCATGGCTCATCTCGGCCTCTTGCGAAGGCCCCGACGGACCGCCAGAAGTACCGGTCTGTAATAATTTTCCAAATACGAAGCCAAGCGTAGGCGAGCGCAACAGCGAGAAGCACTCTAAGGATGTCTGTGATGACGCGGAACTGGGTCATTGAAGATGGGAGAATGAACATCACGAATCTGGTGATGAGGAAGGTTCCGAAGATCACTGAGGAGCAAACGAATACGACGAGCCCCCCGAGAGCAACCAACCGCAAACTAGGGCGCCTCGGGAATGAAGAATGTCAATATCGCTATTGCAGACGATACGGCTGTGAGTATCATCATCACATGGACAATTTGTTGCTCGCGCAATGGGCCTTCAGCGAGGATCAGTCTTGCAAGGGTTACGGGAGCGTTCTTCTCGGTGGTCGCTTCGAGCATTCCGTCGTCCCTCAGTCTGACGGGACGGGATTTGATCTCTCGTCTTTCGTAAAGCCGGCCAATGGATGCGAGGCCGTAGAATGCGTTCATTATGTAAGGAGCCAACGCCACAATCGTGATCGCCTCAATTCGCCCGATAATTGAAAGCGCTCCTACCGCGGCTCCGGCGGCCAGGCTTCCAATGTCTCCGCCGAAGACGCGCGCTGGGTAACGATTGAAGAGATAGAACGCGAACAGGGAGGCAGCCATGGCTAGCGCGAGGCTAGCACCTGTCGAATTCCCAGAAAAAATGAGCACCAACGCAAGCGCAAGTGAAACGGTCGCAAGGGTTCCACTCATGGAGCCGTTGAAAACATCGAGCATGTTGACCGCGTTAGCTGGTATAGCGATGGCGAGTGGGACTAGGAAAGGATAGATAATCGTCAATCTGATCGTGCCTATCAGAGGGAAGATAGGATGGGGGTCGTAGGTTCCTAGGACCAGAATAGGAGCCGCTGCAAGCCCTGTTAGGACGGGTTTCAACTTTGAGCCGAGCGGTTTAAGATCGTCGATCGCTCCGATGGTTCCAGCAATCAGCACTGTTCCTACAAAGGCGAGGGCCCCTTTCCAATTCGCAGCAAATATTTGGGATGATAGCAAGCCCGCAGCAACAAGCCCAGCGACTACTGACAATCCGCACATTTCAGGAATCTTCGGTTTTTCGAGTTTGTGAATGTCCGTCCCGACTATGCCTCGACGCCTCAGCCATGAGGCGAGCTGTGGTATCGTCAGGTAGGTCGTGGCAGAAGCGGCTAGAGAGATCACGAGAACCATGATGCCAGAATAGGCATCAAGCATCACGGTCCTTCTCCTTGATGATCTCGGCGAGAATTGCTTTGTATTCATCGGCCAAGTTCTTTGCGGCGCTTGCTGATTTCGCTTCCGCAAAGACCCTGAAGATGGGTTCTGTGCCACTCGGTCTGACTAGAACTGAGGTCTCGTCTTCGAACCAGATCTTCACCCCATCGATTGTTTCGGGGTTGTACCTGCTCGTCCGCTCACGCAGGCTATCTAGCACCTTCTTCTTCAGATTGTTTGGGCAGGGGATCTTCTCCTTTGCAAGGTGGTAGGCGGGGAGCGCTGATAGAAGCTTCGAGAGTCTTTCCTTCGTTTTTGCAAGGATGTCCGCAATCAGCGCGGAAGCCATTGACCCATCCCGGACTGCGATGTGGGGGCCGTAGAAGATGCCGCCGTTCTCCTCTGCTCCGAGTTCGGCGCCTATCTCAATCATCTTGTGGGAAACATCAACGCTTCCAACTCGCGTCCAAAAGATCTTCCCATTTCTAGCGTCAGCGATCTCTCTTATCGCCCTTGATGAGCTGACAGGCGTTACGATTGTGCTTCCCGGCTTGGTTGACCAATGGTTCTCAAGAATCAAAGCCATGCTTCTGTCGCCCCAGTGTGCTTCGCCTGTCTCGTCAACGAATATGGCTCGGTCCCCATCTCCATCAAGTGCAACACCGAAGTCGGCTCCAGAGGATCTTACGAGGCTCATAAGCGAACCAATGGTGTCAGGTCTTGGTTCGGAGGGTCTGCCGGGGAACATTCCGTCTACATTGGCGTTGATTGTGAGAACTTTGCAGCCCAGTTCCGACAGCAGTATGGGCGTCGTGAGCGCTGATACGCCGTTTCCAGGGTCGACGGCCACCTTCATGTGTCGTAATGCAATTTGATCGATGTCCACCTGTTTCTTGATTGAGTCCAGGTACTCGCGAAGGCCGGACGATGGCTTGACTATGTCTCCTACGCGGTCCCAATCTGCTCTCTTCCAAGACCTGCTGAAGTAGATCTTCTCGATCTCGAGTTCTTCATCTCTGTCCGTTTCTATGCCGTCGGATGCGATGGTCTTGATTCCATTGTATTCAGGCGGGTTGTGACTTGCGGTGACGGCGATTCCACCATTAAACTTCCAAGCGCGCGTCAGAAAATCGATCATGGGAGTTGGAGCCTGGCCAATATCGTAGACCTTGCACCCAACTGAAGCCAGTCCGCCCATAGCCAAGTTCTGAAATGCTGGGCTGCTCGTGCGACCGTCAGAGCCAACGGCCATCTTTCCTGCTTTGAAGAAGGTCCCGATGGCTTGGGATAGTTCAAGGACTAGGTCAAGCGTCAGCTCCTTGTTCACGATACCTCTGACGCCGTTGGTGCCGAATAGGCGCCGTTCATCCATTGCGGCGGTCATCTAAACCACATGACCCGGGCTCAGTATGTCATGATCGATGTCCTTGTACGGGTGAACATAGACACCACGCGTGATCCGAACACTGTCATGAATTCTTACGTATCCGGCGATCACTGATCCCTGCTCAACGATAACCCCTCTGCCTATTGTAGCGCGGTTCCCTATCACCGCTCCATCGATTGAAGAGTCGGTACCTACCTCCGCGTCGTCGAATACTATGCTCCCCGTAAGGCTCGCATTTCTGCGGATCTGCACGCGGCGCCCGATGATGGTTCGCGGCCCCACCTTCGCGGCCTCCTCCACAATTGCATGGTCGCCAATGAGCGCCGGATGCGTCAACTTTGCAGACTCAGCAATCGTGACATCGTTTCCTTCGACGACTTTGTCCTTTGACTTGTTCTCAAGCAAGGCAAAGTTTGCGTTCTTGAAGTCTGTGATGTTTCCGATGTCGAACCATGTTCCTGAATGGATATACCCAAAGAGCTTTCCCTCCCTAGCCAGAGCAGGGAAGACCTCGCGTTCAATGATGACTCTTCTTCCTTGAGGGATACGATCAATCGCTTCAGGTTCCATTAGATATACCCCAGCATTGATCAGCCTACTCGGGGCATCTGCAAGTTTCGGTTTTTCCAAGAATTCTCGAATCCTAGATTGCCCGTCGAGTCCCGCGACTCCGAAACGCGTGGGATCGTCGACTTCGTGCAAGGCGATCGTAACTGCCGCCTCATTGGATTCGTGTACTCCGTACATTGCGTCGATGTCAACGTCGCTTAGTATATCGCCATTCATTGCAAGCAGTGGCTCCCTGATGTCGTAGTGTTGGCGGGCAAACCCGATAGGCCCACCGGTTCCGAGAGGTCTTGGTTCAAGAGAGTAGGTGATCTTTACGCCGTGATACTCCTCCCCAAAGTACTCTCTCAGCTGGTCGGCCATGTAGTTCACGGCAAGGATCGCCTCGTCAACGCCAAAAAATGATAGATGTTCGATTGTTTGTTCGAGAAGGGGTCTGCCGCCGACCGGGAAGAGAAGCTTGGGGAGTGCATAGCTCAAGGGCCGGAGCCTGGTTGCATATCCTCCGGCCAAGATCAATGCTTTCAGTTTGCAGCACCACAATCAATTCATAGTAGTTGGTGTCCGATGAGAGCATTTGTAATGAGACGAAATAGGGCTTGAAGGGCGTATACACTTTAATCATTCGCTTCTTCCACCCGCGCCGGACCCGCCTAGGAAAGAATGGCTCAGTAGTCTTGGGATCGGGCCTTTACCTCTATACCGGCTCCGCCCTAGGACGCGGCTCAATCTCGTTGGAAGCGAGGATTCAGCGTCACCTGAGACGAAAGAAGAGGGAATTCTGGCACATCGACCGAATCTTGGCATGTGAGTCGGCGCGCGTCGTTTCAGTAGTTTTCGCCGAGACCGCGAGTAGAGCTGAATGTCGAGTGAACGTGGGACTTTTGCAAGACCCGCGCATTGGGATTCTTCGAGGTGGGATCGGTTCTTCTGATTGCCGCTGTGAGTCACACTTTCTGGTGGCGAATGAATCCTTGCGATCACTGGAGCGACGGGTTGGATCACGCTACATGAGGCTAGGACTCAAGCCGCGCGTTATGAGAAAGCCAAGCGTCGGTCATGGCGGGCAACTACTGTAGAGCTGATTCGAATGCGTCGGTCAGCGCCTTGTCAATGGAGACTAGGAAGATGCGCTTCACTGTTGTTCCTTCGGAAACATGCCGCCTGATGGCGCTAACCATTGTTTCGGCTGCTTTCTGAACAGGGACGCCGCCAACTCCAGTCCCCATGCCCGGAATTGCGATGGTTGAAAGTCTCAGCTGCCTTGCAAGCTTGAGCGCAGCGGCGGTGGCTTTCTGAACGTTCGCCGTGTTCGTGCCCATTGCGGGTCGTGGCATCGTGGGTGCGTGAATGACATGCTTCGCTCGGAGTCTTCCTGCGGTCGTGGCGATGGCCTCACCGACGGAGACTGGGACTCTTTGAAGTGCTTCCTTCTCGATTTCTGACCCACCAGCTCGTTTGATTGCGCCCGCCACCCCACCTCCCATCATCAGTCTGCTATTTGCTGGGTTCACAATCGCATCTGCCTCTGTCTGGGTGATGTCGCCCATCCGGACTACAATGGTACAGTCTCCTATCTTGAATTCGGCCAACATCTGTCCCCTCGCCGTAACTCGCATTGTAGCAGATTACGCTTGTGCAGATGAAGTCTCAAACTTCTTTGAGGCATTGTGGACGGCATGGTGATTACTGGTCAATGAATGCTTGTGTTCCAAGGCACAAGCTCGGAGTAAACCTCATACTCTCGTATCCGCCGAGCTATTAGGTGGGATTACTCTTCTCCAAAGCCCCTCATGACGAGGGTATCGTGTGACTTGTACGACACTGCGGATCTTCAGCGGAGACCAGGTCCAGTTACGGCAATCGGCTCTGTTAACTTGAGGGATTGTGGATTTCTCGCGGCCTCTTTGGTATGAGCAGCGCGACCCTCAGAATCGTTATTTCCTGGGCTTCTAGAATCCAGACTGGCGAGGAATGAGACGTTGCTGGCGGCCGCCACCGCGCCACATCCACCACTCCAGACGAGACAAAACCGCCCAAGTTAACAGAGCCCGGCAATCTGCCAAAAAACTTATAGATCGAGGATCTTGGGGTCTGATCTTCTCGCTCTCCTTGAAAGGTACTTGTGAGGAACACTACATGAGCCTTCCTGAGCAAACAGCCTCGGAAGAACCTCCCGAAAAGGAAAGCGCACCCGCAAAGCAAGAGAAGCAAAGGAGGGCGCCTTCCTCAGGAAAGCACCCTCTGGTTGGAGCACCTCAAGGTCAGCTGAAGCTAATCGCGGCTGACGAGGTATTCTGTCTGAGGGAGCAGCTGAGGCGGGAACAAGAGAAATCGAAAGAGTATCTGAACAAGCTCCTCTACGCCCAAGCAGACTTTGAGAACTATCGAAGACGCCTAGATCAAGAGGTTGAGTCGAGAGTCGATGCGGGAAAGGCGAGGCTGATTCAGAACCTTCTCTCAGTTATTGACGAGTTGGAGCTTGCACTGAAAGCCGCAAAAGACACCGAGGGTGCGAGCGCTGTAGCAGGTGGTCTCGAGATCGTCTTGAAGAAGTTGCGCGACCTGCTTACGATAGAGGGTTTGGCTCCGATAGACGCGATTGGGAAAAAGTTCGATCCAGCCTTGCACGAGGCAGTCGAACGTATCGAGGGCGACAACACGGAAGAGGGAACGATTCTGGAGGAGGTTAGGAAGGGGTTTACGCTGAAAGGAAAGCTGATCAGGCCGAGTATTGTTAAAATCGCGGTTCCGCACATGGCGGAATCCGACAAGTCAAAACCGATTGAGAGTGAGAAGACTTGAGCGGCTCGGGGCAACCGGCGAAGGAGAAGATACTAGGCATAGATCTTGGAACCACAAACTCGGCAGCTGCGATCATGGAAGCTGGACGACCTACTGTGGTTCCGAGCGCCGAAGGACCAACGATGGCTGGTAAGATGTTTCCATCGGTTGTTGCCTTCACGAAGGACGGGCAGCTGTTGGTTGGTGAACCCGCAAAGAGACAGGGCACCGCTAACCCAGAAGGAACGGTATTTGAGGTCAAGCGGAAGATGGGCACGGATTACAGGGTTTCCGTTTTCGGCAAAGAGTATACGCCTCAGCAGATTTCCGCGTTTATTCTTCAGAAGATCAAGCGTGATGCAGAGACCTTCCTTGGTGGGCCTGTAAAGAAGGCCGTGATCACTGTTCCCGCTCACTTCAATGACAATCAAAGGCAGGCAACCAAAGATGCCGGCGAGATAGCTGGCCTTGAAGTTGCAAGGATAATCAACGAGCCCACCGCCGCCTGCCTCGCCTACGGATTGGACAAGCTCAAGAAGGAGATGAAGATCTTGGTCTTCAGCTTCGGCGGTGGAACCCACGATGTCACGCTGATGGATTTTGGCTTGGAACCTGGGGGTACAGGGACGGTCTTCCAAGTTCTCGCTACCAGCGGAGACACCAAAACAGGCGGAGCTGACATTGACAACGCCGTTGTCGAATACCTTGTCGATGAGTTTCGGCGGCAGACAGGAATCGATCTGACCCCTGACAAGATGGCCATGACTCGACTCAAGGAGGCAGCTGAGAAAGCAAAGATCGAACTTTCCACGCTCATCACCACGGACGTCGACTTGCCCTTCATAATGCAAGACAAGCATCTGCATGTAACGTTGACGCGCGCAAAGCTCGAGGAACTGGCCCTTCCAATCGTTCAGCGAATCGGAATACCGATCAAGAGAGTGATTGAAGACGCAAAGTTCACCCTTGCCGACATCGACAAGATAATTCTCATCGGGGGGCAGACGCGAATGCCCCTTGTGCGAAAGTTCGTCGAGGAAACGTTGGGCAAACCTGCAGAGAGGGGCCTTGACCCCATGGAGTGCGTCGCCGTGGGCGCGGCGATCCAAGGCGCAGTCCTTGCTGGAGAAGTGACAGATCTTCTGCTAGTTGATGTAACTCCTGTCTCACTAGGTGTGGAGACACTTGGAGGGATTTTCACACGAATGATCGAAAGGAACACTTCTATTCCGACGAAGCGAACCCAGGTCTTCACGACGGCAGCGGACTTTCAGACGAGCGTCACGGTGCATGTGCTTCAAGGCGAACGGTCAATGGCCAATGACAACGTTTCGCTCGGTATGTTCAACTTGGTCGGTATGCCACCGGCCCCTAGAGGTGTCCCACAAATCGAGGTCACATTCGACATCGATGCGAATGGGATATTGAATGTCTCAGCGAAAGACCTGGGAACTGGAAAGGAGCAGCGGATCACTATCACCGCTTCTACAAAGCTATCTGAAAAAGAGAAGGACCGCATGGTCAAGGAGGCGGATCAGTTCGCTGAGCAGGATAAGAAGCGAAAAGAAGAGGCAGAGGTCCGCAACAACGCAGACTCGTTCATATACACAACAGAGAAGACGAAGAAAGACCTCGCCGAGAAGTTGACAAAGGATCAGGTGGAGACGCTCGACAAGGCAGTGGACGAGCTTAGGAAGGCGCTGGCGGGGAAGGATGTCGAGGTCATTAAGACCAAGAGTGAGGCCCTAGCGAAGGTTCTGCAGGAAGTAGGAACAGTCGTCTACCAGCAGGTCGCTCAGGAAAGGGCGAAGAGCGAGCAGGCCGCGACAGGTAAGCCTCCTCCTCAAGGTGAACCCGGAAAGAAGGTTGTTGACGCGGAATACGAGGTCAAGGACGAGAAGAAGTAGAGCATCTTAGCGCAACACAGCAACGGCTGAGACAGATTGAAGAGACCCGACTACTATGATGTCCTGAATGTTCCTCGGAACGCCAGCAAGGACGACATCAAGAACGCGTACAGAAAGCTAGCGCTTCAATACCACCCTGACCGGAACAAGTCTCCAGATGCCGAAGAGAAGTTCAAGGAAATCTCCGAGGCATATGCGGTCCTCTCCGACGACGAGAAACGAATAGAGTATGACCAGTTTGGCCATGCTGGAATAGACAGCCGGTACTCGTGGGATGATCTCTTCAGAGGGGTGGATTTCGGGGAGATCTTCCGAGATATCGGGTTCGGATTTGGCGGATTCGAAAGTATCTTCGACCGCTTCTTCGGAAGTGGGCAGCGGTACCGGGTATCACGCGGAGCGGACTTGAGATATGACACTAGCATTACGCTCGAAGAAGCTTACAAAGGCATAAGACGTGAGATCGAGGTCCCAAGGACCGAGATCTGCCCAACCTGCGGGGGAACAGGTGCAAGACCTGGAACGAAGCCCAAGCGTTGCTCAAGATGCAATGGCACCGGCCAAGTGCAGCAGGTTCAAGAGGCAGGCTTCGCACGGTTCGTGAGGATCGAACCCTGCAGTACTTGTCGGGGGAGAGGAACGATCGTTGAGGCCCCCTGCGGAGAGTGCAAAGGTGCAGGCCGAGTACGTCGAACTCGCAAGATTTCAGTCAAGATTCCGCCAGGCATCGAGTCTGGTAGCTATCTCAGACTGGCTGGAGAAGGGGAGCCTGGTGAAGTCGGAGAACAGGCCGGCGACCTATATGTTGTTGTGCACGCAAGGCCGCACGAGCTTCTGCTGAGAGACGGGGACGATCTCATCTACCGTGCAGAGCTAGGATTTCCGGAGCTGGCGCTTGGAACGGAGGTAGATGTTCCCACCCTCGAAGGTATGGCGAGGGTGAAGATTCCTCCAGGTACACAGCCCGGAACAGTCTTCAGGCTTAGAGGGAGAGGGATGCCCAGACCCCGCGGAGGCAAGGGCGACGAACTTGTCGAGGTCCTCATACGTATCCCGACCAAGCTAACGAATCGACAGAGGGAGCTCTTGAAGGAACTCTCCAAGGAATCCTCAGAGCAGTAAAGCCCCGTGAGATCTCCCAATCCGTTGGTCAGACTGAGCCTGATTGTATCAGGCTGGGGGCGTTTTACTGCTCGAGCATCACAGGAAAGAACCTGTCACCATTGGCGGACTGACTGAGCGTCCCGACGATCGGGATGTGTTCGCCGCAGTTCAGGCAGTTGTTATTCTTGTCCATGTACCAGCCTGCAATATCGAACCCGTATCTCTTGACCACAATGCTACCGCACCCGGCGCAGTACGTGTTCTCAAGGGGGTGGCCTGGGGCGTTGCCGACGTAGACGTATTTGAGGCCCTCCGCCTTTGCCACTTCATGATGTCGCTCAAGTGTCTGAACCGGCGTCCAAGGCAGGTGGCTCAACTTGAAGTCGGGGTGAAATCTGAGAAAGTGCGTTGGAGTGTCAGGGCCGAGGTTGTCGTAGATCCAGCGAGAGAGCTTTCTGGCCTCTTGAACGTCGTCTCCAATTGTCGGCACGATCAGGTCCGTGATCTCGATGTGAACCTTCGCATTCTTCAGGTCCAGCAATGTCTGGTAAATCGGTGCCGCATCGGGGACACCGACGTAGCGTCGCAGAAAGTTGGTTTCCCCGTTGCCCTTGAAGTCTACAGTTATCGCATCGAGGAATACGCTCATCATCTTCACTGCGTCTGGCGTGGCGTATCCGTTGGAGACGAAAGCGTTGTGGAGTCCCTTCTTGCGTGCAATCACTCCCGCGTCATGGGCGAATTCCAAGAATATCGTTGGCTCATTGTAGGTGTATGCGATGCTCTGACACGCATACTGCTCGGCCAAGCGAACGATCTGCTCAGGCGTTGCATCCGCCCCCTCCACCACTCTCCGCTGGCTCATATCGTAGTTCTGACAGTAGGCGCAGCTCCAACTGCAGCCATTTGTCGATATCGAGAAGATCTTTGTCCCCGGGAGGTAATGCGTGAGCGGCTTCTTCTCGATCGGGTCTACATGGCTAGCCGCAATCTTTCCGTAGACCAGCAGGTGCAGTCTGCCTTTCAGGTTCTGGCGGATGCCGCAGTAGCCCACCTTACCCTCTGGAATGTTGCAGTACCGCGCGCAAGCGGTACATCTAACCCGTCCTCCGGTCAGCTGCTGGTAGAGCTGAGCTTCCTTAATCATGCGCTGTTCACGTCCATTTCACTGGGTGTAATAGAAAAACGTCGAGGTGGATGCAAGGGAGCGCCATCTGAGGCGGGCTAATTGGCACGTAGGAAGACTCATCTTGTGAGGCGCCAGCTCGTTCGTCAATCACTTGAGTTATATAGGATTGCATTCCTTCAAACATCCCCGGGGAGCTGGGTCTACCCGGCTGAGAGGACGGCTGGAGCCGTCGACCCTTAGAACCTGATCCAGGCAATGCTGGCGGAGGGAAATGAAGTTCTCAGCGGATCGGGGCACCCGGCTAAACCCAACGGAGGGATAGGTAGTGAGAGAGGAAACTGAATTTGTCGAGCAGGCAGGTAAGTCGCAGCCTTCGATCCCGTCTAGGACGAAGCTTCTTGCAGAAATGGCTGTGGCGATCGCTCTGGGTACAGTTCTGAGTTTTGTAAAGTTTTCGATTTGGCCGCAGGGTGGGTCGGTGACCGCCGGGAGCATGGTCCCGCTATTCTGGTTCAGCCTAAGGCGCGGGGCAAAGTTGGGAGTCACTGCCGGTGTCGTCCATGGAATGGTACAGTTCTTTGTTGAACCCTTCTTTGTTCATCCAGCACAGATGCTGCTTGACTATCCAATAGCTTTCGGAGCGCTTGGTCTCGCAGGGCTGTTTCGGAAACATGAAGTTGGCGGGGTGGCCGCGGGGATCGGCGGGCGATTTCTGGCTCACTTCATCTCTGGGGTGATCTTCTTTGCAATCTATGCTCCCCAGGTATACTTGGGACTGAACATCGGAGCCAATGCCTACACCTACTCTGCGCTCTACAACGGGTCCTATCTGGTTCCGGAGCTTGTGATCAGTTCAGTGCTCATGATTGTGTTGATCAAGAGAAACTTGATCGATCTCTACAAGTAGAATTTACGGGTGAGCAAGGCTCGCTAGATCGACAGGGAAACCCACTTCTGCAACAATTACTTTGGCAAGGAACCCAAGGAATCACAGCCCTGCAAGAGGGCGATTGCTCAAGGGAAAGCTAGCAGGGCTTCTTCTCTGAAAGTGCTCGGAAAGGGGGACAAGGGCAAGCTTATCAGCGGTGCAAGAAATGGAATGCGTTGACATCTAGAATGGAGTAGATCAGAGTGGACTTCGGTTTCACCGAAGAACAGGAACTTTTCAGACGTACCGTTCGCGATTTCGCACAGAAACAAATTGCTCCGAGGATCCGACAGTACGAACGGAAGGGGCAGTTCCCATGGGAGATCTATCGCAAGATGGGCGCAGCCGGCTTGATCGGCCTGAGGTTGCCGAAGGAGTATGGGGGTCAAGAAGCCGATGCCACGACAATGGCGGTCGCTGTTGAAGAACTCGCTCGAGCAGGCTGGCAGATACCTCTCGGCGACATCATGGCTGAAATCTTAAGCCTACACGGCTCGAAGCAGTTGAAGGACGAGTGGCTGAGTTCGCTCGTGAAAGGTGAGAAGATTCTCGGTGTTGCCTCAACCGAGCCAGGCACCGGCTCAGATGCAGCAGCTATCTCAACTCGAGCGGTCAAGAAGGGTGAGCAGTACGTGATCAATGGCGAAAAACAGTGCATCACAGGGATCAACGAGTGCGCGGCCTACTGCCTCATGGCGAGAACGGGTCAGAGTGGCCCGAAGGGAGTAAGCATGTTCCTCGTTGAGACGGATCGCAAGGGGATTGAGAAATACACCTTTGACGCGCTGGGTTGGAGATTGTTCTCATTCGGCGGCTTTGTCCTGAGGGATGTAGCAGTACCTGCGGGCAACTTGATCGGCGAAGAAAACAAAGGGTTCTACTACGTCATGGAAACCTTCGATCTCATGCGCGCGTACATCGCACTCTGGACGGTTGGTCTGGCCCAAGCCGCGCTCGACGAGTCAATCGAATACGTGAAGCAGAGGAAAGCTTTTGGAAGCCCTATTGGGAAATTCGAGTCGGTTCAATTTCGGATCGTTGAAGACTACACGGCACTTCAAGCTGCTAGACTTCTTTGCTACAGAGCGTTCTGGTTGAAAGACAGGAAGCAGCCTTTCACGAAAGAGTCGGCGATGACAAAGTTCTGGGTGCCGCAGGTCGCGTTCAACGTCGTCAACGATTGCATCCAAAATAGAGGTGCAGTAGGCTTCACCACGGAAACGCTCGACGAATATAGGTTGAGAGAAATCAGGGGATCCATGATCGGCGATGGCACATCTGACATAATGAAGATAATTGTCGCAAGAGAACTCCTCGGCAGAGAATTCGTTCCCTATAGGTAAGACCTGGGTTGAGTAGCTCAGATTCGTTCAAACGCCAATTCATTGGTGAGCGACGCAACAAGATCGACCGGTAGTGCTGTACGAAATGATGGTCACATCCTCGCTTACCGAGCGACACTCAAAGTTTGGTCCTGTCGCGACGAGAAGATATCTGAGGGCTGGGTACCGGCTAGTGGGAATGCACTCGGGTATTCAGATCTGCAGATGGACGCGAGCAGCCCTCATGGGGCGTCGGCTTTGCTACAAGAGATGGTATGGCATTCGAAGTCACAGATGTATACAACTCACGCCATCCCTGCAATTCTGCAACCTACGATGCGTCTTCTGCTGGAGGTTCCACACGTCCGGCCGTTTCGAGGCCGGGCCTGTGTGGGATCGGCCTGAGCTGATCTTGGATGAGGCGATTGCTGCACAGAGAAAGCTGTTGTCCGGTTTCAAGGCGAATCCACGCGTCACAGAAGAGGTGTTCAAAGAATCGATGGATCCGATCCACGTTGCGATCTCTCTTGACGGGGAGCCCACGCTCTATCCGTTGATCGCCGACCTGGTCAGCGAGATTGGCCGAAGAGGAATGACCTCCTTTCTTGTAACCAACGGTACGATGCCTAACAGACTTGAGGAGATGCTTGAGCGGGATGTGGAACCTACCAACCTGTACGTCAGCCTGTACGGCCCCGACAAAGAGACCTACGATAACGTAACGCGCCCCCTGATTTCCGACGCTTGGCAAAGAGTTCGAGATAGCCTCACACTGATGCCGGGCTTCAAGCGTTCCCGGACGATTGTGAGGCTGACCTTGGTCAAAGGACAGAACATGCACGAGCCAAAGGGCTACTCGAAACTCATTCTAGAGGGAGTTCCATCCGTCATCGAACTAAAGGGATACAGCTGGCTGGGCGAGTCGAAACAAAGACTACCGATTGATGCGATGCCCTACCAATTCGAAATCAGAGAATTCGCGAGGAAGATAGAGGAGACCACCGGCTACGAGATAGCGGCTGATGATCCGGTGAGCAGGGTCGTCCTTCTGACTCGAGACGAATCCGTGAAAGCGCTCTCATTTGACACCTTATGAACTTGAATTTGAACACGTGGTCCAGAGAGTCCAAGGTTGAGACTGCTAGAAAAGTCGGCTAGAGCTATTCTAGACGATGAGCAGCTCGGCCGTCTGTGGAAGGGCATCGATGTTGTAGGTGACATAGCCATTCTGAGGCTCCCACAAGAGCTCGAGCATAGGAGATTTCGGATCGCTGAAGAGCTGCTGGGCTTTGCTCCATACCTTGGGGTGATCCTCAGGCAAGTTGGACCAGTCGAGTCGCAATTTCGAACGCGTAAGTTCGAGTGGCTTGCAGGAGAGAAACGAACTGAGACAGTCCACAAAGAGTTCGGATGCCAATACAAGGTCGACGTAGAGAGAGTCTACTTTTCTCCGAGGCTCAGTCACGAACGGAAGCGGATCGCCGATCTGGCCTCCGAGGGAGAATCTATCGTGAACTTCTTCGCAGGAGTAGGGTCATTCTCTATTATGATCGCCAGACATGCGCGTCCTTCTACGATCTACTCTTTGGATCTCAACCCGATCGCTGTACGTTATCACGAGATCAACAATGTGCTCAATAGAGTGGGCGAGATCATAGACGTGATCTGCGGAGACGCGAATAGTATAGTGTCAGCTTCCCTCGTCGGCCGAGCCGACCGGGTCCTGCTGCCACTCCCCAACCTAGCCTTGAATTCCCTCACGACCGCCGAGAGCGCGCTCAAGGATGGCCATGGCACTATCCATTGCTATGCTTTCGTTGACGCAAGACGCAGAGAGGAAGTGTACGGCAAAGCCTTGCTGAACTTCGGTCCGTTTCTCAACAGTGTAGGCGCGACACGCAAGAATACGCAAGCGCATGTCGTCAGAAGCGTAGGCCCTTGTCGCTACCAAGTCTGCCTCGACATAACCTTGTGAAGCGAGGCTGCTAGGGCCTGCTTCTGGCGTCGAATATTATCTCTTTAACAATGCCGGTTCGCTTGCCAAAGTACCAGACTTCGACGATTCCAGCGTACGCTTGTGCCCAAAGCTTGAGAGTCTCCCTGTCGCCGGGTCTTAGTCTACCACGCCCACTCTTGACTTGGATCATGTGGACCTCTCCATCTTTTGCGGCGAAAACATCTACCGGCCCATGGGAAGCTGCACTTCTGCTGCAATACCATCCCTCGGCCCGTAGTTTCCTCAGGACGTGATACTCTCGGCTTCTACCTCTCGCGTACGCAGTGGAGACCATGCTCCCACTTGGTTGCAATTGGTGATTATCACGATTGCGCTCGACAATGGAACGCTATCTTGTCTGTCTTCCCTTGGGAACGTCGCTCCCTCGTGGGTACTTTCAACAAGTTCTCGTCACACAGGGCGCAATTTGTGTGACCACAGAAATTGGATACCCGCTTCCATGTCTGATGCGGCAATGACAAGTTCGAGGGTGTAACGTATTTTAGGAGTCAGACTATGCTACACTCTTGACGACAAGGGCACGCTGTCATGGCATTGAGGACTAGAGCATCCCTATTGCTGGCTGTCCTGCTAGTCTTCACGGCGGCGACTGTTCTCCCCCTCATGGTTAAGGCGCAAACTTACTCCATCTCATTCACGGTTGTTGGGCTTCCTTCTGGAGTGAAAACCCGGTACTATGTTGACGGCATCTTGAACGGAACGATCCAGACAGGCGAGGTGAGGCCATTGAACTTCACTCCCGGCCCTGTCCACATGTTGAGCGTCGACATAGTCGTCAGCGGGGGTAACGGAGCAAGGTATCAATGCAGGGAGAACCTATGGTCGTTCAGCGACGCAGGAATCCACACCTTCAGTTACAACACGCAGTATTACCTTGAAGTGCTATCGCCGTATGGTTCTCCTTCCGGAACCGGCTGGTACAATGAGAGCGCGACGGCCTACGCACGCATAGCCAAGAACATGACCGAAGGACCGGAAGGGGTGAGGTATGTCTTCGCAAAGTGGGAAGGAGAGGCATCGGGACAGAACATAGTCTCTGACGGTATAATTATGGATCACCCCAAGAAAGCTGTCGCTGCTTGGAAGACACAATACCGTCTTCGGATATCGTCCGATCCCGTCGAGATACTCCCGCCTTCCACTCTCTGGTTCGATGCGGGTTCGCTCGCAGAGTTCTTAGCGCCAAATGGAACAGCCTCACCTGATACCCGATATGTCTTCACTCAATGGGTCGGAGACTACGCGGGCTCCAGTCCTGGAGGATCAATACAGATGGATAGTGCAAAATCCGTCACTGCCAAGTACAAGACTCAGTATCTCTTGAGTATCGCATTCACCCCATCAGAGGTTGCGCAAGAAAAGGAGATGCCAAGAACTGGATGGTATGATGCAGGCTCGACAGCTACGCTTGGGCCTGTCACTCAGACTGTTACGGTGAGCTCAGTCGAACGATTGGCCTTTATCTCGTGGAACGTTGACGGCATGATTCAGCAAGGAACATCCATAGATGTTCGCATGGATGGCCCTCATCACGTCGAAGTGACTTATCGAGCACAGTACTATCTCGAAGTCACTTCTCTTCTTGGGGAGACGACAGGAAGTGGCTGGTACTTTAGCGGTGAGAAGACAAGGTTCGGCGTGACGTACCGGGGGTCCGACTTTCCCGTAAAGTACACCCTGAGTGGCTGGCAGTCTAGTCCTTCAGCGGTCATCACCACAGTCAGCGCGACCGAGGCTGAGATCAACATGGATCGTCCCTACGTAGTTGAAGCCGTGTGGAGCGGCGACTACACGCCGGCATGGATCTTCCTGTTCGTCATCAGCTCAGTCGTGATCGCGCTTACAGCAGTTGCTGTCTTTACAGTCAAGAAGCCCGGATCTCTTGGGCGGCTCATGTCGTCATTCAAACACGGCTTTAGAACACGGAAAGTCAGCCTTTCGGGTGCAGCTATGGCACCTCCGACCTCTTTGGTTGCGTGTCAAAGGTGCGGCGCCAGGGTTCCTAGCTCTGCGGAGTACTGTCATTTTTGCGGAGCCTCGATGGCCGTGGCAAGGGCAGCAGAACCAGCCGACCTAGAAGCTGTAGATGAGCAGGTCTACCAGTATATTTTGAAACGGCACGGCGAGATATCGCTGAGTCGAGCCTCAAAGGATCTCGGACTATCTGTGGATGAGCTGAAGATCTCGACGGAGCGGCTGAAGAAGAAGCGGCGCCTCGAGTAAAGAGACTATCTTGAGGGTGCCCGCGTCACTGCGCCGCGTGGTGCCAGAACCCAGTAGCATTGTGGGCAGATCGCCAGCTGTCCGTAGGGCTTCGCGCAGGAATAGCATAGCGCTCTTCCGCACCGAAGACAAATGTACGTTGCCGGAAGTTCACGGTGATAGAAGCAGGTTCCGATCGTCGTCCTTGGCATGGTCATGGGTGGAGCAAACGGTAGCGGTGCCTGTGCGAGTGGGGTGATGGTTCTCACTACCGGAACAGGTTTCGTGGCAGGTTGAGGCAGCTGTACCGGCTGTGGAGGTCGCGTCTCAGCAAGCGTGGCTCCGCAAGTGCTGCAGAAGAGCGCTTCATCAGCGTTCCGCGCGCCGCACACTGAGCAAGTTCGCATGGTTCAACCCTTCGTTGATACTTCTCTGAATATGTAATAACAGTTGCCCTGTTGGTTCTGGCTCCACGATCGGGTTGTTCGTCGTCACCATGGATGGTTTGCAGAACTACGTTCCTGAGAGCCTGACGATCGCTTCAGTGTAGTCGGTTCCGCTTTGTGCAACAGCTGTCAAGACACTGAGGGGGCCAAGGCCTAGTTTCTTGAGAGACTGGCCTTTCTCAACCTTGATCGTTCTGTTCTTGTCTTGCGAGAACAGCATGACTTGTTGATCGGACACTTTCAACTTCCTGGAGACCGTCTCGTGCAGGCGAGAGGCTGAATCGCGAAGAGGCTCTATCGGGATCGTCAAGATCGGCACTCGTGTCTGCGCTACTCCGCTATCGCCGCACACGACACATTTCTTGCTTCGCTTCACGTCCACGACGGTGTATCGATTGTACCGTAGGTCAACCATCAGTACTCCTTTGAGCGGTTCCCCAGTCTCTTTCGGCCACACGCCCTTCTCCAGATAGTCCCGATAACCGATGATCAGTTTCGTTGCTTCTTGGCATTGAATCGATGAAACCATTGAGATCGTAGTGGGGAGGGACGGAACTTTCGTTTCTTCTGCTGGCCCGTCGCAGGGGTTTCTCAAACCGACAACGCGAGCGTAGTCAGATGAAGGAAAGGCACATAGTGGGCAGGGCATGTCGGGGGGTGCGTAAACTTGGACGCGCCCCTGATATCCCACAATGCCGCCGTCTACCATCGGAACGGAGTATTTCCTTGAGACCTGCGAGAGATACATTCTGGACACCACGTTATCGAGGCCGCAGACAATCACGTTTGCACTCAATAGGTACTTCAGAGGAAGGCTCTCTAACGGGCCGGTCCACGCCAATGCTTCGACGTGTGGAAACTTCGAGGTAACATTCCGCGCTAGCACCTCTGCCTTGTTCGAACCCTGGTCTTTGCGGTCGAAGAAGATCATTCGGCTCGTGTTGGAAAGCTCGACAGTATCCTTGTCCACTATAATGAGACGGCTGACGCCGAGCATAGCGAGGTTCTTGGCAACCTCGTTGCCTATCGCCCCGGCGCCAGCTATGAGCACGGTCGCTCGTTTCAGTCGTTTCTGACCCTCTTGGCCCCATAGTATCATGTGGCGTGCCCAGAGGTAGTCCACTATCAAAGGCCTCTGTCCGAGCTTGAGCTTGGATACTTTGCGGTCGCCGTCGAGGGGTACCCCACCGTGGAGTATGCTTGTCAGCTCAGGCTCGATTCCGATTTTCTTGCATGCTTTCTTCTTGACGAAGTTGATCGTTGCTCCCGCGGGGACGTTGAGCTCAATATCTCGGACGGATGGCATGGAGAGCCTTACTTTCAATTAGCGTTCCTTTCGCTCCCTCTCAGGGATTCGGAAACGTATCACGTCTCCAGGAGGCTCTCGCTCAATGCGGGGCGCGTGAGGGATAGGCACGATGTTGAATCTGACCAGATCACTCTGTTGCGTGACAGTTCCGTGCTTCGCCATCTTCGGAAATCCATACGATCTGCAGACACTTGCCGCCTTCAGGCAGCTGGGATGGTCAAATACGTTATCTGGGTTGGGATCGGACAAGAGATAGTAAAGTGCGTTCACGATCGAGACGAGCTTCAGGTCGGGACGCCAGTTCTCGCCGAGTATCGAGACGCAGACGGCGTTCAGCACTTTTGGGACTATGTTTGGATGGGATATGTCGCTGAGCCACATCGCGGTCGGGGGCTTTAGAGGATACTCTTCAGGAAGCTGCAGTCTGAATCTGTTCCAGTCAGCATACTCGGTGAAAGGCCAAATCTTCTTCTCGGCGAGCGCCTTAACATCACCCTTCTCACACCTGAGCATTCCCTCGTATGCCGTGGGGGGGTCGTTTAGCGCCGTTACGGTCGGAAACTGATGGTTGACAAAGCTCTTCTCTTTATAGAGAAGGGGTATGTTCACCTTTACGTGCCACCGATGATGTTGTAGGGCATGAGCGCTAGCTGGCCGTTCTCGGGGATCCCGGCCTTGCTGACCGTGCTTGACTCATCCAATATGATGCCGCCATACATCAACGCAACCGTCGCAGGGTCAACTCCAAAGGAGGTACACACCTGCTGCTTGATCTCTCCGATTGTGTGGTCTGGAATGACATCAATCTCCGCCAAACCTGTTTGTGGCCCGATCGGTGCTTGAACGAAGAGCTTCAAGTCGTTCTCTCACCTCCGAGAAGTCCTTCCAGGTCTCCGCTTCCCACTAGACGATCTTAAGTTGAATATTGCTCTTGTCATGCGAGATGGTGCCACCGGCAGTAGCAGCAGTTATCTTCACAGCGAATAGATACAAGCCCGTCTTGGCGCCTGATTCGACCTTCACTACTAGATTGTAGCTAACCTCGGACAACTCCTCTTCGCTAATCCTGTAATCAACCAGCACAAGCTTCCAGCTTGTGTGCTCCGGTAGTCCCGTCACGGAGATCTGGAAGCCATTCGGGACAGTGAAACCATCGTAGATCTTCATGTTCAAGGAGTATGTAGCTTCCTTATCGGTACCTCGTTGACTCTCCAAATAGTTGGGCGAAACATCGAGCTCAAAGTCCGTCACAGTTAGCACGAGCGTTGCCTTGCGCACGATTTGCACGGCCGAGGCGCCTGGGGGTGAGTAGACGGCATCGATTTCCAACTCGTACTTCTGGACGAGCTGCGAGTCCTTGATACTCGTAATCTGGAAGACTGCCGGACTTGGAGGGACAACCTGAGGACTGACCGGCCTGATGCTCACCCCCGCCGGGGGTGAACCGATGACTCTAATCGTGACAGGTTTATTGAACGCGTTGATTGCTTCCAAGTCGAGTCTTGCTTGACCTGCGATCGTTCGAGCGACAACCACCTCATCGGTCTTGTCAGAACTCCAATCGAAATCGCCTACGGAGAGATTGTAGACGTCCGAGCGAACGACGTTACCGGAACCGTCGAAAGCTGAAATGTAGTATTGGACATACACTCCGGAGATTTCCGATGCCGGTATGGTGTAGGAGTAGGTATCCTTGCCCGCGGCTTTCAGAAGCATCGGGACACTGACCAAGTCTCCAACAACCAACCCCTTACCGCTCGGAGACCGTTCGATGATCCTGTATGCGAGTGTGACGTTGTTCAGATCGGTACCGGTGACGTTTGCATCGAACGTTATCGGATTTGCGATCACGAATGGTGGTTTAGGTGGGATGTGACTTATCTCAAGACTTGCAGCCGTTGGTGCTCGGTAGTACGCTAGGGCCAGAATGCCTCCGGTCACCGCCAAAGTGATCAATATCACAGCCACCAATATGGTGCGAGTTGATATCGGCGTCGGAGCTCCCGCTGCAGGAGGCTGCGGGTACGCCCCCTGAAACGCCGGTGGGGGCGCGGCAGGAAGCGCCGCTGCGCCGCTGATGGTTTCGCTACGAACGGACTTGGCCTCCTTTGTCTTAGGATCAACTCTGAAGAAGCCCGAGTCTCCGGTCTTTGCGTCAATTACCATTGCGCTCACCATAGGCGAGAATTGCTGAAGTTTGAGCTGGGTATCCACGTCTGTCTCGGACATGAACACACCGCCACGAACATGAGAATGATACCAACCTACGATACTTCCTCTAATCCTCTTACTTATTATGTCATCTGCGATTTTCGCGATCGAATCTCCGGTTAGAGTTGCGTGAGTCGAGTTTGATTCAGCGGGGCCTGTGGCTGTGTCCTCGACGACTATTGCAGGGCCTGATTGACCGCCAAGCAGTACCCCAACAATCTGTTCGTCCGGATGCTCTCTGGCCTCTCTGACTACCTTTTCCATGACTTGGCCGAAGATTGCTACGTATGACACTGAAGACACACCAAACAAATGATAGGTTAGAGAAAAAATAGGGGTGATTTAAGGACTACCGTCCTATCATGCCCAGGATGCCGCCGACGATCCCCAGTACGAAGCCCGCGATGAAGCCGCCCCCGATTACTAGGCTGAAAACAGCCATCGGGAAAACGACGATGCTGCCGATTGTGCCATATCCGAGGATCATCAAGATCGAACCGACGATGATGATGAGCCCTATGACGGCGCCAATGACGAACGAGATATTACCAGTCGCCGTAGAGCCTGAGGGCAACGGACACGTAGCCTGACCGTCGATCTTGCAGAGCCAGAAGAATATGTTAGCCCACATGATACTCGTTCCGCCATAGAACTGCCATGCAAGCAGCAACCCAGCGTTGAGCAGTACAAGGATTCCGGAAACCATTGCGATGATGAATCCCCAGAGCGACCTTGCAGGTGCGAAGGGCATCAATGGAGCCCCCACTGGCCCCATCACCGGACCGGGCATCGGCGCGAAGGCGGGTGCCGGTGCTGGTGCAGGTGCATAGGCCGGAGCCGGAGGCGCCATAGCCATTGGTGGAACAATTCCTGCGTAGCATTGCGGACAGAGTACTAGGTCCATGTAGGCTTTCGAGTCGTCACGGCATATCGCCCGACCGCAGCGGTTGCATATGTACACTGCCGGGAGGCTTGGGTGGTAGAAACACATGCCTGGCGGGGGAACTCTCATCGGGACGCCCGGCGTCACCGGGGTTACAACCCGAACGGACGGTACGGGTTTCATCACTGGAACGCCTGGCGCTGCAAGCGAACTACCGCAGCTCGAGCAGAAAACGGCGTCATCTCTGTTGTTGTATCCGCATGATGGACATCGCCTAACCAATATTCATTCTTCCTCCTTTGATTCTTTGAATCAACTTGTCATGGAGGAATGGTCTTAAAGATTTCCTAAAAGCAGCTGGCGAATGGAACATAGACAAATCTGGACTTGAGTAATCGCACGACAAGATGGGTTGGCGGGGTCAAGTTCCTGTCATTCTCGGGTCATAACACCCGGGCAAGATTTCGCTGAAAATGTGCGCTCCTTGCTGATCGAAACGTTATTAGACGACCATATTGACGTGAACCGTCGCAGCCCCGGTGGCTCAGCCTGGTAGATGCCGACTGACAGCAGAGAGCGTTGCCTTGGTAAGAGCCTCCCCAATAGGCAAAGGTCCCGAGTTCAAACCTCGGCCGGGGCTCCATGAATCGTCAGCCCGACGATTTTTTGATTTCGAGTCCGGTCTCGAACGAGCATGTCATTCCGTGGGGATACTGACAGTCCTACCGCGGACCAGTGTGAGCCATCCATTTCTGAAGCTCGCTTCTCGTAGGGCTGCCTCTAGTTTCGGCTTTGGTCGCCTTCAACGCTCCCGCCGAATTTGCCCAGTGTAGGGCTTCTTTGTCGTTGAGATCAAGTGCTTTGGCAGCTGAGAATGCTCCTAGGAAGGCGTCGCCGCAACCGACCGTGTTGACGATTCTCAGCCCATACTTGGTTGGGTCGATTCCCGGAAGTCGAATCGTTTGTCGTCTACTGAACATTGTGCACCCCTCGTTGCCGGACTTTAGAATAGTGATCAGATCTGGGTTGATCTTGGACAGACGCTTCACGGCTTTTGCAGCGTCGCTTACACCTGTCATATACTCCACCTCGACCTCGTTCAGAAAGAGATAGCTTATGCGGGCAAGCATGCTTCGAAGTCGTTGCATCCCAGCTTCGGCTCTGATGCCAGGGTCCCACGCGATCACTCTTCCAGCCTCGTGCGCGATCTGGGTGATCGTTTCCACAGTTTCTTCAGGCGGATCCATCACCACTATGATTCTTGTGGATCGTATCGTTTCTTGGCCGATCTTGCTCAGGATATCCGTGCCGTTCAATGTCGAGTTTGCTCCAAAGTAGGTGTGAATTATGTTCTGTCCGGACTCATCGGTGATGATGTACGCCTGTCCAGACTCTGAATCGGCGTTACGAGTGATGCCGGAAGTCTCTACTCCTTCGTCCTTCAAAAGTCGCAGCTGCGTTTCAGCAATTTCATCAAGCCCTAGTGCACCAATCATTGCTACTCTGTTAGGGCCGAGGAGTCTAGCCGCGGCCACCGACACGTTGCCAGCCTTTCCACCCGGTCCTCTTGAGATCCGAATGACAGGGGTCTCTTCGCCTGGTTGAGGAAACCTGTGCACGAAGAGGTTGGTATCCCAGTTTATGCCCCCAGCCACGACAACTTCCACCAACCTCGTCGCCTAAGACATACATGATGGAACGTCAGATAAAGGCGAGACACGGGCTCTTGACGCTCTCAGATCCACTCATCAACTCCTAAGCATGATTGGTTGGAGGTTGCGCAGGCCTTGTGTATAGTGCGCGTCAGACGATGGGTCTAATGGCATCGATGTGAGAGCTGTCGGAATTGAGTTCCAGATGGTTAGTATGCGAGGCGATGCATGGGAGGGCAACTCGAGTCCCAGTATACTTCTGGCTTGCAGATCCGCAGCTTGAAGCGAGGGTCGGCGACATAGTTGGAGTCAGATGCTGGTTCAAGCGCCTGGATTTCTTGGAGAAAGGTGGGCCCTTCAGAAAGGGCGAGGAGACGCGTCGCGAATGGTGCGACAGACTTCAACCGGACGAATACGAGTGGCCTGCCGCCGAGAGTCTGGTCGCCGAAATGGATGAGATTGTAGCCGAGAGCCTCAGGGTGGACGAGGGGAAATCGTTCCAGCTAGAGATCCTTGGGCCTACCGAATATTCGGAGTACTCGTGCAGTCCCGGCAAGACTGTCCAGGCGACGAGGCTAGGTCAGGTTTCACATCGGTTTGACTTCTCTGTATTGACAGTTTTGGATGCTAAGAAGGCAGACATGATCCACGGGAGATTCTTCGATCTTCTCTTGGAGACCGCAAAACGAGCAACTGAATACGAGGCGATCGATTCGGTTCGAATTGCCGATGACTTCTGCAGCTATGCAGGATCAATCTACAGACCCGACTTCACTCAAACCATCGTTCATCGACAGATCGAGCTCGGACGAACCGTCATAAGGAGGGGAAAGTACTCCGTCCTCCACAGTGACGGAGATATCAAGAACTACCTAGAAGCACTCACGCAAGCGTACTCGGGATTTCATCCCCTGGACTTGAGGTCGAAGTCAACGGTTGCAGATGCCCACGAGTGGGCAGCCTCGCTAGCAGAGGTGAGGCGGATACTGCCAGAGTCTGTTTTTTTCACAGGAATTCCAGTTGACCTCCTATGCAATTCGGGTGTGTCGGCCGAGGATTTAGTGGACGTTGCCAGACATGTCATCGAGAGTGTTGGCCGAGATCGACTGATCCTGACCACAACGCACCGGCCCTACCCAGGCTGGTCGTTCCGAGACTTCGAACAAAAGGCCTATGCCGTCAGGCGGTTCCTGCAGGTGATCTCCGACTCGACGTGATACCATCAGAAGGCGACGCGCTAGGTTGGTGACATGTAGCTCAGCGAGGGAAACCAGTTCTTCTTGCCCTTGGTCTGCCTGTCACGGTCCCACTTGTTGAGAATCTTGACGGCTTCGACGGCGCAGCGGCACGATCTGAGGATGAACTCGGGTTTGGGTTGGAATATCTCCTCGATAGACATTTCCTGTCCGGGTCCGTGCGTCTCGTCTGTCATGATAAGATCAATGATGGAGCAAACGGATCCTGCCCGCAGCCGGAAGAGATTTGCGAGTGTGAATATGGTCGACGCTTCCATCTCTGCGGTGACGACGTTTGCTTTCATGAAGTCGGCTTCGATGTTCCTCATCCAGCTCTGTTGGTATCCTCCGAATGACATGCCCGTGTAGAGGCTGTCGCCCGACTTCGTTATGCCTACGTGATAGTCGACTCCTATTCGCTCAGCAGCTTCAATCAGCGCCATCACAACCTCCGGCGTGCCGATGGCTGGATACTCTATGGGAACGTACTGCCGAGTGGTTCCCTCCCATCTGACTGCGCCGGTGGCTATGGCAATGTCTCCGATCTTCTGACCCTTCTGGTATCCGCCGCATGTTCCAACTCGTATGAATGTGTCAGCCCCACATCTTGCGAGCTCCTCAACCGCGATCGCCGCGGATGGGCTACCAATCCCTGTCGACGTGGTCGAGATTTCTGCTCCAGAAACCCTTCCGGTGTAGGTTATGTACTGTCGGTTCTCAGCAACCTTGTGCGACTCGTCCCAGAGGGAAGCTATCACATTGACTCGGGTCGGGTCCCCGGGTAGAAGCACGTACCGCCCGACATCCCCCTTCCTGCACTTGATATGATACTGCAGACTATCCGCCAACTGTCGTTCCAATCCTGCCGATTTCTCGCTAGCACTCCATGCTGCGACATTCCAGTAAAAGACTTCGCAGGTTCTGACTGAAGTCTAATACGGTCTTCTTCGACCTTGACGAGAGGAAGTCTTGCGAAACGGCAACGCCTCGGAAGTTAGGTTCGACGTTCTTCAGAGAATCTCGTGTCCTCTATCCATTTGTCAAGCTCAGCTCTTGTAGGGCTGCCCCTAGTCTCAGGTTTGGTGGCCTTCAACGCACCTGCCCAGTTTGCCCAATGCAGAGCCTCTTCGTCGCCGAGCCCAAGTGCCTTTGCAGCCGAGAACGCTCCTAGGAAAGCGTCGCCGCAACCGACTGTGTTGACAACTCTCAGGCCATGCTTGGTCAAGTCGATACCTGGAACGCGAATCGTTGCGGGTCCCTTGAACATCGTGCATCCCTCTTTGCCTCGCTTCATGATTGTGATCAAATCCGATTTGATCTCCGATAGGTGTCTAGCAGCATCTTGGGGTTCCCGAAGTCCGGTCATCTGTTCCACTTCGATCTCGTTCAGAAACAGGTAATCTGTGCGAAGTAGCACCTTGCGAAGTCGCTCGATCCCAGCTTCGGCCCTGACGCCAGGGTCCCATGCGATTCGCCTTCCCGCATCATGGGCGATTTCGGCAATCTCTTCAAGAGTCTCTTCAGGGGGGTCTGTGATTGCCGTGATTCTAGCTGACTCTATGACTTTGCGAGTCCCTTCGCTGAGAACATCCGCGGGCGTCAGCGCTGCGTTAGCTCCGAAATAAGTGTAGATTACGTTCTCTCCGGAACCGTCGGTGATGATGTATGCCTGTCCGGATTCCCTATCGGGCTTGACCACGATCGTGAATGTGTCGACTCCCTCTTCCCTGAGAAGTCGCTTCTGTACGTCAGCTACGTCGTCTCGACCGAGTGCGCCGAGGATTCCAACGCGATGAGGTCCCAAGAGTCTAGCCACGGCCACGGAGACGTTGCCCGCTTTTCCTCCGGGCACTCTCGTGATTCGAGGAACAGGTGTCTCTTCGCCCGGCTGCGGGAACTTGCGGACGAAGAGATTGATATCCCAGTTTATGGCGCCGGCTACCAGAACATCTACCAACGGTCACGCCCCGCATCGACATGGTCGAACGCTGGATAAAACCCAGCAGGTTCGGGGTCCTGAATAGCGCTAGGCACGAGTCAATTTCTTGGTCCCATTCAAGAGAGATCGCGCGCGCAAAAGGACCAGCGAGACCCCCAGAGAGCGATCTGAAAGGCTTGAACCATGACCAATACCGCGCTGCATCGTTATGGCCTACCGCTGAGACAGATCAGCTGTCAGCTGAGGGCGCCGGCAGGGATCGAACAAAGCCGTTTCGACATATTCCGTGAAGAGGGCGGGCCGAGAAGACTGATGTATCGTTCGACCTCTACTGCACACTGTGTTATGCTGCGAGCCTCGGCCAACTATCCGGGCGCCGCTCAGCCACCTGGTCGCACGTACTCTATGCCTACCATGAACGGAACGAGACCCCGAGTCAGGATGAGATAGATGAAAACACCGGTCATCAAGATCATAATCAGCATCACTGAATAGTCTGACGCCTTGAGCTTGGGATCACGTAACATGACTTTCTTGACAGGGGCGCTGAAGCCGCGTGACTCCAATGCGATCGCTCTGATCTGGGTCTGGTTGATCGCTCCGAGGGTCAGAGGAATCATGAGCACGACTATGCTCTTGAATCGATCAATCAGTTTCGTCTGAACGTTGAGCCCTCTAGAAACCTGAGCTTGATAGATGGTCGATATCTCGTTGGTAAGTATAGGAATTAGTTGGATTGTGGCCAAGAACGCGTATGCAAATTTGTAGGGCACCCGGCTCTTCAGCATGATTGCCGCAAGGTCTGAAGGATGTGTCGTGACATACGCCAGAATGGCAGCGGTTATCGTGACCGCCAGGCGTGATGTCCAAACAGACACATAGACAGTCCCTTCCAAGTAGAGGCCAATTGTGAGCCCGAAGAGCTGCATAGCCGCAATAGGCGTCTTGTTGTGGGCAAACCCAAAGGGGCCGCCAATTATCCCAACTCCCAGCAAGAGAATCGGAAGCACGATAATGAGAAGGACCGTCGCGACGAATCTTTGGATCCGTGCCACGTACGCGAGCAGCGTAACGACAGCGAAAGATGCGATCGTCACGTATAGGTCGTAGAAGATGTAGTTGAAGAGGGAGATCCAGAGAAAAAAGAGGAACTTGGTCCGCCCGTCGAGGTGGTGGACCAATGTGTTACGTGCCACGTAGCCCGACTTGAGTATCCCGAACGCGGTGCTCGACATGGGACGCTATGCCTTCGGTGGGCGAAGCGTGAACCTTGCTGGCATACGTGAAGCGACTACGGCCGCGAGGATGAGGCTGATGAGCTTGTCAGGTATCTCTGCTACGATACTGCTGACTACAGAGGCTGACAGTGTGTCGTTCGTGCTGGCCAATACAGCGGCATAGATCCACGCGGTCCCAGCGTAAGTTGGCATGAGGCCAAAGACTCCCCAGCTGATTATCGTCACCGGGACGACATTTGTCACGCCAACGAGGATTCCTGCAGTGACGAGTTTCGCGGGGCTCTTGACGGTTACCCACCCGATTCTCCAGAAAACCCATGTGATGATGGCGATGTAGACGTTGATGAACCCCCAGACCCAGGCTGGGAGCCCCCAAAGGGTGAAGGCCATGATGATATTGTAGAGGAATCCTCCGGCCGCACCCACCCAGACACCTGCTACCACGGTTCCGAACATCGTGGCCCAAGTATCCATGAAAAGCGGGAGTTTGAGGATATTGATGATCACGCCCGTCACATAGTTGAGCGCCGCGATGACGGGAATCAGAACGATCTGCAGGATTGCGAAGCCTGCAGGTCTTTCGACGACAGTTGGTCCAGTAGCTTTTGTTTCAGATGTCATGGGATCGAATCGAGCCGTCTAAATATTTAAGCCGTTTCACCTTGCTACGCGACCACGTAGGGCCAAGAAGCAATGTCTCGTGAGGAAGTTGCTGTCCGAGTCGATGGCTTGACGTACGCATACCCTGGCCACGCTCCTGTTCTCTATGACACTAACCTGAAGGTTCTGAAGGGTGAGATGTTCGGCGTCATAGGTCCGAATGGTGCAGGTAAGTCGACGTTGTGCAAGGCACTGAACGGCCTGGTTCCGCATTTCTACGGGGGGACGTATGGAGGGACCGTAACCGTTGCCGGAATGGATACCATGAAACATACTGTTGCGGAGCTTTCGCTCAAGGTTGGCTTAGTCTTTCAGGACCCTACAAACCAGTTCTCGGGTGTCTCGGCGCGTGTAGACGAAGAGGTGGCATTCGGCATGTCTATGATGGGTTTTGAACGAGAGGAGATGTTCAGTCGCATCAGGGACTCATTGCGGCAAGTAGGCCTGGAGGGTCTGGAAGACCGGTCGCCCTTCGAGCTGTCAGGAGGACAGCAACAGCGCCTCGCGATAGCGACCGTTTTGGCGGTGAGGCCTGAGGTCATTGTCATGGATGAGCCTACTGCGCAACTCGATCCCGTCGGTAAGACCGAGGTTCTCGAAACGATGCGCGCCCTGAATAGGGAAGGCTACACCGTCATAGTGGCAGAGCACGAGATAGAGGAGCTGGCCACGTTCGCAGACAGAATCATTGCTCTGAACCAGGGACGAATTGTCTCGGAAGGTTCAGCACGCCGCGTCTTGACTCAAGTTGACCACCTAAAAGAGATCGGTGTCGACGCACCCAGTGTGACTGAGCTCTCTCACTTGCTGGCTGAAAAAGCAGGCCTAACAAAGGACGCCTATCCAATCACGCTTGATGAAGCAATCGCCCTGTATCACGACTTGACGAGAGGGAGGCCCTCATGAGCCTCATCGATGTCGAGGAAGTCTGGTACAGCTACGGCAACCGAGTCACGGCTCTAGTAGGTGTCAGCCTGAAAATCGAACAAAAGGAAACAATAGCTCTCATCGGTCAAAACGGCGGAGGAAAGACGACTCTGGCAAAACACTTCAATGGTTTGCTCAAGCCTACAAGAGGCAAAGTCCTCGTCAAGGGCATCGATACCCGGGAAGTCCCTGCAAATAGGCTCGCACTCACCGTTGGATACGTATTCCAGAACCCGTCTCATCAGATCTTCTCCAGCAAAGTCTGGGACGAAGTGGCTTTCGGTCCCAAGAACGCTGGGCTGAAGCCCGGCGAGGTTGCGGAGCGGACCGCGTGGGCCATCGAAGCTGTGGGCCTGTCAGGATTCGAGCAGACACATCCCTACGACCTCGACTACGGGAAAATGAAGCTGCTCACCATTGCGTCGATCATGTCTATTAAGCCTGAGGTGTATTGCCTCGACGAACCCACGACCGGCCAAGACCACCAGGGCAGAAGACGAGTTGGCCAGCTTGTTCGAAATCTGAACGAGGACGGTGCGACGGTCATAGTAATCACCCATGACATGAGGTTTGTAGCGGAGGTCGCTGAGAGAATAATCCTTCTGGCAGGTGGTAGGATAGTCGCTGACGGCGAGACGAGGGCGATCTTTGAAAAGACAGACATCCTTGCTGGAGCCCAGATCAGACCCCCACAGATATCTCAGCTTGCTCACGCCTTGGCGGACTGTGGGGTTCCCCCTAACTTGATTGCCGTCAGAGAACTAGCGGATTGCCTCGCAAACATTATTCGAGCAGACAAGGGATGAAACTCAAGCATGCCGAAGGATATCATAATCGATTGCGATGTCGGAATTGACGACGCTCTCGCGATAATGCTTGCGTTGGGATCCAAAGAGCTGAGGATAAGAGCCATCACCGCTGTCTGCGGAAACGTCGAAGTGGAGAAGACCAGCAAGAACGCGCTGAAGGTGCTCGAAACGTTCGACGCCAGAGACATTCCGGTCGCTCGCGGCTGTGCTCGGCCCCTCAGACGGGAACTCTACACGGCAGGATACGTTCACGGGTCAGATGGCTTGGGGGATTCAAATCTTCCGGACCCGACGATGGGACTTGATCCTCGCCACGCGGTCGACCTGATCATAGACGAAGCCGGGAAGGGAGGCCTGCACCTTGTTTGCCTCGGGCCTCTAACAAACCTTGCATCCGCCTTGAGTCGGGCTCCTCAACTTGCGGACAAGCTGGAGGGCGTCACGACAATGGCAGGGGCATTCGGCCTGACCCCATATGGCTTCGGGAATGTGACCCCTGTCTCCGAGTTTAACGTGTACGTAGATCCGGAAGCTGCAAAGATCGTGTTCAACTCCGGCTTGAAGCTCACAGTCGTCGGTTTGGACGTAACAACCGACCCTTCCGCCATGTTGACCAAGAATCGGTACCAGAAGATCATCGAATCTGGAAATCGCGGAGCGAGGTTCCTGCAGAAGATAGCCAGCAAACTTATCGAATCCTGGGGAAGCCTCTCACTGCATGATCCTATGACTGTCGCCTATCTTGTTGACCATGCGCTGCTTACGGTTACAGAGTATCCGGTAGACGTAGAAACGGAGGGCTCGATCGCCCGCGGTCAGACCATCGCAGATAGGCGGGCGTGGAAAGAAGTTGTGCAGTTCAAGGGAAGAGCGAGAATTGCCACCGCCGTCGATGCCCCCAAATTCCTGAGGATTTTCGAGGAACGTGCTATCCGAAACCTTTGACCATTGTCTGGCCAAGCTTGCCCGAACTGTCGGAACGCCCTTGTGGTTCCAAGAACTCTTTTTAACGCCCCTTCCTTTCACAGTACTGGGTGCAAGTCTTGCCCAATCGAATCGACGACACAGATTTTCACATTCTAGCAGCACTTGCCGAGGACGGTAGGCGTTCACTCAGGGAGATCGCCCGCACGGCCGGCGTCAGCACTCCTACAGTTGAAAGCCGGCTACGAAAGATGTTTGATATGGGCCTCATCAAGAAGATCTCCCCGATAATCGACACTTCCAAGATAACGAATGGCCTCTTTGCCGTCGCAACCGCGAAGGTAGAACCTAGCAAGATTGAGGAGGTTCTGAGCGCGCTCGCGAAGGTTCCGGAGATCCGCAATGTCTACGGGATGACTGGAGAGCACAACTTGCTGTTCATGGTTTTTGCAGGCGGTCTGGATGAGCTTGAAAAGCTAGTTTCCTCTACCATATCGTCCATACCAAATCTATCGTCTCTAACCTACAACGTAGTGACCCACGTCGCCAAGGATGAACCGAACGTCGCGATCAGGCCGGGGCAGTGGGTGAAGATCACGTGCGACACGTGTGGACAGGAGATCAAGGGCGAACCGGTGACGCTTCTCGTCGGGGATCGCAACCGCTACTTCTGCTGCAAACCATGTCTTGCAGAGTACAAAGAGAAATACGGAACCAAACTGACGAAGCTCTCGTTGGAACGTAAGCAGTAGACTACCGGAAAAGGGCTCCCTCTCACATTTCTGTGGGCACCCTACGTGCGTGCCGCCGGGTTGAACCTTGAAAGGAGAAGGGAGTTCCCGACCACGGTAGCTGAACTGAAGGCCATGGCCCCCGCGGCAAGGAATGGCAGGTAATCGTACATTCCAGCCCCGAGAATTGGAACAAGCGCTCCAGCTGCGACAGGTATCAAAACGGTATTGTATGCGAAGGCCCAGAAGAGATTCTGCTTTATCTTTCGGAAAGTGCGCCTGCTGAGCCGAAGGGCGGCGACAACATCTTTCGGATCATCCCGGATAAGAACAATGCCGCCAGTTTCAACCGCAACATCGGTTCCGCTCCCTATCGCGATTCCAACATCCGCCGTAGCCAACGCAGGAGCATCGTTTACTCCATCCCCCACCATTGCAACACGTCTCCCCTCGCGCTGGATCTCTCTCACAACTCTCTCCTTCTGATCAGGTAGCACCTGCGAAAGAACACGCTCGATTCCAACTCTTCCAGCAATCGCTCGCGCGGTCTTCTCATTGTCGCCTGTCAACATCATGACTTGAATGTTCATCTCCTTGAGTTGCTTGATCGCCTCCGCGGAGTGCTCTTTCAGAGTGTCTGCGACCGCCACCAATCCTGCGATGTTGTTGTCAATTGAGAGAATCATCGCTGTTTTCCCTTCATTCTCAAGAGTTGAGAGGTGCTTCTCAATGTCGGGAGAGATGTCACCGGACGCGGTAGAAATGAGCGTTCTGTTTCCGAGAGCAATTTCGTGGCCATCGTAGCCACACTTGACGCCCATGCCGGGGACTGCTTCAAAAGAATCGGGCTCAGGTACCTGTAACTTCAACCAACTGGCCTGACGCTGAATTGCCTCGCCAAGCGCATGTTCCGACCTTCTCTCAGCGACTGCAGCATAGCGTAGCACCTCCTCTTGTGCGAAATCATTGAAACCAACGATGTCAGTTACCGCCGGTTCGCCTTCTGTCAGAGTTCCAGTCTTGTCGAATACCACGGTGTCTACTTTTTGCATCGTCTCAAGGTACTCACCGCCTTTGATCAGTATTCCACTCTGCGCTCCCTTGGCGGTTCCAACCATGACGGCAGCGGGCGTGGCGATTCCAAGAGCACACGGGCAGGCAATTATCACAACGGAGACGAAAGCCAGCAAGGCAAAGTTCAACCCGATATGCCCTACGAAGTACCAAGCCAACGCTGAAACACCTGCAATCGCCAGAACGGCTGGCACGAAATAGCCGGATATCCTATCCGCCATTCTCTGGATAGGCGCCCTTGCCATCTGCGCCTCTTCGATGAGCTGAACGATCTTTGAGAGCACGGTATCCGCGCCGACCTTCTCTGCCCTGACACGCAAGAAGCCGGTCTTGTTGATGGTGCCTCCAATGACCTGGTCGCCGGCGTTCTTCTCGACCGGCATGCTCTCCCCCGTTATCATTGACTGGTCGATCGTCGTGTGACCCTCTAGAACTACACCGTCGACTGGCACCCTCTCGCCGGGTCGGACAAGGAACACGTCCCCAACTTTGACCTCCTCTACAGGAACGTCCACTTGGCCACCATCACGCACGATACGTGCTGTCCTGGATTGAAGATCCAAGAGTTTCCTGACCGCCTCGGAGGCCTTGCCCTTGCTCACGTATTCGAGGAGGTTACCAACCAAGACGAGTGTGATGATCAGAGCAGCAGTGTCAAAGTATACGCCGCTCGAAGGGAATACCGAAGGGCTCAAGGTAACGATGAAGCTGTAGAACCATGCCGCGGTCGTCCCTATCGCGATGAGCGTGTCCATGTTCCCCATGCGGTTCTTCAACGCATCATAGGTTCCTTTGTAGAAGCGAAAGCCGACGACGAACTGTACGGGCGCGCTCAGGAGCAGGAGAAGGTAGTTGTTCATCGTCTGAGGGAACACTGCGAGGTACGTCAGTATTAGCGTGGGAATAGTCAAGGCCGCGCCAATCGAGGCGAGCATCTTGAGCTTGCGTAGCTCAACCTCAGGCTTCTCAAACTGTCTGAGACAGGTCTCGCTACAGAAGTAGTAGGTCGTGCCTCGCAGCGTTTTCCTTATCTTCGCTGTCTTCTCATCCACGTACATTCCGCATATTGGGTCTTTCATCCAATGGTTCATCTCCCGCCGAGCAGCTGATGTAATGGCGCAAAGACGGTCTTCTCTTCGAGGGCGCTGAGCGAGTAGCAGGCTTCTGATCAGTTAGCAAATCGGCCAACGGTGTCACAAGTGTATCCATAGATAAAGGAATGGCCAATTTCCTGTCGCAAGATATTCTCGGCGAATGTTGACAATCCGTAAGGATTTGTCCCCGGAGATGGTGCAGATACCCATGGGCGCGGCAAGCGGATTTATAACAGCACTCTTCGACATAGGCGCCTCATAAGAGGGCGACCCGTGACCAGCACGATGCTGTCGCGGCTTCTTCCCTCCCTTGTGTCTTTGGTCTTTTGGAGGAAGAAGCCAAAGCAGCATGTATCGGAGGCGGCCAGTGCCACCAGCCCTGAGATTGAACACCCGGTCGACGAGTCAGATGCATCACGCTCTCGTGAGATTCTCAAGGTGCTCAAGCTGGAACGAGAGATCATCGGAACCGCCCTCACGACCATCTACGAGTCTGAGGCACAGGGAATCATAGATCGCGACGAGCGCGATCGCCTTGTTGACAAGTACTCATCTGACTTGAAGGATCTCGAATCTAGAATATCAGAGCATCAACGGATCGTCGACATATTCGACCTAGAATCCGCAAAAAAGGAGCTTCTGCTCAGCTTTCGCGAGAAGCTGCTCGAGATAGACAAGAAACTTACAGATCTCCACGGCGGCACGGTGCCTTTCTCATCGCCTGTTACCGAAGCAAAGAGCGATCAAGCCGTCACATCGACTGAGACGGTCTCGCCAACTGCACAATCAGGCCTCAACACGAGAGCAACAGAACTGCAGGACGCCAAGGCGAAAACAGAGAAGAAGATTGAGGCGATCAGGGAGGAGGTTCTCAAAGCGATGGAGCGGCTTGAACAGATCGAGTCAGAGGGCTGACCATTGAGCTGGGTCCAGACAGCGAAACGCGCAGCGATCCTCAAGGCGCTTGAAGAGATTCGAGACGCAAGAGTAGTTGGAATAGGAAGCGGCACCACACTCGAACTTCTTGTCTTCGAACTCGCAGCGACCTCAAGGAGCAGAGCGCTCGAAATGAAGCTGATTCCAACATCTCGCCAGATTGAAGCAGCGATCGTCCGGGCCGGCCTCAAGACCGTGAGTCTGAACGAAGTTTCAGAGATCGATCTTGCACTCGACGGAGCTGACCAGGTGGCGTCCGAGACGCTAGACCTCATCAAGGGAGGAGGCGCCGCGCTGACGAGAGAGAAGATCGTAGATACTGCGGCAAAGAGGTTGATAGTGGTCGTCGATGAGAGAAAGCTGACCCAGACCCTAGGCAGCGGTCAGGCGGTTCCCGTGGAAGTCATGCCTTTCGCGCACAGCCTCGTCATGTCAAGACTTGCCCAGCTGGGCGGAAAGCCCAAGCTCAGGCACAGCAGCGACGCCACACCGATCACTACAGACAACGGAAATCTTGTAGTCGATGTAGATTTTGGCGCAATTGAAGATCCCCCGGGGCTACAAGCTCGGCTGAAGTCGATCCCGGGCCTCGTGGAGACCGGTCTCTTCTTGGACATGACAGATCGTGTCTATGTCGGGCTGAAGGACGGGCAGGTTCAGGTTCTCGAGCCTAGATAGCTCGGCCCTCGAGAAGGCACTGAGGAATTACCGTGCTTAGAGACCCGATGAGCGCATGTGGTGCCGGCACGGGGCATCAGGCCTCAGGTTCAGAACCCTACCCTCGCCCACTGAGGCTCAAGCTAGCAGTTGCACAATGATCTTGATATTTCTTGTCTTATCGGGTCTTGTTGGCTACCTTGTCGCCCATGAAAAGCTTGAAAGGCAGGTTCAAGTCCGCGGGGACCCGAAGCAATTCGGCAGCCAGAAATGGTTTCAGAATTCACGCGAGTTCGAAACCAGTGGGACCCAGACCTCTACAGGATATTCCGTGCGAAGGTCTCTTGAACCACGCACGGCCAAAATGATGGCAAAGTTCCAAGCTAGCTAGCGTCGCTTCTTCAAGACTTCCTTCAAGAATTGACCTGAAGTACATATGGTTGTGACGTGAACAGCCTCTCGGCAACGCCTCATATCCTCCCTAAGGATCACGTCTCCTGTGACTGTGAAATCTGGTTTCGCCACGACGACGGAAGCTAGCAGAGGCGCATCCTTTGTGTCTCTGACCTTTCTCTCGTAGAGAGAAGCGCGTTGCTCAATTTGCTTCGAAGCCAGCACTGCGCACTCCGCCCTCGAAAGGAATGCGTCCAAAAGTGCTTCATGACCTGGGAAGCGGCGGCCCAAGACTGCCCTCGTTTCCTCCAAGACAAACTCCGGTAGTACGAGGGCTATCGCCTTGTCTTCGGCAAGCTTTAGTATTCTATGCTCATTCCCTTTGAGGAATACGAGGCCGGAGATGAGGATGTTTATGTCAATGAGAACGGTGAGCTTGGGTCTTGCTATGCTTGTCTTCAAGCATCTTCTCCCTGGCCCTCTCGATGTCTTTCATGAGTAGCTCGCGGGTAATGCCTCTCTTCTTTGCAAGACCTTCGAGAATAACCGAGATATCGTCCAAGGATAGCTCGTCCACTTTCTTCATAACGATCATGCGGCCGACTCTGGTGACATAGACATAGCTGTCTTTCCCGAGAGATAGGTCCCTCCGTATTTCAACTGGCAGCGTAAACTGTCCCTTTGAAGTTATCTTGACCACTTCGCTGAAAGCCATCAACCGTCACGTATCGCAGAAAGTAAGGATTCCTTACATATATCTCTAGCCTACGGATTTCCCATGATAGGTCCTTGAACTCAGTCAGGGGAGGCATCCCAACGACAGACACGGATGCTTAAATTGTGCCCTCGCTTATATCGCACTTGGCGCAAACTGATCGTGGAACAACCTGAGGGCAAACCTGATCGAGAAGCAAGGAACAGGGAAGACTGATGAAATGACAACCAAAGTTGCTGCGCTCGGCGAAGTCACCAAGGGTCTGCAATGCTTCAATGGGTCTATGGTAGAATTGAAAG
>CAYMZN010000008.1:0-45188 GCA_964394935.1 uncultured Candidatus Bathyarchaeia archaeon | reverse complement strand
TCGACGCAGGCGATCGGCACACTTGCCTGAATACTCTTCCACAGTTTCTCGGGAACTGCCTTTCCTCCCTTCAGGCTAGCTCTGCTTGAGCTCCCCATTCAACCTGGCCTCCTTTTCCCTTGAATCTACTTGGGTTCGAGCCGCCCCTCTTGGATCCATTTGAAATAGACCGTGACGAACGCGTCGAACAAACGTTTCTGAGCGCTGGTGCAAGGCTCGGTACCCCCTGTTTTCAAAGGATCTCCTCGCGACATTGGTGTTCGCCGAACTACATCGCTGCAAGCTCAAGACATCTTGGGCATCCAGGATCGACAGTCATGCCTCAGTAACCCTTGTCCCACTATTCAGTCCTGGTAGAGCCTTCTTAGCCGTTAGCGATCTGGGGCAGCCTTGCTCCGTCTCGGAGGCGGACACGCCAGGCATCGATCACGAGGTTGCCATCTATCCGCACCCCCATCCTCTCGCCGGCGGTACCCAGATAGAGTTCGAGGCAATGCCCCCCAACCCGCTCAGAGGGAAAGTGCTCTGGGATGGCCAGGAAAAAAAATTTGACGAGACAGCTTGGAATGACCCCAATCGTCCAAAGGAAACCGAAAACAGGCCTCCCGGGAACCTCAACTTCCTGTTTTCCCCGCCCGTGATCACCGCCAAATACGTGCCCGTGTCTAGGTCGTTCGCGGTCACCTCTCAGATGCTCCGCCTCAGAGCTCGGCCAATTCGGTTTAAATATTAGGTTAATAGGCTCTTAACATATGTGGCCCCAAAACTGGCTCGGGAACCTGTACTCGAACCTATGGCTGCAAAAACGACGCGAGACCTTCACCCTCTCCGAGATCACCCGGCTCGTTGGAACGAAGCCGAAAGCCAGAGTCGCCGTCTCCCAACTGAAGAAGATTGGCCTGATCTACGTGTTCTCCGTCGTCGACCGCAGGAAGCAGTATGTGCTCGGCGACCCACTGCTACTACCCTACCTTGCCACGGGCAGACTGTCCAATCTACACCTCGTCAGGCAGAGCCGGTACGCCAGACTCGTAGGGCTATTCTCGGCGGAGGCAGTGGAGGCATTTCCCAACATCAGGAGCGTCGTCATTTACGGGTCACTGTCAAGGGGCTTCGCGAAGATGGACAGCGACGTTGATCTTCTCGTTCTGATGGACTCTGAGGAGAGCGTAGGCGAGAGAATTCAAAGGCTCTCACAACTTGAAGGTATCGAGCGAATTCGAGAAGAGCTTGACTGGCTCGACAACCACGGGATCTACACGCACATCTCAATTCTGCCTCTAACCGAGGACGAGGCCACGCACTTTCCGCCCGTCCTCTTGGACATTATCGAAGACGGCATCCCAGTCGTTGAGGACGGCACCTTTCTAAGACTTGCAAGTACATTAAGGTCAAGGTTGACTCAGGCTGACGCGAAGAGAGTCTTTCTCTCACCAAACGAGTGGTACTGGGACCTTGCCCCACGACTCAGGGCGGGTGAGGTTTACGCGGTATGAAGGGAGTTGACCTCGCCGAAGCGATGCTCGCGCAGGCCCACGATCGATTGGCAACGGCGGAAAGAGCAAACGCGAATGGGAACTACTCGTACGCCGTCAGGAGTTCGCAAGAGTGCGTGGAACTCAGCCTCAAGGCAGCACTGAGGGCTGTGGGCGTGGAGTACCCGAAGAAGCACGATGTCGGCCGAGTTCTACTGAGAATCAAGGAAAGGTTTCCAGCATGGTTTGCTGTTGCGGAGTTTGCGCGGACTAGCAGGGAATTGGTGCAGTTGAGGGAGCCGGCCATGTATGGAGACGAGCTTAGGATGATCCCCTCGTCTGCTCTATTTCGGAAGGAGCAAGTTGAAGCTGTGCTCGAGAAAGCTCGAAGGACCCACGAAGCCTGCAGGGCCCTCATCAAAAGCTTCAGCATTCGAAACGCAACACTGAAAAGAGCGGCATCGTCGCCGTGACCGCATCCACGGCATGAGGCCTAGCTCAAAGGAAACGCATTAGTGCTATCGATGTTGCGGCTCTTGCTTCTTGTTATGTCTCGATAGAGACCAGTTCTGCTTGGGATCCGGATTCCGGCCGCCCCCCCCCGGTTCGCCGGATCTGCTGGATCCGAGCCTGTCCGGCTCAGAAGTTCAGCTTCCTCTTCGGGGATCCGACATATCCTCCGCATAGTAGGTTCTCCATCTTTGCCTCAAGCTCATGCATGCGTTTCTCTTCTTCCTCGGAGAGGAGGTTCTGATTCTTCATGATCTTGCGGACCTGCCGCAGCAGCTCGAGGTTTATCGGCGCGAAGACCTCGCTCTGGTGGCCGGGCGCCAGCTTGTAGTAGTACGGGTTGGCCTCGACTGAGATGTCAAGCTCCGAGAGGAACGCGGGAGTCCGCTTCAGGTGTAGCCAGCCGATGCCGATTGACAGCGGAACCCCGATGACCACCGATACAACTACGAAGATCACGAAGTGGCCAAAGATGGCCTGGAGCCCAGGAACATTCTGGATGAGCAGGTAGTAGACGACGACCAGGGTGTTGGCTACGCCCAGGAGAAATGTAAGGTATGTCGAGTACCCGACTCGGAAGTAGTACCAGAGCCTAGCGAGGAAGTGTGCGGCGGACATCTGATCCACACAAGCCCGTCATGTCGCGCCGCCTAATTATCACTATCTAGGCATATGGCCTAGCCTTTGAGATTCTCGCGACGACCTGAGGCGGCTGCGGCCACTTGCCCCCGACTCGGCTAGAGCCAATCCACCCGACCCATGCGCATTGGTCCCAAGCGACTCCAGCTTTGACATGTGGCTGGGCTTCTCTCCGCGGATCTAGGCTATCTGAATTCTTCATCTTCACCGCAATCTTCCAGCCCTCGATGTTCTGTCTTCACCAAACTAGGAGGAATCAACGAGCGGAGCGCTCCACAGGTGGATGCGAATTCTCGGATTGTCATACCTCGCGAAATGACCCGACCAGGCCGATGTGAGCACCTGCGACCCAGTCGACAGCGCCAGATAACGGATCTGTTCCATCGCCATTGATGTTCGCCCCGAAACTCATGCTCAGGACATCCCTTCCGTTGTCGACGACCCATTGGATGCTACTTATTATCCAGTCACTGTATCCAAACTCCGCGTTGGAGAGAACCTTGACGTTCAGGAGCGAGGCACCGGGCGCAACACCTGTCTACATCCCGCCGCTACCGGCACCAGTCCCCGCTGCGATGCTTGCCACATGGGTTCCATGGCTGAATCCGTCGATGGACGGTTCGTCTGGTACGAAGGACACGGAAGAGGAAACCTTGCCTGCCAGATCTGGATGCGTGTAGTCGATGCGAGTATCTAGAACCCGATGGTCACTCCTGTCCCATTGACCCAAATCTCGAACAGATTCTTTCAGGTGACTGATAGTTGCCTCTTGAGGAGTACAGATTAGAGTAGGAGCAGTTCTAGGGGCTTCAACTTTCCCGTTAGAGGGTCTACTTCGAGGCCTTGAAGCTTCAGGCTCGTCACTACCAGAAGTGGGGTCGCCTCATCAGCTCCAGAGATGACGATAGACGTTGCGCCGAGACCTTCAATCTCGATGAACGCTTCACCAACTGGATACTCCCTTATCTCTCCGCTCGCTATTTTGAATCGTCTGAGACCTAACTTCTGGCTCTCAAGCTTGTTCAGAGTGCGTTCAGGTATCATCGTGTAGATCGATCCCGTGTCAGCTAGAAACTCAAAATTCTCACATTTCGATCGATCTCCGGGATTGGAAACGCGTCCCTTCACACGCACCTGCCCCATCATTTCACCTAATTCCCTCAAGAAAGGCACACGCACTCAAAGGCGTACAGACCCTCCCGCTCATCTCGACCGCGCTCCTATTCGCCCGGATCATTAGCGATTTGGACTCGCTGGCCTTCACGGCCCCGCAAGGCTATGCCGGATCTGCCTTCGGCTACATGGAGATCGCCGGATGAGCTCATCATCTTCCAGTCACTCAGAAGCTCAGGCTATCGAAGTAGATGTACTCCAAGGATCAAGCCCTGAGCGGAGTACTCTACAAACAGATGCAAATCTTGCTAGCGCCGCACGCTCTGAAATGAGTCGATTAGGCCAATGGAGGCCACTTCATGCGACCTCCAGACTTTTATTCAACATGAGGGTAACGCCATTGGTGAATCCGACTTGAAACACAAGATCATGCTGATCCTCCTCCTAGCAGTGTCGGCAGGTATTCTTTCGGTGATGACATCCGGGATCCCTACGGGCCACGCTGCGGGCGGATCCGTCTACGGCGTGGTTCTTTGGACTGACCAATACGGCAACGTGCGTCCCATGGCGTGGGCTCAGGTCACAGCCGACGACGGTGCACAGCCGCCTGTCACTGCGTACACAACCAACGGCAGCTACGGGATGTGGTTGCCGGAAGGAATGTACGACATAACGGCGTCATCGTCGCCAGGTTTCTACCCTGCGACAGTCTCGGGCGTCGTAGTCTCCTCGGGCAGCTCCACGGCTCTCGATTTCACCCTCCAGCCAACTGGCGAACCCATCCCAGAGCTGCCACCGTGGGCGCAACCACTCATCCTCCTGTGCGCTATTGTGATCACGGCCGTCACCGTGCGAAGACACAAGAACCGCTCGCGTGGCTGACGCTACGTAGCGCCGCCTATGACGGTGCGCGCAGCCGCGAGACCAAACGTTACGACACGATATCCACCTCTCTCACGCTCGCTGACCATGCATTTCAGACACTCGTTGCCCGGCCTGACGAAGAGAAAGAAACAGAGAACTCTCAAATAGAACTAGGCTGGGAAACCACGGACGTTCGTTTCCCCAGAGCAGTTCAGCAGGCAGTGGCGGAAGATGGCGAAGCCAAGGATCGGACTCAGCCCTTTCGTATTGGCGGTTCTGATCCTTGTCTCGTCGACCTTGCCACATTCTACCCCCGGAATCGCGCATGCTCAGGACGGTTCCGAGCATTTGGATGAGACCGGCAAGATCGGGAGCATCTTCCTCCGTCCTGGAGTGCGAGACGAGTTCAAGTCAACCGTGGATATGGCATGGAGCCACACGCTCGACACGCTTCGGGGCACCCAAGGCGGAGACGCGCAAAGAAACCAGATCATCAATCGCCATCAAGACTACGCGATCCTCTCGAGTACGTACGATAGCATCGGAGACTTTCAGTTCGATTTCTGGATCGTCGAACCGATCTCGCACATTCGAATCTATTTGCCGTCGAATTTCACCTTCGCGTACAGTTCAAGTGGGTACGGGGAGCCGACAAACCTCGACAAGGTCTATTCAGTTTGGACCGACATCACGAATGATTATTCGTACATCTCCGTTCATACTCTTGCCGAAGACGACCCGATCGCACCTGGTTGGGACAATATCGAGATCGGCCGGATCCCAACACCCAGCTCGCCCCTCCCATCATTCCAGATCCTTCCGGGTCTCTATCATATTCGACTGTTTCAGATCGCAGCCCCATTCACGGCGGGACTCTTCCACTTCAAGATCTATGTCGACGGTGAATCCATCGGTGAAGGGAACTTCCCGATAACGATCGTCAAATCCGGCCTGGAGCCAGCGTACGTGACAGGGCGCGTCTCACTTCGAGGACTTGTGCCTCCCACCCTATGTTCGGGAAGGGTCACAGCGGCAGGCGTAACAAATCTCGGGAGATACGTCGAAGCGGTTGCTTACTTCGGTCCTGGAGACTTTGAGGAAGCGGATGAGCGAGCCAGCTATTACAGGTACTGGCTTTTCGGTCTGCCAGTGGGTACATTCGACTTGACAGCTTCCGCATCGGGATTTCTGAAAGCCTCAGCGCGCGTCACGATAGATCCCGGACAGTCCGTTACAATGGATGACTTTGAACTCGAGAGGGGAATCGAAATCCTTCTGACAGTCTGGTCGAAGGATGAGATCGGTCCAATCCCCTGGGGGAACCTATGGCAGCTACCGTACGGCACGAACGACCCATACCTTCCGATCGATGATCAGGGACCACACCGTGACATACTCATCAGGCTATTCGATCAATACGAGGAGTCCGTAGGCTACTGGGCCTCGGACGATATCGACGCCCCCTTCGGGCCGCCATGGTCCAATGACACAATCGACGGAAAACGCAATTACTCTCCGCTCATATTGAAGCCGTCAACGCTTCCCTCGAGCAGCTCCTACAGCGCGAACCTGACAGACAGCAGAGGGCTACCCTCAATCAGGCTCGACGGTCACGTTCCAGCCGACACCGCAGATTTCGTTGAGGGCATAGCTGAGGGACCATACACCCTAGAGTTCCAGATCACAGGGTACGTGATGAGGGAAGCCGACGACTGGCAGCGAAGTCTTACCATACTCCCCTCGACAAGAACCTACGCCTTCGAGGTTGATGCGAGAAGAACCAGCTGGATCATGGCGTCGGCGATCATTCCTAGAGAATCGCCCAAGCCTCTGTCTCCATCAACTCTGGCCGTCATCGCGAAGAGCACAGACAACCTCGAGAAGGGGCTGGCCGCTGGAACATTCCCAGCCGGCGCCGACCGGTTCACGGTCGTTCTCGAAGGATTCAATGGCGCATACAACTACAACAGGAACAGCACAGACTACCAAGACTGTGGCCTCCAACCCGTCGACTACAGACTCGAGGCATACATGGCGGATGTTGGGACACCGTACATTGGCAGGCCGGGGGTCGGTTGGTACACAACGGAGGGCCCCGACCCTGAATTGCGGACACGACTTGGAAGCGGGTCCGTCCCGGCCGTGTTCCGCCTGCGACCTGCGTCCCTCGAGATAATTCTGCGATCGATACGAATTGCACGCCCATCCCAGCCTTCTCCGTGGACCTTCCCTGGGGCTGGGATCCGGGTCTTCTTGATCGACGAGCTTGGAATACCTGTGGCAATCCTAGATCCGACCTTCTACGGGCTCGTCCAGGACGACGGAACGATCACCAACGACCCGTATGACATTGACACGAGCGACGCGGGTCAGCATGGGCTACTGGAGGTGGTGTTCACAGGGATGGACCTTGGTCCAGTGGGAGCGTTAGGCGGGATCTATCCTACTCGCATCGAAGAAGGAAAGTACTTCGTCAGTGTGTCGACACTCGGCTATGTCCAACGAGAAGACCATTCAACCTACATGGTTCCGGGCGTCCGGAACGGCCTGCAAGTGGACCTCGTCCAAGGCGCGCAGGTAAGGGTCGAATTGGAGTTTAGGCATGCAGGCGAGCTGACCGCCTTCAACGGATTCGTTCGCGTCGAAGTCTACAACCAAGAAGACACGTCGGTCGGTGCTTCAATCTATGCGGGCGCAGCTCCCAACCCGAGACTACACTACTTACCGTACGACTCATCGGAGGATTGGAAGCTCGTCCAAGGCGCAGCAGAGGGAGCTGGCACGGAACTCGAACCACAACGCGCGTTCCTCTCGCAACTCTACTACGAGGTTCCTCCGGTGACTTGGGCAAATTGGCCTGCGACGACGCCGAGCGATGCGAATAGGCTCTCGATGCCGTCAAACGGCACCGCGGCCTTCGACGTTTTTGGATTCCACTCATACCATGGAGGCTCCGGCAGCAGGAAAGACGGGCTCTGGGCTGACGGATGGGACACAACAAACGGAGCGGTGCATGACGACTCTGGAATTCGAGGCAGCAGGGACGCCCTCGATCTCGAAGGGTGGGGCAACTTCACCGTATGCGCCTGGGCCTTCGACCCATACGGGCCTGACGGCGTATTCGACTCCAACGGACCTGACGAAATCTTCGGAACAGAGGACGACTACACCTCATTGGACATCGTCGACGGTGGCTTGGGTGACTTCCGAGCCTACGAACAAACCACTGACATAACAGGTATCGAGTTGCCTTGGGGAGGAGCCGCGACTGTTCACGTCACGCTCGAAGAAAAACCGAGCCTGTCGGGCATCGTGTCTTGGATCGACATGCACGGGAACCTTAGAAGACTTGCTTGGGCCCAAGTCATTGAGCGTTCTCCTGGAAGCACCTGGACTTCATCAACCACAGGAACTTACAGGCTCTGGCTCTCAGAAGGGTCGCATGAATTCCTCGTCACAACAATCGCAGAGGAACAACTCTGGGAGCCGTTCCAGTTCGAGGTCACACTCGCTGGAAGAGGCGCACATACGTCCGTTGATGTGCTACTCAAGACCGCGGGGACACCCACACCAGAGTTCACGAGACTCACCTGGGCGGCCGCGATCCCGCTGACCGCCCTGTTGGTGCTTGTCTCAAAGCGGCGAAGAAAGAGAAGCCCACGTCAAGGTTAGCAAGGGTCAGTAATACTCTGTTTCCGATCACCGCGATGGCTTCTCGCTAGTTTGCGGCATTGATGTTAACACTAAGCGAGGAGGCTTCATCATGGTGAACGTGTTCATGCCGCTAATTGCTTTATCAAATCTGAGCCGAGCTGTTCTCAGTCGTGCTTGCTCTATCACTTTCCGGTTCGTTGGCGTGGAGACTTGGCGCTCAGAAGACTGGAGGCACTGCTACTCATTACTGTCTTCGTCAATTACGCCGCGGCCGGTCTCCTAGCAAACACCGGCTCAACTGCCGCGTATGAGTGGACATACGATCTTGTGCCTCCGATGCCGCAGTTCTCCAGCGAAGCTCCTGAACTGAACTTCACGATACCCTACCCGGTACCTAAGCCGAGCCCAGTCTCTGGAGAGATAAGCGTCCTCGTAATCGCAGTCGAATTCAAAGACTACAACCACACCCTTTCGATTGAAGAGATCGCTAGCCAGACTATCAATCGCTTGAATGCGTACTACAGCTACGTATCCTATGGCCTCGCCTCCGTTGTGGGCAGGGTGATCGGCTGGGCTAGGCTACCTCACAAACTATCAGAATACGGCGCAGACAACGGCCCCTTCGTCGACTGTCAGAACGGGGACGGGTACCCGGACACCTGGGAATTGCTCAAGGACGCGGCTCCGCTTATCGTGAATGAAGTCAACATCATCGAATACCAACACATTCTTGTCCTCCACGCCGGCTACGGGCAAGAGTCGAGCAGAAGACCGGACGACATATGGTCGGTGTCCTACATTCGTCGAACCGTAGAGACACCGCAGGGAAGCATCGACCGGTTCGCCGTCGTTCCGGAGTTCCAAGCTCGCGGATTGAACACGTTAGGAGTGTACACGCACGAGTTCGGGCACCTGCTGGGACTCCCAGACCTCTACAGCAGAAGCACGGAAGAAGTTGGCCCATGGGACCTGATGGCTAGAGGAGCTTGGAACGGCAACCCGCCCGGATCGAGCCCCGCAGAAATGCTTGCGTGGGACAGGATATTCCTAAGCTGGTTGACACCTGAACACCTTCTCAAAGTAGGAACGCAGGCGAGAATGAACGTGACCATTGACCCTCTTGAGCTTCCTTCATCCGGCGTCCATGTGGTCAGAGTCCAGACCGCATCTCAAGACTCGAAGCACTACTATCTTGTCGAGGTTCGTCAAAAGTTAGGGTTTGATGCCGCCCTCCCGTCGAACGGCGTCTTGATCACATACATAGACGAGACGAAAACGAACCCTGTCAAAGTGATCGATGCAGTTCAAAAGACCTCGGCCCTAGATGATGCCACCTTCCAAGTTGGACAGAAGTATTCGGACGGTCAGAACAGCATGGTGATTTCAATTGTTACTGAAAACGGGTCATCATTCTCCGTTGTCGTCGATACGATGGCTCCGAGCACAGACGTTGCCGTCGAGAGTCTGACGCTGAACCAGACGACCGTTCATCCCAACAGCACTGTATCATTAGATGTTCGGATCACAAACGAAGGGACATTGAAGGCGAAGCCGTTCCTTACGAATATCTTCCTGAATGAAACTCTGTTCGCATCGCGCAAGATGTCCCTTGGTGCGGGAGGATCACAGCAAATCCAACTGTCTTGGAAGCCTAGTAACGGTGGAACTTACTTCTTCAAGGTTGTCTTGGATCCGGAGAACGTCCTCTCAGAGAGTAACAAGGAGAACAACGTCAAGGTCCTCAGGGTCGTCGTCGGGTACACGCTGACGCTTCAAGTGAGTCCACCAGGTGCTGGCGGAGACCTTCAGTGGTGGCTTATCGTAAACGGAGTGAATCAGACCTTCGTTGGTGTCGGAGAATTCCAGGTCGGTGTAGTGCCGGGCCCGAACACATTGCAGATCCAACCGCTGATCTATGTGAACCCGAGCTCCAGATACGCCTTCAGGCAGTGGGGTGACGGATCCGTTTCCAATCCCCGAACCATCGATCTGTCATCGGACATTGCCCTCTCGGTTGATTTCAGCACGCAGTATCTGCTGTCCCTCGAACCAAACGGAGGCGTCACCAGTGTGGCCGGATGGTACGACTCAGGAACACCCGCGGTCCTCTCGGCAACGTCCCCGTCGAGTGTTGTAGACAAGCAGTCGCGATCCGTTTTCCTGAATTGGTCCGGAGACATCCAGTCAAACTCGACGAACTTAGTCGTCAACATGAACCGACCGTACCACGTGATAGCAAACTGGAAGATTCAGTACTATCTCCAGATCGAGTCCCCCTACAGCGCTTCAGGTGAAGGATGGTATGACGCGAACACTCAGGCGGCCATTTCGCTAAGCTCCCCCATCACAACCGACAACGGGACCAGGCAGCTCTTCGTTCAATGGTCCGGCGACCTGTCAGGACTAGAGCCAAGCCAACTGATCACCATGTCCGGCCCCAAGTTCGTCTCAGCCGTTTGGACAACTCAATACGAGTTGACGATGGAATCTGAGTACGGTCATACGAGCGGCTCGGGATGGTACTCTCTGAACACGCAGGCCGCCTTCAACGTTGATACGGTCATCATCGACGCCGCCAACGGTACGCGTCGCGTCTTCATAGGATGGTCTGGTGACGCTACGGGCGCAGGCCATCAAGGAAGCGTCACGATGGATTCGCCCAAGATCATACGGGCTAACTGGGGCACTCAGCACCTAATTGCGTTCACGACCCATGGGGTTCGCAACGGAACAATTCTCACAATAACGGTGGACGGCCTTGCGTATCAGGTCAAGGTGCCTCAAGTGATAGCACTATGGCACGACGCAGGGTCGCCCGTCTCTTTCTCCGCCAACGCAACCGCTACCCAGGGCTATCGCCGATACATCTTCGAAGATTGGAGAAACAGGACCGGAGGGACTGTCAAATCTCCACAGATCATTCTCAAGCCAGAAACGTACACAGCATTCTACAGGGAGGTTTCGCTGTTCCCATGCATAATCGCAACCGTTACGTTCGGATCTGAGCTAAGTCCGGAGGTACAGTTCCTTCGGAACTTCAGGGACCGCCTCGTCCTCTCAACACGAGCGGGTTCAGCCTTCATGAACGTCTTCAACATGTGGTACTACTCCTTGAGCCCCGAAGTCGCCAACTTCATCGCAGGCCACGACGCAGCAAAAGGCCCGATGAGAATTGCGATCTACCCGCTGATGGGTATCCTTGAACTGTCATCTATGACCTACTCCGCATTGGCATTTTCTCCCGAGCTGGCTATTGTCACGGCAGGCGTCGTTGCATCCGCTCTGATCGGGGTGATCTATCTAACCCCGATCGCCCTCTTTCTGGTTCGGTTTCTCGCCAAGAGGAGGATGTTCAACACCTATATGCTCAAAGCCCTCTCGGTTTCGTGTCTATTCGTTTCAGCGACCCTCACGTTGGGCGAACTAACAGGGGTGTTCGGCCTGCTCGCTGTCGCGACTTCCGCTCTTGTGCTGACTACGTTGGTCTCGACTACGCTGCTCTTATCCTTCGCATTGATAGGACTTTGGAGCCGCGTCGGACTCTCAACCAAGATGAAACGCGTAGTAACGCTGAGACAGTAGGAGATCGAACGTCGATTCGAGGCTGGAGTCGATTTCTGTCGTGGGCAACGGTTTGGTTTGAATCACCGTTCCCTATGTGTTTGCTCTGGCCCGTCCGCGTGGAAAACTGGAAGCTGAGTTTCTGGATCAGCCTGTTTCGCGTTTCATTGGGGCGATCGGGGCTGATCCAGGCCTATTCGTAAGATTTTTTCCGGCGGTTCCTGAGTGCTCTCGTTCCGGGCAGCGGGGTCGTGAAGGCCTTCGATTTTCTTGCTAGCGGTTCTGAGTGGGTTTCGATGGAGTACTTTCAGCGGCCTCCATTGTCGAAGTAGGGACCTCCGTTGGATTTCCTCTGGTAGGCGAGGATGGAGATCAACGACACAAACCTAGAGACAAGTCTTCTAAATGCGGTCCTAGCCTGAGGAACGACCTCGTAACACCGAGCTGTCATGGAAAGGGCGAAGACCCATGAGCCATAAATTACCCAGAAAGATTCGTGGTTCACCTCAACAGAATCATGACCTCAGTCCAAGTCTCTCGACTCAGTCGCGCTGGGAGCCTGTCTTTCAACAAGGCCTCTGTAGAGATCTGTCAAGACAATCGAATCTTCCTGCGCCAGTATGCGATAGTAACGAACAACGTGACTCCCGCGGCGGCAAAGACTACTCCGAAGATGATGAATCCGATCGGATTCATGCTTTGGATATCTGCGGAGAGATCAACGTTCGTGCCAACGACTCTTGCGAAGAAGGTCTCGGTTTCGTTCCATCCGCCTTCGTGCATTTTCAGGCTGTATACGCCAACGTATGCACCTTGCAAGAGCAGGCCGATCTTCTTGTCGTAGTTTAGAGTCTCTTCCTTGGTTCCGATTGAATGATTGCCTGCTTTGCTCCAGTACCCCGTGGTTAGATTCGTGTAGGAAACAGCCCAGGTTACGAGGGAAATTGACCCAACTTTGAGGCGCTCGGAACGTACAACTCGAAACTGAACCTCACGGTAGGAGTAGTCCTTGTCGACCCACATCTGTGGCACTGAGCCTGACGCATCAACTCCTTTCACGTTGATGATCCAACGAACCGGTTTGCCATTGGGATCTCTAAATGTGGTCGCATTGACCTTGAGGGAATACTCTCTGTCGATCTTCCAAGAGTCGGTCGGCCGCCCGCCGATGACGAAGCCTCCGAAAGCTTCGAGCGAGCCTGCCCCGACACGCTTCAACCTCAAGAGAAACTCGGACCGAGACACCTCTTCGATGGTGATTGTGTCGTTCCAGTCCTCCCTCTCCACTCTCCAGCCGGTTTCACCGCGCACGCCGGAGGCGTTCCATCTCCACTTAGACGACAATTTCCAGTAGATGCCAGGCTTGAGAGAGGCACCGTCTTGCGAGAGGGCAAGATCTGAAGAGCTTGCACAAATCAAGGATTGACTGGGCGTGCAAAGGATCGCGAGCATGCATAGTGTCGCTAGTGCATTCACGGCACGTCGCGCATCGTCTAGCTCTGGAGGCATAAAGCGGTTATGAGCATCCTTCATCGATGTGAGGGCATCGTGACTTGAGAATTCCGTGCCCACATGCTAAGGCCTAATCGCAAACCCGCAACTTTTCCTGTGAGCCGCAGACGCGCTACTTCGGATCTTGCTTCATTTGTGTCGAGAGCCTTCATCATCCTAAGGGACCAACCACGAGTCTAGAGCAATGTTCAAGAAAGTCTGCGGCGAACCTGGAGCACCTGTGCGGCGTCTGATGAACAGATCAAGCCGGCTGGGCAGTGTTATTCAGTACGTCGCCATCGCAGCGGCGCTCTCTGCTGCGCTATACTACTTACCAGATTACTTCATTTTCGAGAAATTCACTGCCGACAGCTCAGCGGCCCTGCTGAACTGGATCGGGATTGGCGCAGGCTCATGGGTCCTGGACGGCCGCGCCTTTGTCAACGAGTTCGAGATCGAGCGAATGTGCACTGGCGTGCAGGTCATCGCTGTCTTTGTAGGAATCTTGGTTCCTCTTCCGCAGGTGTGCTGGAGGAGAAAGATCACTGCAATTGGCAGTGTCGCTGTCCTGGTCTTCTTGGCGAATATTGGGAGAATCGCGCTGGAGGTAATACTACTCTACAAAGGGCTCCTCCCGTGGTCGTTGGCGCATTACCCCACTGGCTTGATCCTAGGCGTCTTCTCCGTAGCGATCCTCGTAATCGTCCTTGACCTTTTCATTCCAGAGATCGGTGACTACGCGATCAGAGCTGTGGAATCATTCTTTCCAAGGCGAAGCGGCACGACTAACCCGAATTGAGCTGGCTTCTTCCGCACTTGGAACAGAACCTTGCATCAGGTTCGATACTGGAACCGCAGAAGGCGCAGAATGTTCTCACCGAAGGTGCGACTTGTTCATCTGAAGCTTCATCTGAACGTCTCCTAGCCATTCTTCGTCCGAGAAAGAGAGCAGCGCCAGCCGCCGCTAGCGCGGCCGTGACGATTACCAGATAGAAGAGGCCTTCATAGTCGAGAGTCCAGTTTGCAAGAACCCTATGCTGGCCATCCATTACAACAGACTCGCTGGGAGAAACGCTGACGACATCGCCGCTCCAGCCCACGAACCTCCACTGAACTCCCAGAATGCCTTCCCAACCCTTTGACGGGACAACCGAAGGTGCTGTGAAGTTGGCGACGACCCCTGCTCGGTACCAGCCGGCCCCTCTCACATCAGCGACATTAGAAACCAAATCGAGGTAGAATTGGTCTTGAAAGTCAATCGTCAACAAGAGATCGCCGGTGACCATGAAGATCTTTGGGTTCGAGGGATCGGTTCCATTCCAGCTGCGAAATATCGCTCTCCAACCTTCTGCAATTGAGACACTCTCGGGCGCTGCGGTCTTGTGCTCCGTCATTACCTTAACTTCGCGAACGAGGAACCCGCTTGCGTCTGTGGAGTACTGGGATCCGTCAACAGAGACAGGGATGTTGCGGTAGGGTGTCCGCAAAGTGAGTTTCGCGTTATCCGCAACCTTGATGCACATCTCGACGAAGCCAGGCCCGCGCTCCTGATCGGTCAAGTAGTCGGAGCCCGAGCCCTCGCGGAAGAAGACGTACCCTGTCAGGATCCATTGACCCTCGCGGGACGGTGACTTCAGTTGTACGTCGTACGTCTTCTGACCCACCTCGATCAGACGCTCGGTGCTGCCTTCCCACAACGGATTACTGAGCGCCCCTCTGGCGCCCTCGTATATCGCCGCGTGGATCTCGAAGTAGTCATGAAAAGCGTACTCGACCTCGAGCTTGATCGAAAATGAGTAGGAGCGCGGAACCTGAGGGGGGTACTCTGCCTTGGCGATCCTCAATAGTCCGAGCTTCTCTTCCTGTGCGATCCCCGAAGGTATTAGCAACCCGACGGTGATGATGACAAGTAGACATGCGACGATCTGATACTTTCGTCGCCGCAGTCTCATATCTAGAACCCTAACTTCTTGGCTTTGCCGAGGTAGTCAGAAATAACGGGCATAAGGTCGAGCCCGTGGAGTCTACCTAGGTTGCCTCGTGACGCCGCATTCTCGCTGAACTTCGATACCTTGCTACTTGGAACACCTGGCCCGTTGATGAGTAGCGGGACCGGGTTGCCAGCATGGTCTCTCACGCTTACTGGGGTCGCATGATCAGCTGTCACTAACACGTATGTTGAACTCGCGTCCAGCGAGGGCAGGATCTTTCCAACGGCCTCGTCTATTCTCTCGATTACACTTGCTTTCTTCTTGAAATCTCCGTCATGACTCGCAACATCGGGCGCCTTCACGTGAAGAATGACGAGATCGTGGTTCTCCAAAGCCTTCAGTGCCGCGCGAGCCTTTCCTTCATAATTTGTGTCAAGACCTCCGGTCGCTCCCTCCGCTGCAATAAGCTCCGCTCCAGCTATTCTGCACACACCCTTCACCAGCGCAACGGCCGCAACACATGCCACGCTCATTCCGTATAACTCTAGCAGCGGTTTGAAAGGCGGCAGGGTTCCCGCTCCTCTGGTGAGCACAATGTTCGCCGGGCGTTTTCTCTCTCCAATCCTCTCAACATTGACTCGATGATTCTTGAGGACATTGAAGGATTGAGTGACAAAGTCGTTGACGGCAGCAGCAGTTCTCTTCGCCGCGGTCGAATCATCCAACGGTTCGCATTTGAGTATCTTGACACCGGTTACGTGAGGGTCGACATCGGAGACCATTCGCGAGAATCCTCGGCCCCTAAAGATCAGAACTCCTCGATGCGCCACGGTTGCTCGGAAATCTATCTTCAACCCCTTGATTCCTTTGGGCTGAATCTTCCGGATCGTCTCAGCGATTTCTATCGTCCCCCGCTCGATTCTTCCTGCTCTCCGATCGATGACTGTCAGATCGTCATCGACGGTTGAGAAGTTGCAGCGGAACGCCACATCGCCCGGGCTGAGGTCTATTCCGGCTCCTGCCGCTTCCAGTCCGCCCCTTCCCATGTAACAGACCCGTGGGTCATAGCCAAGCAATGCCGTCGTTGCGTAGTCGCTCCCTGGCCTCACCCCTGGACTTATCGGGTCCATGAGACCTACGGAACCAGCTGAAGCAAGCCGATCAAAGGTCGGGGTCTTCGCGAATCCGAGCGGCGTCTCGTTTCCGAACTCGCGTTCGACGCGGTCGCCCATGCCATCACATATGACCAGCAATGCTTTCTGAGAACCCATCTCGCGAATCGCCGCACCTACCTATTGAGGTGCCATAATCAACCTTGTGTACACGTCATCGCCGAGACGGATGTCGCCGCATGTGCCAACTTGGCTAGTCGATTGATTGCTTTCGAGGGGATGTCCGGCTTCGGATCACGAATTCGGTGGTCTTGCTCAGCAGTTCGACAGGCTCATGAGTTACAAAAACAAAAGGATCCGGCTCGGTTCGCGCGGGCTGAGATCCTCTAGTGAACGCTATCGCCTGAAACTTGTTTTGAAATCCTCCTGACTCGAACTCGCGGACAAATTCTTCAGTGAGGCCGGCTGTTTCTGGGCCGAAGCTCACGACAAGCAGCTCGGCGTTGTTCTGCTCGGCGTTCCTGAGAAGTTCCTTTGGCGTTGTTGACCTCGAGAGATCAGTCGCCTGATGGCCGGCAGCGCAGAACATTGCGGTGACGATCGCGCTCATGAGGTCTGTTCCGCCTGATACTGGACCCACAGAGATTCGTGCCGTGAAACGGCTCTGTCTTGGGACTAACGATGACTTGAGAGGGTTCAAGGCTGCTTGCACCGCGTTTGATGAGGCGCTGAATCGTTCCTCATCATATTCGCCTAACGCATGGAGACTTTCTACGGTTCTGTAGGCGTCGTACAGATCGTCAAGTGCTTCAGCCGGATCTTCCGCGTACTGCGCAAGAATCTTGGCCTTTGCCTCAGCTGTTTCAGCATCTCCTCTTACTATCGCATCGGAGAGTTGCTTCCGTATCACGTCATCCCTCAAGACGAGTCTCCCCTCCTTGTTCATTCAATTCTCATAAACTGTTCCTCGTTCTCAGTCCTGCAGCCGAATGCTGCCCACGAGGCCCTTGCCGAGATGGAGCGTATGAAGCGCCTCGACTGCGTCATCACGCAGAATATAGATGGTCATCATAAGCCTGCTGGCAGCCGACGTATGATCGAAATTCACGGCAACGCAGGCCGCAGGGTCTGCACCAAGTATGTCACTGAAGAGATTCTATCGGAACCTGGCTTGAAGTCCAGCCTGCATCATCATTTCCAGAGGCCGCAAAGAGGCACGGAGCCAAGATCGTCTCGATCAACAGAGAAATAACCCCCTGGGGACGACCTCTCTGACTACAAGATATAGGGATCCGCCGGAGAGGTCCTGCCAAGGATCGTTCAAGCAATGAACATCGCCTTCTAGATGGCATATACACGGACGGCGATTCCATGCCGAGCGCGCGTAGCTTCTCCTGATCGGGAAATACGGTCTTCCGATCCCACCGTGTGACCGAGCGGTACTCCTCTAGCTGCTTGCCGGAGAACGATCAGATCGTCCGACAAACGTAGAACACGTCTCCAGGACATGACTCCCCTAGATCGTGCGCAAAGCAGCGAGCCAGCCGTTCAGTCAATTGATGATCGACAGACGCTCCTTATTACAGGACAACTTTTTTGGCTGCTTTGCATGTTCGACGAACAATGCGAATCATTTCCCTGGCTCCGACAAGAGCTTTAAGCTGGCCAGAGGCTAGCTGCGTCGCCAATCTTGAGCCTTCTCCAGGAGCGAATTTGTTGTCTCGAAAAGTAGCAGTTGTGGGGATAGGACATTCCGTCTTCGGTGACCGCCGCGATGCAAATCTTGCCGAGCTGGCCTTCGAGGCGATAAAGCCGGCGATCCAGGACGCTGGCATCACGCAGAAAGATGTTGGCTTCGTAAGTGTCGGGACGGCCGGGGGATGGTATGAAGAATTCCTTCCCGCGGTTGTCATATCCGAATACGCAGGTTTGACAGGCGCCGGGCTCATTCGGTGCGAGGCAGCGTGCGCGTCAGGGAGTTCCGCTGTCGCGACCGCCTACCAAGCGGTTGCCAGCGGCCAAACAGATATTGCGATGGTTGTTGGGGTCGAGAAGATGACCGAGGTAGATATCTTAACGTCGGTGGAGCTGATCGGCAGGGCTGGCTACTATCTTTGGGAGTTTCACAACTTTGGCATGACCTTCCCAGCGTACTACGCACTTCACGCCACTGCTCACACGAAGAAGTACGGAACGAGTGAGGAAGATCTTGCAAGAGTCGCTGTGAAGAACCACAAGTACGGCGCCATGAATCCTTATGCCCACTTCCAACGACCGATAAAAGTTGAGGATGTGCTCGCCTCGCGAGTCATCGCGTGGCCCTTGAAGATTTTCGACTGCTGTCCAGTGAGCGACGGAGCCGCCGCAGTCATCCTCGCCTCAGAGAACAAGGCCAAGGATCTCTCGGACACGCCGATCTGGATAAGGGGCCTAGGCGTATCCTCTGGAACGGCGAACATTAGCAAGAGGGAAGATTACTCGTCTCTACGTTCTGCGACAATAGCGGCAGAACGCGCCTACAAGGCCGCCAAGGTTGATCCGAGCCGACTGGATGTCGCGACCGTTCACGACTGCTTCACGATCGCAGAGCTGCTCGCATACGAGGATCTGGGCTTCTGTGAGAGAGGAGGAGCCGTCAAGATGATTCGGGAGGGTCAAACCGAGATCGGAGGAAAGATACCGGTAAACGTTGACGGGGGGTTGAAGGCCAAAGGGCACCCGATCGGGGCGACTGGAGTTTCGATGGTGGCCGAGCTCACGCGCCAGTTGCGCGGGGAAGCAGGCAAGAGACAGGTACCAGTTAAACACGGGAATGCGCTCGCACACAACGTGGGTGGCACAGGACATTACTGCTACATAACGATCTTTGGGAGGGATTGAGATGGCTTTCGGTCCGCCGACACGCTCACTAAAGTCGAGGCCGATGAACCTTACCTTCGACATTCCAACCCACAAGACAGCGAGGTTCTGGGACGAGCTAGAGAACGGAAACGTCTACGGCACAAGATGCAAGAAATGTGGAACGAAGTATTTCCCACCCGTGGTCGACTGCCCAGAATGCCTCAGCTCAGACATGGATTGGATCGACCTCACGGGAGAAGAGGGGGAGATCGAGACATTCACACATGTAATTGTTCGACCGACGAGCTTTGCTGACCGTGAGACGTACACTGTCGCCGTAGCCAAACTGAAGCAGGGGGTCAAGGTGCTTGCGTGGCTCACGGGCCTGAAGCTTGGCCAAGCTAAGGTAGGCATGAGAGTGAAGTTGGTCGGGCGCCCCTCGCCCGAAGCCAGCTACGAATTGGTACCCATCCAATGAATGAAATACGTGAAGGCGGAGGACAATGACTGGAGAGACTTAGATGAGCACGCAACCCCCGAAGAAGGCGGCGGTTCTCGGAGCCGGATCGATGGGCCATGGGATAGCACAACTGCTAGCGATGATCGGCACCGACGTGACCATGGCTGACATCAATGACGACATTCTCGCGAAAGCCCGTCAGAAGATTCAATGGAGCATGGAGAAGTTCGTGGAGAAGAGAAGGATTCGAAAGGAGGATGCAGAGGCAGCACTGGCACGCCTTCACACAACCACCAACATGAACGAAGCATTCAAAGATGCGGACCTCATTGTCGAGGCGGCTCCTGAGAACCTTGAGATGAAGAGGAAGCTGTTCGCACAGATGGACAAGGTGGCACCGAAACATGCTATCCTCGGATCGAACACGTCAACGCTGAGTATCACTGAGCTTGGAAAAGTCACCAGCAGACCTGACAAGGTTGTCGGACTCCACTTCTTCAACCCCCCGCAGATGATGCCTCTTCTCGAGATTATCAAAGGAGCGCAGACCAGCGATGACACTACGAAATTTGCGTTGGACCTCGCTAAGAAGCTCGGAAAGACACCGGTCCTGGTGAAGAAGGACGTTAGAGGATTCATCGTGAACGGGATTCTTGGGGCGGTCTTCAACGAGGCATTCTGGGCCGTTGATCGGAAGGAAGCGACGAGAGATGAAATCGACGCAGCGATGAAGTATCAGGCAGGATTCCCGATGGGAATATTCGAGCTAGCTGATTTCGTTGGTCTTGACATACTCGACAGCGTTGCCAAGGAGATGGAGGAGGCTTTTGGCGCTAGAGCCAGAGCCTGCCCAATCTACCAGCCCCTCGTCAACGCGGGCAAGCTTGGCCAAAAGACAGGTGAAGGGTTCTACTCTTGGAGCGCCGGCCGACCTAGAATACCGTTTGAGCTGGCAGACAAGTTTGACCCGAATAGGCTGTACACAATGGCGGCCAACGCCGCTGCCTGGCTGGTTCATGATGATGTAGCCACGCCAGCAGACATAGATACCGCAATGAAGTTCGGAACCGGGTGGCCTTTAGGGCCTTGCGAACTCGCGGACAAGATGGGCATCGACACGGTAGTCAATAACCTGAACGCGCTGCACTCGAAGCATCCGGAGCCTATGTATGAACCCTGTCCCCTTCTTCTCGACTATGTGAAGAAGGGCTGGCTAGGCAAGAAGACAGGCGAAGGATTCCACAAGTACAAGTGAGGACTCTTCCGCTTCCACGGGCTACGAGAGACAGCACTGAGCGGAACTTCCGGCGGGTTTCTTATAGTGGCTATTGCGAGGTCTGTTTTACGAGAGGTTCTCATGGTTGAGTGAAGGTAAGACCTACCGAGACATCATTGTCAAGAGAGAAGAAGGAATTGGTTGGATCACGCTGAATCGACCTCACAGACTCAACACGATGACGCTCGACATGATGAACGAGTTCCTTTCAGCGCTAAGCGATTTAGAGTTGGACAAGGACGTGAAGTGCATCGTGATCACAGGCGCCGGAGACAAAGCGTTCAGCGCTGGGGCAGATGTCACGTCGTTTACTGGCATAACCCCGTCGATGGCAGTTGACGTGTCCATGAAGGGGCACGAGCTCACCGCACGCATCGAAGGACTCGGCAAGCCCGTAATTGCATGCATAAATGGTTATGCACTGGGCGGTGGCCTTGAGGTTTCGCTCGCCTGCGACTTCAGAATTGCCTCCGAGAGCGCTCAAATTGGGGCGACCGAAATCAAGCTCGGTTTGATGCCGGGTTGGGGAGGAACTCAGAGGCTTGTCCGCATAGTCGGCCTCGCGAAGGCAAAGGAATTGGTCATGCTCGGGGACCGAATCACCGCGGAAGAAGCACACCGAATTGACTTGGTCAACAGGGTCGTGCCTAGAGACAAGCTCATAGAGGAGACCAAGGCATTTGCGAAGCAATTTGCTGATGGCCCACCTATTGCACTCAAAGCAGCAAAGCATGTCCTGAACTATGCGACTCAGGTTCCACTCGACGTAGGACTCAAGTTTGAATCTGAGGCATTCGGTATTGTACTTTCGACCAAGGACGTGATGGAAGGCATTTCGGCTTTCATGTCGAAACGCAAACCTGAATTCAAAGGGAAGTGACTCGTTATGCCCATAGATTTCAACTTCACCGAGGAGCAGGAACTCTTCAGGCGGACACTCAAAGACTACTACGCGAAGACTGTCACGCCGAAAGCCAAAGAGATAATGAAAGAACGGATGATCACGCCGGATGTCCACAAGGCCCTGACGAGTCAGGGACTCTTTGGTTTATTGCTGCCGAAGGAGTTTGGAGGAAGCGAATCAGACTACGCTACCTTCACCATAGCGGTAGAGGAACTCACGAAAGCTGACCCAACGGGGCTGGCGGGAATACCCGTCTGGTACGGGGCTACATGTGCTCGCATAATTGCTGCGTACGGAACCGCTGAACTGAAAGAGGAAATCTTGCCGAAAGTTGTGAAAGACGGATGGATAACTCCGCTTCATAACACAGAGCCCGGATGTGGCACTGACTTCACAGCGATCACAACAACCGCCAAGAAGACAGACGGAGAATACGTGATCAACGGAGAGAAGCAGATACTGAGCTGCGTCACGGAAGCCATGAAGTATGGAGGAGGGTTCATCACCTCCGTAAAGACGAGACCAGAACTCGGATCAAAGGGCATGAGCCTCATCTTCATTCCCGTCAAATCGAACGGCATCACAACCTCCATTTTCGAGGGAATGGGCATAGACCTCGGTGGAGTCAGATATGAGAACACGAAAGTCCCTGAACATTGCCTCATAGGGTTTGAGGGAACCGGATATCAGCTGACTTACGAGTCATTCGTCCACGCCCGAGTGCCCACCACGATGGCGATAGTTGCAGGTGCAGAAAAATGTCTCGAGCTTGGAATGGAGCACATTAAACAGAGACGAGCGTTCGGGCGGCCCGTAGGAGGCTTCGAGGGAATCCAGTTCGAGCTTGCTGAAGACTACGCAAACGTCCTAGCTGCACGATGGCTTTGCTACCGCGCCGCATGGCTGGTCGACAAGTATCATGATGGCAGAGCATCCTTCCACGATGCCATGATGGCGTCCTCTTGCGCCAAGTTGGTCGCTTCTGAAAGCTGCATGAAAGCGATCAGTGACGTCGTGGAATGGTTCGGTGGTATGGGAACGACAACCGACTACGATGTACAGCAGGCATTCAGAACCACGAGACAGGCAGTTGTTGCGGAAGGAACCAGGAACGCTCAGAAAATTGTTATCGCCCTTCAACTACTCGGCTCAGAATTTGCAGCCTGGAGAAAGTGGGAAGAGGCAGGAAAATAGCCAGACGATCTCTGCAGACGAAGGGAGCTGAGCTCTTTCGTTCCTTCACCTGCTGGTTTCTCTGCTTGCGCAATTCCGATCCTCGCCAACCGTCGAGGAGTCAGGGGCGAAAGGTAGCGCTTCATAGATTCCACTACAGGGCAAATATGGTGCTTATTGTTTGGACAAACCTTGGTACAAGGTTTGGCCCGAGGGCGTCCCGAAATCGGTCGAGTATCCGAACATACCCTTGGGCGAGGTATTAAGGGAGACATCCCGAAAGTATCCCAAGAATGACGCAATCATCTACTACGGGAGACGCATAACTTACAGCGAACTTGACCAACTGGTGGACAAGTTCGCCACTGCCCTCCAAGATCTCGGCGTCAAGAAAGGCGACCGGGTTGGAATACAGCTACCGAACGTTCCACAGTTTGTGATCGCCTTCTATGGCGCGCTCCGGGCGGGAGCGATATGCGTCGCATGCAGCCCTCTCTACAAGGCGCGGGAGCTTGAGCACCAGCTCAATGACGCTGGGGTCGAGACTCTGGTTGGTATGGACACTATCTATACGATGGTTCAGGAGATCCGCGAAAGGACCAGACTACGCAACGTGATTACCACTAGCCCACGTGACTATCTTCCACCGTTGCTGAGAACGTTAGCCCCATTAAAAGGTGTGAAATCGCATCAATGCCCCGGGGCTCTTGACTTTCTCTCGATCATAAAGAGATATGGACCAACCCCTAAGCCAGTCGCGGTGAATCCAGATGACCTGGCTGTTCTCCAGTACACTGGAGGAACAACTGGCGTACCCAAAGGCGCTATGATCAGTCACAGGAATCTCGTTGTCAATGCAAGCCAATGCGAAGTTGAGCTGCCGATCCGTTGGGGGGTCGACGTCGATGTCACGGTGTTGCCCCTGTTCCACATATTCGGCATGACTTGTGCGATGAATATAGCAGTGTTGACGGGTACGACTATGCTGATGATTCCCGATCCGCGCGACACCGAAGGCGTACTGGATGCGATCAGCAAGTACAAGGCGACTGTCTTCTGCGGCGTCCCGACGATGTATATTGCTCTCATCAACAGACCGGATATCGAGAAATATGATCTGAATACCGTTCGTGCATGTATTTCTGGCGCGGCACCGTTGCCGGTTGAGGTGCAGAGAAAGTTCGAGCAGCTGACAGGAGGGCGATTGGTGGAGGGATACGGTCTTACCGAGACGAGCCCTGTCACACATGTCAATCCCCTTGATGACCCGAAGAAGAACCGACCAGGATCTATCGGGATTCCGGTGCCGAATACCGACGCAAAGATAGTCGACCTCGAAACTGGCACAAAAGACCTCAAGCCGAATGAGGTAGGCGAGCTAGTCATCAAAGGGCCGCAGGTCATGCAAGGATACTGGAACAAACCCGATGAGACCAAGATGGCACTGAGAGCTGGCTGGCTGTATACCGGCGATATCGCCAAGATGGATGAAGACGGCTACTTCTACATCGTAGACCGAAAGAAGGACCTGATCGATGTCTCTGGCCTGAAGGTTTGGCCACGCGAAATTGAAGAGATCCTCTATGAGCACCCTGCCGTCAACGAAGCAGCGGTGGTCGGAGTCCCCGATCCTTACAGGGGTGAGACCGTCAAGGCATACGTGACCCTCAAGCCGGGATACGAACGGAAGGTCGTGGAGGAAGAGATCATCAAATTCTGCAAAGACAGAATCGCCACCTACAAGGCGCCCAGATCAGTGGAGTTCAGAGACTCGCTTCCGAAGACATTGGTAGGGAAGATCCTAAGGAGAAAACTCAGGAAAGAGTTGGCGTCCAAGAAGTAACACATCGCTTTCAGAAACCTGGAAGTGTCGACTCGCATATTCGGGCGTCAACGAAACGGAGCTTCTCGACCCATGGATTGACTTCAGAAAGAAAATCTCTGAACCGCAGGGCGGAAACAATCGGCACACCATCCATCAGTTTCGAAGACACATCCGCAAGCGTCAGCACAACGGGAAGCAGGCGCGCTGACCTCCAGCTTGCGATGGTAGGAAGCTTCCTACCACATGCTGTGAAGACTTGAGATAGGAAGAGAACCCGGATGAGCTGATTCTTGGCTGCAGCCATGAGCTTGCTAGGAGCCCAACCGTGATGCCAATGTTTGCAGTCCACGCACAGCACCATGGCCTCCTTGGCGCCTAGAACATCGATCTCAAATCTCCGCCCCGAGCCTTTGAAGACAAAGTGATTCGCCGTCGAAAATCCGTCTCTTGTGAGAACCTGATCTGCAAAGGCTTCGAATTCCTGCCATCGAAGCTCTCTGCCAACCCGCTCAGGGTCGACCCCGCTCGCGACTGCAAGTTCTGCGATTCTCAGTCGCTGCTCTGGACTAATGTGAATTTCTTCGTCTACAATCCTTATCGCGCCTGCCTCTTGCAGGGTCAAGAGTGATTCCTCAACCAGAGATTTGCAGGCCTTGCTGCTAGCCACGATTCCTTGAAATTCACAGATCGGACTCTCCCTTGTCGCGCGTAGCAACGTCATATGCAAGGCGGTGTTGGTCATGAGACCTTCCCAGTTGCCGTGGATTAGTGTGCCCTCTTGTATGTCAGTTCAAATGAAATGTAAGAGAGGCGGGTGGGAGTATTCTCCGAAGCGTGGTCAGAAGATCATGAAGCAAAGCGCAAGCATTGCAAGCGCCAGACCAAACAGAGCCTTCCTCCCCCTTGAGAGTGACGAGACGTCATCCAAAGGTTCGACGCCAGCCCAGCCGCCCCGTGTCAACATGAACATGAGGATCAACAACGCAAAAGGCCAGTATCCGGCCAAGGCTAGGACCGCTAACCCGATACCGGTTGCGACTCTGTGTCCCTGCGGACCGAGGGCAGCCCTCATGATGTGACCTCCATCAAGCTGCCATGCGGGGATCAGGTTGAGGAAGGTTATCAACGCTCCAATCTCAGCCGCGAAGGCAACCTGCGTCAAGACCAAGAGTTGGCCCGGAACAACGGTACGAAGACCCAGGTTGCTGAGGAATATCATCAGCAACGGCGTCCTCGGCCATTCCTGGACAGCCAGCAGACCCTGCCCCACAAGCCTGTCCACCTCTGCCTGCGGAACAAGTGGAGCAGTGAGTATGCTAGCAATTGCGACAAATGCCGTCACAATGAATCCGACCAGTGGCCCAGTGAATCCAAGGTCAAACAACTCATCTCTGTTTGCCGCGGGACTCTTTAGTGAGATGACCGCCCCGAAGGTTCCGAACGGAGGCGGGCCTGGAATGAAGTATGGCAATGTGGAATCCATCCGATGGATCGAAGCTGCAAGCTTGTGGCCTGTCTCGTGAAGCGCAATGATCCCGAAGAGTGATGCTGCGAACATCGCAATCTGCACGTTCAGATTCAATCCTCCGAAAACGGTCGTCAACAGCTGTGGATCCATGGAGTAGGTGAGGGTATAGCTGGCGAAGAGTATAGTTCCCAAAGTAACCAACATCAAGACGATGTTAATCAGAGGATTCGAAGATCGTGCCTGAGTTCTCTGAAAGATCTTTATGAGAAGCTTGTCGGACCAGGGCCGAATTGACGCGCTCAGGTGCAGCTTCCTGAGATCGTCCAATAGCTCCTTGAACTTTTCCTTCACTGGTTCCTTGTCCACAACAAAGTTGGGAATCCCATACTGATCCACATAGGCATCACGAACATTGAAACGAGCATGGACTATCGTTCTGAGTCCCACGAGGTCGGGCTGGACGCTGCCTGCGCTCGAAAAGACCCAGGAGGTGGATGACAAACTGCCTTCCCCGCTGTTCGCGGGCATGGATCGAAGAGAGACTTCACTTAAACATATTGATCTGATCAAAATTGCCGCGGTGCAAATACCTTATAGTACCTATGCTTTCACATGTGCCTTCGAGCTTGCGATGCTGACGGAAAAGTTCTCATTGAGGCAGTTCAACATGAACGATCTCGAAGCCGTCACCGAGATCAACAGGACATGTCTCCCTGAGAACTACGCAGCTTTCTTCTTCCTCGACACTTTTCGAAGCTGCCCCACAGCTTTCATAGTAGCAGAGGTTGGAGGCCGGATGGTCGGCTACATCATGTGCCGAATCGAACACGGTTTTTCCGATATCAGGAGACTGAAGTTCCTCCGTAAGGGCCATATCATATCTGTTGCTGTCCTGCCCGATTACAGGCGGGCAGGCATCGCCTCAGAGCTGGTGAGGGAGGCACTGACGGCTTTGCGGGAACTAGACGCTGATGAATGTTACCTTGAAGTCCGAACCACCAACGAGATCGCGCAGAAATTGTATGAGAAACTCGGATTCTCCGCGGCTAGGCGAGTCCCTCATTACTATGCTGATGGAGCTCAGGCGCTAGTAATGGTGCTTCCTCTGAACAAGGTGGACTCTAGCTCTTCCCAGGATGTTCACAGACGAATCGCCTGAGATCCTGCGGACGCTTACTGGTCGGTGCGTAACTGCTATCTAGGATTAGAGCTGGGAAGAGGCTTGTGGTTGTTCCTTGGACTGGCTGGAGACCATAAGGGAGGACCTACGAAAGGCAACGATCATCCGCATACCCTCACAAGAAGGCTACTACGAGTACGTTGTGAATCCGCTTAGTTCAGGAGTACCTGAGATTCCCACTGAGGCACTCTGGGGTTGCGCGTTTGAAGTCGCAAGGATCGCCGACGTAAAACGCTGCACTAAGATCGTCACCCCTGAGGCGATGGGAATACACGTTGCCACGGCTCTGAGCCTAGTCACGGGAATTCCAATGCTCGTGATCAGAAAGAAGTCCTACATGCTACCGACCGAGATCAAAATCGTGAAGCGCACGGCCTATGCTGAGGAGGTAATGTACGCAAACGGCCTGGAATCCGGAGACTCCATCCTGCTCGTCGACTCGATAATTGCGACGGGCGGAACATACCTCGCAATCATCAAAGAACTTGTCTCACGCGGAATCAGATTAGCAGACGCTGTTGCAGTCATCGAAAGGGTAGAACTACGGGGCGTCGAGCGCGTCGAGAAGGAGACTGGTGTGAAAGTCAAGACACTGATAAGGCTCCGAGTCGAGAGAGGCCGGCCATTCATAGAGTGACAACTTGTCTTTGGCAAGGCTGAACGCGGAACACGGCAAAGGTTAATTCTGAAGAGAGCTCATCCCAGAAACGATGTATATGACCGTGAAATGCCCCAGCTGCGGGCATGAGAACCGCGACGAGGCAAACTATTGCATGAAATGTGGTGTCTACATGGTTGCGCCGCCACCTCGCCAACAGCTTCAACCAGGGAGAGTTATGCCACCCGCTGCAGCAGAGGCCCCGGGGCCATCCAAGTGTCTGTTCCATCCCTGGACAATTGCAGTATATCTTTGCAGCAGATGCGGGCGTCCCCTCTGCCGATTATGTGCGCACCCATGGTCTGGATTGGTGCTTTGCCCGCTGTGTTCGACGGGCCCAGTCCAGCCGTACCCGTGGTTTCCCCACCCGCTGACTAGGCCGCCCTATCCGCTGACGATGTCAGGCTACTGGCTTTGATAAGAAACCGAAACGCCTGTTCGCAGCGTAGACGAGCAGACATACGACTGTAGGCAGATGGATGACGAGAACCTCAAACTCGAGGGCGAGAAAAGCTCGCCCAGAGAATCGCAAGACGACAAAGAGCGCTGAAACTATGGCTAGGAAGATGAACGCGTAGCCCCAGTCCCTTCTCGCAGCTACCGCCAAATATGTAGTGCTCCCTTGAGGGAGTTGGTACTATTCCTCGGCGGTCAAAACCAACCTCAATGGTATGTTCTGACTGGTCCCATCTGGAAGCGTCCTTCTGATGCTGATTGGAAGCGCGCCTGCCTGAAGTTCCTGTGTTGCTATGTCAATTGGAGACATGGCGCCAGGATCGATGTCGATCAAAACGGGCGCTCCGAGCGCGATCTGCAGCGCACGGGCACCGACTACTCTGGCCTTCTCGAAGCGTGTCAGCTTCCGGGGGCCGATGAGTGCGGCCTCTTGGCGCCTAGTACTCGCCCGCTTCCTCACCACTCTCTTCTGGCCCCTTAGGTGGCCCCTTCTCTTCCTTCTTCGACGACGCGATCACATCATCTATCTTCAGAATCATTCCAGCCGCTTCGCTGGCGGATTTCACTAGCTGAACCTTGACCGCGAGAGGCTCGTAGACGTTTTGCTTGGCCAAGTCAGCCACCTTCCCCTTGAAGGGATCGACCCCGGCCCACACCAGTCCTTGATCATGTTTCGTTCTCAACTCAACCTGAATGTCGATCGGGTCCAGCCCCGCATTCTCAGCAAGTATCATGGGTAGAGACTCGAGGGCTTCGGCAAAGGCTTGGACAGCCAGCTGTTCTCTGCCTGCCAGTTTGTCCGCATATGTTCGCAGGCGCTTCGCAACCTCCGCCTCAGGCGCGCCGCCACCAGCGACTACCTTGGGGTTGATAACCACATCCCTGACAACACAAAGCGCGTCGTGTACGGCTCGCTCGGCTTCGTCGACGATCCGCTCCGTTCCTCCCCTGACCAAGATGGTGACCGCCTTTGGGTTCTTGCATCCCTCAACGAAAGTCATCTTGTCGTCTGCCACCTTCCTCTCCTCGACCAACTCTGCGAACCCAAGGTCCTTGCTGTTGAAATCTTCAATGTTCGTAACTATGTGAGCTCCACTTGCTTTCACGAGCTTCTCCATGTCAGACTGTTTCACGCGACGAACAGCTAGCACACCTTTCTTCGCCAGAAAGTGCTGCGCCACATCATCAATACCCTTCTCACAAATGGCCACATTCGCGCCTGCCGATACAATCTTGTCGACCATCCCTCGCAGAATCTTTTCCTCTTCGTCAAGAAACGCCTTCATCTGATCTGGGTTCTTTATGTTGAGCTTGGCGTCGAACTCTGTCTTCTCTACTTCGAGCGGGCAACTAAGAAGAGCTATCTTGGCATTCTCTACACGTTTGGGCATCCCTGGGTGAACGACTTCTTTGTCCAAGAGGATGCCCTGGATCAGCTTGGTCTCTGACAAGGATTCGCCAGGCTTCTTCTCGACCTTGACGTCATCAATGTCCACTTTGTGCGCCCCCTTTGCATCTTTCTCAGCCACCTCCAAGATGGCTCGCACAGCGATGTCGCCTATCTCATCCTTGTACTCAGATAACATCTTGGTTGCTACAGCGACGGCTGCGACCTTCTTCAGCATCGACTTGTCCTCAGGGTCGGCCTTGATCGCGATGTCTTCGAAGAATTCCAGAGCCTTCTCAGCCGCAATCCTGTACCCGTCTACTATGACGGTGGGATGAACATCCTTGTCGATCAGCTCTTCGGCCTTACCCAGGAGTTCTCCAGTGAGCACAACTGCGCTCGTCGTACCATCTCCAACCTCGTCATCCTGGGTCTTCGCTACTTCTACCAACATCTTTGCTGCAGGGTGCTGCACATCCATCTCGTCAAGGATCGTTGCGCCATCGTTAGTAATCGTAACATCTCCAAAGCTGTCAACGAGCATCTTGTCCATCCCTTTCGGACCAAGCGATGATTTCACGGACTCCGCAACGATGCGTGCAGCGGCGATGTTCGCGTGTTGCGCGTCCCTACCAACAGCCCGTGATGTTCCTTCCTTGAGGATCAAGACAGGTTGTCCGGCAAATTGAGCAGCCAAACATCATAACCTCGATTTCCAAAGAGCACCGAAACGAAAAATTTGTCTTTATATAAGCATTACGTCCAGCTGCGGCTGCCGTTGTCGGGTCAATACTACGCTACTCGCATTTCCAGGTGCTCCAGGTGCTTCAAGCGCACACTCCCTAGGCTTGTAATGACTACACTTCTCTGGGCTTCGCGGCAGTGCGTGAATCCTTCCTGGACATCTCTCTGCGGTTCCCTGTCTCCAGGTAGGACCCGCCTTCACATCGTAGACCATGCGACTTGGATTGGGATCAAGCGGGAAACGCTTTTACATTTTACGTCATCCCATAGTGAGATGGCGTGGCATAGGACTCAATGCGCGACATGATGCCGATCAATCAGCCTTCCATCGGAAAAGACGAAATCGAAGCAGTCGTTGAAGTTCTGAAGAGCGGAATCCTTACTGAGAAGAGCGGAAGAGGACCGAGGGTTCTTCAGTTCGAGAAAGAGTTTGCCAAGTTCGTTGGAGTCAAACACGCGGTCGCTGTCTCCTCCGGGAGCGCCGCGTTGCACTCCGCTCTCTTGGCAGCCGGCGTTAAGCCGGGGGATGAAGTTGTGGTTCCGTCTTTCACTTTCTCTGCGACTGCCGGTGCAGTTGTACTCGCTGGCGGAAAACCGGCATTTGCAGACATCGACACCGACACTTACACTATCACGGCTGAATCCATCGAAGCCGCGCTCACCCGTGCGACGAAGGCAATCATTCCAGTGCACATGTACGGCTTATGCGCCGACATGGATCCCATAGGAGACTTGGCGCGCAAACGCGGATTGATCGTGATTGAGGATGCGGCCCAAGCCCATGGAGCAGAGTACAACGGACGCAAGGCTGGTTCACTTGGAGATGCAGCGTGCTTCAGCTTCTACGGTGGCAAGAACATGACGACCGGGGAGGGAGGAATGGTGACGACAAACGACGACGACCTAGCCGAGCAGGTCAGGATGATCAGAACGCATGGGGAGGAGCGCCCCTACTGGGTCTCTAGGCAAGGCCACAACTATCGCATGCCCGAGATCTCAGGAGCCATCGGAAACGTCCAACTAAGGAGGTTGCCTAGCTTCCTGGACGAACGCAAGAAGAACGCCGAGTACCTAACTGAGAAATTGAGCGTGTTGGGCAAATTGGTGATGCCCAAGGAACCTGCGGGCCGAAAACACTCATGGTACCTTTTCACGCTCCGGTTGCGCGGTGCAAACGCCGGAAAACGCAACAAGCTCGTGGAGAGGCTACGGTCCAAGAATATTGGAGCCACAGTGTACTACGAGTCACCGGTTCACATGCTGCCGTACTATCGTGACATGCAATCGACGCGAAGAGGTCCTCTGCCTGAGACAGAACGGGCCTGTCGTCAGGTCTTTTCGGTCCCAGTTCATCCCGAGCTGAAGCAAGCGGAGGTTCAATTCATCGCTGAGACAGTCAAACGTGCAGTCTAGCCCAAGTTGAGGAACGGGTCCTCTCCGCGATCATTCTAAGAACTTGCTTAGGAATTTCTCAAGACCCGGCTTTGTGACCTCACGCATTTCGTATCGAACCCTAGCAGCAGGCTTGGCTACTCTCATTATACGGCGAATATCTACTGGTGTTCCAAGGACCACTGAGTCGCAGGGAGTTTTGTCGATCGTCTGCTCTAGCTCTTTGATCTGCTTGGCCCCATACCCCATCGCTGGTAGGACGAAGCCGATATGGGGAAACTTCTCATACGTCCGTTTGATCGAGCCGACCGCATATGGTCTCGGGTTGACTAGTTCATGCGCTCCATAGGAGTGAGCTGCAATCGCCCCCACTGCTTCCCTCATTTGTCCATGTGTTACGGTCGGGCCGTCTTCAATGACCAAGACTCGCTTTCCCTGGATGAGTGAAGGTTCATCCACGTGGATCGCTGACGCTGCCTCAATGACTGCAGCCGCCGGATTCAATGTTTGAATGTTTTCGCGCACCCTCTTTACGCTGTCCGGAGGAGCGCTGTTGACTTTGTTGATTACTACCACATCAGCCATCCTCACGTTGGTTTCCCCAGGGTAGTATGAGAGCTCGTTCCCAGCCCTATGGGGATCTGCAACGACGACGTGAAGGTCTGGCTTGTAGAAGGGTAGATCATTGTTCCCGCCGTCCCAAAGGATCACGTCCGCCTCCTTCTCAGCTGCCTGCAGTATCCTCTCATAGTCAACGCCTGCATAGACGACGTTTCCTTGGTCTATGTGAGGTTCGTACTCCTCTCGTTCCTCGATGGTGCATTGTGCTTTGTCCATGTCTTCATAGGTCGCGAACCTTTGCACCGCCTCGGCCTCCAGATCGCCGTAGGGCATGGGGTGGCGAACGACGATCACCCTCTTTCCGTGGGCTTTCATTATTCTCGATAGGGCTCTGGAAACCGTACTCTTTCCAGCTCCCGTCCTTACTGCGCAGACAGAGACCACAGGAACTTTCGCCCTCAGCATTGTATTCTTCGGACCCATCAACATGAAGTCCGGTCCGTTCGCGCCGACCACAGCTGCCTTGTGCATAACATCTTCATAGGACAGATCACTGTACGCGAGAACGACGAGTTCCACGTCCTTGTCTTTGATCAAACCTGGAAGTTGCTCTTCTGGCAGGATTTGGATTCCCTTCGGGTACAGTGGGCCTGCGAGAGTGGGCGGGTATGTCCTCTGTTCGATTCCAGGTATCTGCGAGGCTGTAAAAGCGACGACCTCGAACTCTTCTCTTTTTCTGAAGAATACATTGAAGTTGTGGAAGTCTCTCCCTGCGGCTCCCATTATGACAGTTCTTGGTCTATGCGCCATTCCTGACCCACATTGTGAAGTTCAACTACCCAGTTGCAGCAACCCTATATCTGTACTGTGCGCAAGACCTGCGAGGCCATGGCAAGTAGCATCTCGAGGATACCGGTACGGTTTGTGCTCGAGGATGGAAGGCATGCTGAGGGCGAGCTGATAAGATTCCAGGCACCGAAAACCACGGATGCTTTGCTGAGACGGCTACCCATTGAAGGCAGAGCTGCACGCTGGAGAGATGAAGTGTACTTTGAAGCAGGCATCACCATGGGGCTTGAGAAGCCAAGGTCCAACGTAGAGTCCGGGACCATCGCCTTCTGGCCCATGGGGTCTGCTATCTGCATCTTCTATGGCGAGACCCAACCCTACAGTCCGGTCAATATCATCGGCGTCGTCCAGAGTGGGATCGAGATCTTCAAAGACGTAGCGGCCGGGACCAAGATCCGGATGGAAAGAGCCTAGGCGGCTGCCATCCGATATATGCGTATTCTGGCATTTCCGCCGACAGCCGTGACGAGCCGTTTCCTCTCCAATTCCTCTAGCATGTCCTTCGCGACACTTATCCGCAGGTTGAACTGGGAGGCAAGTGCATATGGAGTAATGGCTCCCATCTTGGAGAGTTCAGAAAGGAATCGCGTATCCTCTAGGTTTGGAAGATCAACGCCGCGCGGTCTCTTTTCCGCGGGCGCTTTCCCTTTCTGTTTCTTCGCAGGTTCTACTTTCTTGTCCTGTTGAACCTGGGTCTTTTCCATTTGTGCCAGGCTCTTCTTCTTCGCTCCGCCCAATACAATCACTTGGCTCTGGACTCCAGTCGAGTTCAATAAATCCTTTCTGTCGAGAAACAGAATTGGTGAGAAAGAGTCATATCACGTACTCTGGAATACCAGTGATTCTGCGGAGTTCTCGGTTTTGAAGCTGGTTACAGTAAAGCTCCCTGAAGCTATTCTCGAAGGGTTAGATGAACTGGTTAAGGCGGGAATGTACCAGAGCAGAAGTGCTGCAATAAGGGCTGCCGTTCGTGATATGCTTAAGAAAGAACTGTGGAGAACCGAAGAGACCTAGTCGAACCCCGCAACGGACCTACGCAAGTTGTCCGCTGATCGTGCGGGATCCTCGCTTTCGAAGATGGATCTGCCGACGATGGCGTACTTTGCCCCCGCAGCGATGGCATCGCTGAGACTGCCACCTTGAACCCCTACTCCAGGAGAGAATATGGGAGTGTTTTCACCGAGGATTGAGCGGACTCTCGCAATAGTTTCTGGAAAGGTTGCTCCGACGATCGCTCCATCTGCGCCCCATTGGAGAGCCCTTTCGGCGAAGACCTCAAACTGGGCTCTCGTCTCTCCTGTCTTCTGGTCGAGAACAGTTTGGCCGTAGCCTTCAGTCGCCCCCTTGTGGCTCATGTGCACAAGGAGGAGCACTCCTCTCTGCTGTACCTTTGCAAGCCGAAAGACGGGCTCAAGGCCGTCTCTGTATCCAACGAAGGGACTAGCCGTGACCGCGTCGAACCCTGCCGAGAAATACTCGGAAGCGATGAACTCGTTAGTGTGGCCAATATCGTTGATCTTTGCATCCATGATCGCAGGAATGTCATGCCGATGAACTTCATCAACTAGAGTCTTTACACTGTCATGCAGCCCTAAAGGAAGGACTAACTGACGATTGATCTTTATGGCGCAGACTAGGGGAGATACCGATCCAATCAGTTTCAGACTGTCTTTGAAGAGGTCTTCCCTCTGTTTGTGTGTGAGATCAAGCGCCAACACAATAGGCGACTTGTTTCTTTTGGCAGCATCCTCGATGAATCCTTTGAAGCCCAACGCCCGTCACGTGACCTGAAATTCATCTCGTGTCTGCATTCGTAGATAAGCTATCGCCTGCGTCTTCGGAGAAAGATAGCGAACGTTCACGGAAATATTGGGAAGTTCTTGACGTCCACAATCTTTGCGTAGAAGCCCTTTGCATCGGATGTGTTGGCAGTATACTCTATCTTCTCCCCAGTGGGCTTAGAGGCGATATACTTGACGAAGACTGAGGGAGGCGGTTTGTCTTGGACAACGTAGAAGAAGACTGGAAGCGCATCTGCCTCGTAATAGTGTTCAAACGGTATGCAAGTTCCCACCATGTGCTTGCCATTGCGGAGGAAATGCCACAGCGGAAATACTGTGCCCTCGCGCACGGATAGCGGAACAAGGGTTCGCATTATCGAGTTGATGTTCACGACCTCAGCTAACATCGGCGCGGGCGGCGACGGAAACTGACCATCCAAGCACTCAAGGAACTCCTTCGGTAGGCTCTTCACCTCGACGAATGAGCCATAACGGTATCTGCTGTCATCAGCATCATCTGTGAACATCCATTCCTCCCCCCTCATCGAGTCGCTCTTGTACGCGAGGAAAGGTTTGGGTGGAGAATCGGTGTAGACGTAGGCCAGTATAGGGAGGTCACCGTCCCAGTACATGTATGCGGTGAACATACCGAGCACATGTTTGCCTCCGTGCTTGAAGTGCCAGAGGATTTGCGAGCCTTCCGTCAGGGCAAGGGCGAGCCTTGAGAAGTTCAGCAGATCGCTGACTTCAACAGGCACTGGGGGCTTTATGGAGTTCAAGAGAGGCGATTCCTTCGGATCGTAGAACGATGGAGCACTAGTTAAATTTGCTGCGATTCGTCTCGCTAGAGAGATGGCAACAGTACTCAACTGGGTCAAAAGGTCGGATCCGGATGGGAAGGTCGCGTAAGAAGCTAATGCTTTCCGTTGCAAGAAACCCTTGTATGAGCCCGGCCGATCACCATTCTAGGCAACAGGCAATTGATCGATCTGCAACCCGCTAAGGTCGGGTGTTGCGGTTTCCCAACCCGACAAAGCGAGTATTACCGCCTCTTTCAGGTTGTCGAGCTGCAGAGTACATTCTACAATCTCCCGCAAACTCGCACAGCCGAACGCTGGAGAAATGAGGCACCGCCAGACTTCCAGTTCTGTCTGAAAGCATGGCAAGCAATTACGCATCCGGCCACGAGTCCGACTTGGAGGCGAATGACCAAACCGAATCAACCGGTCAACAAGACGAAGTACGGCCATCTACGGCCGACGCAGGAGAATTTTGAAGCATGGGAGAAGACGTTAGAGATAGGCAACATCCTGCGTGCAAGCGTATGCCTCATCCAATGTCCTCCGAGTTTCAGGTTCTCCCAGAGGAACGCTGGGAACGTTCGCCGATTTTTCGGACAGATTGACAGAGGAAAGACCAAGCTTGCATGGGAACCCAGGGGAAACTGGAAAGCGCATCTTCGGCAAGTGAGGGAGCTTTGTCGCCAGTTTGACCTCATTCATGCCGTGGATATCCTAAGATCTGAGCCTGTTACAGAAACGAAGACTTGCTACTTTCGTCTGCACGGCCTGGGACCCCGAGAGTTCAACTACAAGTACAGTTACTCGATGAAGGATCTGGAACGCCTGAAAGTGTCGACAACCAGAGCTTTGACTAGAGGCGCCGAGGAAGTTTTCGTTCTATTCAACAACATCAGCATGCTCGAGGATGCAAGGAACTTCGACAGGATGATACACGCGACCCATGACTCCAAGTCGCTAGCGAAATAGGTCCTGCCTAGCAGGTCTCACTAACTGCCGTGCGCTTCCGCGTGTTCGGGGATACGGATATCCGCGAATGATAGCCACAGGGATACCGTCCGATTTGTTCATGACAAGTTCGGCCGCGCTTGCCAGTTCATCTGCGACGGCCATCATTGTCACAGATAGCTTGTATCCGAACATGTCTTTCCTTCCTCGATAATCTATCCACGGTCTCATTCCTGACAGACCAATAGCAACATTGGTCTGTCCGATCCTCCAAGGCCTCCCGAATGTATCCGACACTATCACGGCAACATCCTTGCCCGTCTTTTCTTTGATCTGTGCTCGGATTCGCCGGGCGGATCGGTCTGGGTCTTTCGGCAACAGTGTTACAACGTCCTCGCCTTCTACATTCGACTTGTCTACACCTGCGTTTGCGCAGACTAAGCCGTGTCGGGTCTGCGCGATCAAATGGGCGCCGCGTCTCCTTACGACGCGCCGCGTCTCAGATAGAATGGCTTCGACGTGGCGTGGATCCTTTCCCATCGCCTTTGCCAAATCCTTGGCAACCTGAGAGGGCTTGACCTCATCAAGCGTCAAGACTCTTCCTTCTGTCTTTGAGACGATCTTCTGGGCGACGACAACTACATCCCCGCTTCTCAGGTTGAGGTGTTGCTTGTTGGCTGCGGCGATGATTGTCCTCGCGAGATTGTCTCCGAGCTCAATCTTCGGGATATGCCTCAGGCCGATTATGGCAATTGAGCCTTGCCTCAAGGGCTCTTCCAGCGTCGAAATGGCTGTCTCATCCTGTACCCTGGAAGAAAGATTCGAGTTTCTTGACGCCGACCAGATCCTCGAACTCAACTCCGAGCGCGTCGAGGACCTGTTCAAAGGTTGAATGAAGATAATCCATGTACTTCTGGATGTCTATCTCGTCGATCTTGGCTAACTGTACCGGCTTCACGCCTGGCTCGCCAAGGACCTTGACAAAGGCTATCAACTCCCCTGACTTCACTTCAAAGCCTCTATCCTCGAGCTGTTTTGCAGCTTTGACGTGTTGGGGCGTGGTCTTTGTGTACCTTCCCGTTTCACGTCCCATCATCACTGAGAACGCCAATTCCTCGACCTCGTATTCGCGGTTTCGCAGTTTCAGGTAGCAGTCTTTTACGATCTCTGTTATTCTCGTCTTTGCGTTCTCAAATTCCTCAGGAGACATCACTTCGCTGAGGATTCGTACCATGTCGTAGAAGACTTTCGTCAGGAATTCCGGAATGTGCCGTTTCTTGCCTGTCAGGCCTTTGATGTCCACACTTCCGTCGGGTTTGACGCCTAGATAGTTCTTCTTTCGAGAACTCAAGGCTAGATAGCGGTAGTTCTTGTCGATCTCGAGCTCCATCTTCAGTGACGACCTGGACCAGTCAATGAGCTTCTTCAGGACTTGTGGGTCAGGACTCTCAAGAAACAGCGAGTCGGTGTCACCATACAGCACGTCGATCCCAAGTTCATGTGCCATTTTCAGCGTCTCCGAGATCGCGTATCTTCCTATGGCTGCCGTCGCTTCCGCCACTGGCGGACAATACAGGGCGAACCTGTCCGCTCCGAAGACTCCGTAGCTTTGGCCGATCCAGCCAAGTTTTCCGTTGCGACCAGCGTAGATCGTGTGGTTGTCCTGAGCCGTCACACAGTAGACATCCAAGCCAGTTACCGGGGTCGTTCTGAAGTTTCGGCTTGACATCGCGTGATGACTTCTGCCATGGAGTTTGATCCTATAGATGGCAGAGCTCCCTCGCAGCAATTCTGTTCTCGTCGAGGTTTCTATTCCGAGCGTGAATGCCAAGTGCTGGAAGTCCTCTGCGAGTCTCTTGGAGACCGTCGAGTAGTACCCCCTCTCCATGTTGCCATCCCCGAGCATCATGGTCTTTAGCAGTATCTTCCTGAGTTCTACTGGGGCTGCAAAGACGAAGTCGGGTAGATACTTGCCGTGGCTCCCTGTTCCACAGTTGTCGCGGAGAAATTCGGCAATCACCCTGGAGCTGAACGCTATGGCTTTTCGCCAGACCTTGGGCCTGAGCCCTAGTCTTGTAACGGTTGATCTAATGCGGCTGCGGTTCGAACGATGCCTTGGATGCTGTGAGATCGTAATCCTTGCGAACTTGTAGCCACCCTTGTTCTCACCCGCCTGAATACTTCCCTCAGTTACGTACCACCCAATCAGCTCATACAGAGCGAATGGGTCGAAAGACCATGCGCCCTGTCCCCCATGCCCTTCGAAGTTGCTGATGTAGAGAGCGCAATCGTGCAGCTTCTCGAACTGTTCGGGAGATTCAGCGATGGAGTCTATTACACTTCTGCTGGTCCTGTAGTATCGCCCTTCCTTGCTGTGAGTCAATTTGTCCGTGAAGGGATAGTGGGCGAATCTCGAACCTTGAGAGAATCTTCGCTCCCACAACCGATTCGCTCTTATGACGATGAGCTGCTCAGCCCTGGGAACTTGGGACCACAGGCTGATAGGCTCATAGATGCCCCCATTAGTGGCTGCAAAGTCCACTTCTGGGTGACGAAATAGATATCGCCTACCGAGTTGGGAAGCTTCATGGAGGGCTTTCCGCTTTGAAAAGTGTACGCTCGCTTTCCCACCTTGCCATTCTCTTCGTCCGACATACAACTCATGGTTATCCGTCACCCTCCAGTCGACATGGCGACTGGTGATCTCGACAAGCCCGCCATCGTAGACAAAGTGTTGACACTCGATAATCGGCCTCACTTCCACCCTCCCAGTTTTCTCGTTCAGCGTGTAGACTTCGTCGCCGACCTTCAGATCGGTTATCTTACGCTTCCCGGAGGGTGTGAGAACTTCGGTATCGCCAGTGAAACACGCGTTAAGTACCACTTTCAAGGCGTCTGCAACAACTCTGTACCAACTGAGCTGAGTCTTCGCCAGCGAAGTGTCTTTGGAACGCGGCTTGTACCAGCTCACCCTGAGATCTCTCAGTGACCCGATCAAGAGGCTCTCGAGAGCCCTCGTCTTCTTGCAGACCCAATGGGGTGTTCCAGGGATCAGGTTCCGCCTGCACTCGTCGTCCGTGTGGGGGCAGCGGACCGTCTCGTATCCGAGGTTCCAGTTCTTTATTATCGAAGGATACAGCGACGCGAAGTCAACGACAGCGACATTGAAATGGACGCCGGGCTGAGGCTCCACAACGATAGCGCCCTTGTATTTCTTACCCTTTATCACAGCCTCGGTTGTCGTTCCTCCCTTAAGCTCCTGGATCTCATCTGCTCGCGGTATGAAGTAGTTCCGCTTTCGGTGATGGCAGTACATTATGCTCCTGATCCAGCCCGAGACCCCCTGTCGGGAAACATCTTCCAGACTCATGTAGCTGATCCTGGAGAGAGCGGTCACCAGCTTCATAACGAGATCATCGTCAAACTGGGTGAGTTCCAGGGTGATCTCCGAATCATTGAGGCAGTACGTCGCAAGCTCGGCATAGTCGAGCTCAGATACCGGCGCTGAGGGCTCGATCTTTCCTCTTCCGAGTATCGCCTCGCTAACCTCGCCGAGCGTGTTCTCCCGATACCTTTGACCAAATGCGTAGACCTGAATTGACCGATTGAAGAAGAACTTGTACAGGTCTATGTGGACAGCCCGCCCAAGGTAGGCCACGTCGCGTCCCATCTCAATAGGGATCTCTTCCTTCATGAGACCCAGATTTTGCGCGCGATGGTAGAGATACTTTAGATCGAAGTCATCGCCATTGAAAGTAAGTATGACCGGGTACGCGGCTATTGCCCTAAACAATTGCACAACAAGCTCCTTCTCATTTTGGTAAAACTGGACTGAAGCGTTCGTAGGTAGCGGGATATTCGCCTCCTCCTTGTCCCGCTTCCTCAACAGGAACACTCGCTTCTGACCGTCTGAGCCGACGAGGCTAGCGCAGATCACTTCTTGGTCAGCGGCTTCTGGGTCAGGTATTCTCGTCGCCACTGGCGAGAAGACTTCAATGTCTAGGGCTGCCCGCAGATAGGTTGGCACCGGACACTCGAGAAGGCGCATCCACTCAAGAGCAAGCCTGCGATACTCGTCTGTTTCTGTATGAAGCAGTCGCTCTACCTGTGCCGTCGCCTCGTGGGGAAGCGAGAACTCGGTTGATTTGAGTTGTCCCGCTTTCACCTCATACATCATTCCGGGTTCGAGGTTGTTGTCGTAGATGTAATTCTCTACGTACTTTATGTCAGCCTCCCACGCGCGAACGGCATCCCTTATCGAACCTACTGGTTTTCCTCCGATCGTCAACGGGTCCTTCGCAATTATTTCGGTTCGGGCGACCGACTCACAGCGCAGTGCGTCATACTTCTTGACTGTTTGAAATCTGTCAAATCCGGGGTTCTTGGAAACAGCCTCATTGCCCGAGAGCTCCTCTATGGATTTGTCAGAGAAACAGTAAGGCTTGTGACCGGTGGTGTCGTACCATTCATAGATTCGATGAGTCCTCGGCTCATAGAGCCGAAGACAACATGACCGCCTCTCGCCATCATACCCAATCGAGACGAAGTATGAAGGGGCAATCTCCTGTGGAGCGGCCGAAACCCCTAACCCAGCTTTGTCGATAGACCGGGGCTGCGGTTGGGCTCTCGGCACTGGAGAGATGTACTGATCGAGCGTCTGCATCCAGTGAAATGCTCCAGCCTACTTGGGATTTCACTCAGATAGAAAGCGTTTGTGTCGGTTGTTTCTTCGAGCCCCGTGGTCTCAGGCGTGGGCACCCTGTCTTACCCGAGATGATCGACGATTCTTGAAGGGAAAGAGATCATGCCCTATGTCCGTCTTGATCCCCCGCCCCCTTAAGCCAACACCCAACGCCTCTCCGCCGCCTGATTGAAATAGCAAACATACACAGAAATGGCGTGGATCACGGGACGAGTTCGCCTTCGTCTAACCTCGACCAGCTGCTAAGTGGATGGGAACCGTGCGAAACGCTGTCGCTCTAGCGATCGAAGCACTGAGTTGGATGGAGCACGAAGGGCTTAGTGAACGAGCAGCTTTCGCCAGAGCCGCCAAGCAACTCCACGTTACCAAAGCTGATGAGTTGAAAACGGCTCAGTGGCTTGTACTAGAAACTTCACGCCGCCGAAACTTCATAGATCATCTCATTCAAGGCGCCGCTGGAGGGCACATAGAGCTAAGTTCCCTTCAGCATGGCCTGTCGAGCTTCCTGAGGCTATTCTGTTATTGGGCGAAGTTTCATGAGACGAGCCGTGGTGGTGTCGTTCGCATCCTGCAGGCCGCACGCTCGGTGCTCGGCTGGAAGGATCTCCATCCTATAGAGCCATTGTTCGGACGAATGCTTGCGGTAGACCCCGCCGAGGCCCTTGCGAAACTCTCGTCTGATGAAGCCTTAGCTCTGAGCCTTTTCCACCCAGCTTGGTTTCTGTCTGCCTGCACGTTTATCCTCGGCCGATCAGCGGCGCTCAAGCTGATGCTGCGAAACTTCGCTCCAGCCCCGTCTTACATTCGAATCAACACATTGCGCGGAGACGAAGAGACATCTCTCCGGGAGATCGAAAAAGCAGGAATAGAGGCTAAACCTGTTGAGCATCTCCCGCTCACTTTCAGAGTGCTATCTTCTAGGCGCCCAATCGTGCGAACCGAGCCCTACAGAGCCGGAAGAATAACGATCCAAGACAAGGCCAGTGTCCTCGCCAGCTTGGTGGCAGCCCCGAGACCAGGAGAATCGATCCTCGACTTGTGTGCAGCACCAGGCGCGAAGACCGCACATCTAGCTGAGCTGATGCAGAACAAGGGGGCGATCTATTCAATCGATAAATCCTCAGCTAGGATGTCCCTTTGGAGGCGCGAGATGTCGCGGCTTGGAGTCGAGATCGGGCATCCTCTCCTAGCCGACGCCAGCAAGCCCCTTCCCATAGACTCAAAGGCCGAGGTTGTCGTTCTGGACCCGCCCTGTAGCAACACCGGGACTTTCTGGAGGACGCCTTCTACAAAATGGAGAATGACGCGGGAACGCGTACATCGACTTGCGGCAACTCAATCTGTCATGCTGGAAAACGCATCGCGGTTCGTTTGTGCCGGAGGTACGCTTGTCTACAGCACATGTACCATTCTCGCCGAAGAGGATGAGCACGTTGTGAACCGCTTCCTCCGTCTCAACCCAGATTTCGAATCCATCAGCTCGATTCCGGAAGTGGGAATGCAGGGCCTGTATGGACTGAATACTTGCCAGCGGCTGTATCCCCACCTTCATGACTGTAACGGGCACTTCCTAGCAAAGATGAGGCGAGCAGGCTGAGTTTACTTCACCTCGCTCTCGGTTCTAGCGCGCTCTGCCGCGCAGATTGCTTCGAAGAGTATCTTTGCTCCGAGCGTCGCCGTGATCCCAGTGTCGTAGAGCGGCGACACCTCAGCAAGATCTAGCCCCACCAACCTTTCATCGCAGACTCGCGTCACAATGTTGAAACAGAGATCGGGTGACATCCCGTCCGGCTCTGGATTTCCAACGCCGGGAGCGAAGGCGGGATCGAGAACATCTATGTCTATTGTAACATAGAGCTTTTGAAAATCGGAAACAGCTCCCTGAACGAGACGTGCAGCTTCTCTCACACTCTGCTGCCTGAGATCGTGCATCGAGAGGGTCTTGACGTGGTTGTCCTTGATGAAGCGAAGTTCTTCCTTGCAGAGCGCTCTCAGCCCAACATGTACGACCTTTTCCGGTCCGACAAACTCGATTATTCTCCTCAGGAATGTTCCATGCATCACCTTCTGTCCCATATGCTCGTCCCGCATGTCCGCGTGGGCGTCCAAACACACGACACCAAGATCCTTCGGAAACGAACGGACTGCTCCAAGCGAGATCGTGTGCTCACCACCTAGGACCACGGGAACCTTTGAAGCCGCAACGATCCCGCCTTCGACCGCGGAGAGCCGGCGTAGAGTCTCTTCGACATCGTTCACGACATGTAAATCCCCGATGTCACAGATCTGAGCGTCCTCTACATCAAATTTGGAGCGGACACTATAGGTCTCGATGTTCAAAGAAGCGTCTCGTATGGCCGACGGACCGAACTTTGAACCAGAGCGGTACGTGCTGGTCTTGTCAAACGGTGCGCCGAGAACAACGAACCTCGACTGGCCAAAGGGTTTCCCAAACCCTGAAAAGATCTGCGATGGGGACACATGTAGTCTGATCTGATCTGGAATCAACGATACCAACCTACGAGTCTATTCTGAGCATCTTTTCTTAAGTGGTCCTATGATTTGACCAATTGCCTATGCCTGGCCGACGTTCGGACGTGAGTTCTATGACGAATACGGATGCCCCCAAAGCGCAGCATGGCCAATCTGGCCCGCGGTGCAGCTAAGAGATCCCTGAGTCACCTGCGGCCTAGAGCGGTCCTTCAGTACATGAGCTCAGTTCTGTCCCGTCGATTGGCAGCGTGACCGTGTCAAAGAAATTGAAATCGATGGTATCGCTCGGATCGAGGGCTGCCACGCAGATGGAACCCGAAAAACGATATACGTGAGCTTGTATTAACCGTCCCGCCGCTAGTGGCAAGCGTTGTCTGAGAAAACAAGCTTTGAACGTACGCACGCGACAGGATTGCTGGTCGCCAGCGGGATATTCATTCTGCTCGGGGCCTACGGACTTGTATTCTCGGCCCTGTACGACCTAGGACTCATTCCCCTAATAGCGCTGAGCTTGGCCTCGATCGCAGCTGGACTGGGAGCGTTTTTCGGGCGCCGGTTCGCCTTGTGGCTTGCCGTCTTGCTCTTCCCCCCCGGTGCAGTCGAGACGCTGTCGACGCTCTCCTACTCAGTCACAGTGTCCGGATGGTATACCAACAGCGCTGTGGCCATATTCAACGCCTCGCTCATCCTATACATAGTAGGCCTAGTCATCTCCCTTCTTCTTGTCTTGGACAGACGAAGCCAACTCAAGTAAGATGAATTAGAGCCCAAACCGAAGCCGCAGAATCGTTACCAGGAAGTCGACTATGTCTCCCTTCGTGAGCTTCGACCTTCCTAGCTGGCGTTCATAGAAAGTAATCGGCACCTCTTCGATAGGGAAACCATGCCTTGCGCATCTGTGAAGCATCTCGACCTGAAAGGCATACGCTTTGGTGCCGGC
>CAYMZN010000007.1:0-52915 GCA_964394935.1 uncultured Candidatus Bathyarchaeia archaeon | reverse complement strand
AAACGTTCTACCGTGACGTGCTCTCAAAGGGAGACTACAGGCTGAACCTGCACGGGGGTGATCTCGAAGAGGATGTGCTCTGCAGTACAATGTACTCGAAAACAGGCACAGATGCCAAGAGAGATGAAGCATCACTCGCGCTGTGCAGAAACTTCGGTTGGACATGGATCAGGGAGGGACTTCCAAGCCCGAAGCAGAAAACGAGTGAGGAGAAAGACCTCAGGATGCCTATCGGCATTGGTACAGAGGCTGGAGGCATGGGAAGATGCCAGAGTGACGATGTTGACCGGGTAGTGAATGGAGTAATCAACGTTATGAAATACCTGAAAATGCTCGATGGAACTCCCGAAATCCCCCCGGTGGCGAAGGTCTTCAACCCATACCACATCTATGCAGAACGCGGCGGATTCTTTGTCTCAAACGTCAGAGCCGGAGACATGGTCAAGAGAGGCCAAGCAATCGGCGTCATAAGAAACCTCTTCGGCGAGGTCGTTGAAGAGATCGAGGCCCCTACCGACGGCGTCGTCCACATGGTAACATCACCCGCAACATACGAAGGAGACGCTGTGTTCGAACTGGGCAAAGACATCAGAGAGATAAAATGATCAACTGAAACACGGATCGACCGAGAACTACGCAGTGCCCGGGAATGCTTGTTTGCTAGCGAGACCGTTGCAAGTAGGTGCCGGTCTCGCATGTGATCTTTTTGAACGGTCTTGACTTCATTGTGATCCCCCCTCTTCTCGGAGATCTTCAGACTTCTCTACGCCAGGTTCCGTAAAGCTATTGCAGCGTTTGTATGAGCAATTGCAGCCGCGTTCTGACAGTTTTGCATGGGCAGTGAAGGCGATCCTCCTCAATTTGACTCGCAGTGGTAGTCCAGACCTTATAGGAGGAAGTAGGAGGACAGCGTTGATGTCTGTATTCCGAGACCTGCTTCCCTCACTTTCTCGTATATCTTCACTTCAACTCCCGCACTTTGCATGTTTGTTCCTTCGCAGGAGAATATGGTGACCTCATCATCATCTTTCCTTCCGGGCTTCAACCCGGCAACTACTTGGCCAATCCATTCGATTTTCTCCGGTTTCAACGAACCCTGTTTGATTGCGAGGACTATCTGCCCAATCCAAGTTGGTGCTCTTTCACTATCGACAATTACCCTGCTAGCCTTCTTCAGTGTGGCCGCGTCGAGTTCAACTTTGTGCGGATCATCGGCTCCTATCGAGTTGATGTGTGTACCGTTCCTCACCCATTCTCCTTGCACGACTGGTTGGGTGGCCCGAGTCGAGGTGACAAGGATGTCCGAGTTCCTCACAACTTCTTCGACCGTGTCACTGGGAACTATGTCAATGCCCAGCTTACTAGCCATCTCCCGGGCATACTCAACATTCTTTCTTCTTCCAGAGTGGACGAAGGCTTTGGTGATGTTTCTGACCTTTGGGAGAAAAAGGAGCTGACCTTTGCCTACCAAGCCTGTTCCAACGATGCCCGCAACAGTGGAATTCTTTCGGGCTAGGTATTTTGCGCCGACCGCGCCGGCTGCGCTAGTCCTCATCCATGTGGCGTAAGATGATTGAATGATTGCCAGTGTCTTACCTTCATCAGGATCAATCACATGAGTTATGTATGGTGAGATTCTGGCTGGAGGAGAGGTCTTCGCGTTGGTTCCTTCCTGCCAAAAGTGGAAAGCGTGAGAGATTACGACCCTGTTCTGTTCCTCAAGATAGACCAAACCCTGCCCGACGCTTGTGGTACCCGGGGCCAGGTGCGGCAGGTCTTTGCCTTTCATTCGAACTTCTCGTCTTGGCGTGTCCTGAACTTTGCCTAGCCCGTGTTGGCGGTAAACGTCCTCTACCGCTTCAATTACGTCTTCGGGTGCAACGGCTTCTCTAACGTCTTCATCCCGAATGAGTAGCGTCATCTTTCTCCGATCCGGTTTTGTTAGACTCTCATTTAAGCTGAATCACTCGGGTCTCAGAGACCTACGCTGGGCTCCCGTAACCTTTCTTTTCTTCAAAGTCTAGGAAACTCGTTCCGCTCACACTTACCACCATGGCCGCCTCTCTCCCAGTTTTCTTGGCTTCCAAAGCTTCATCTATGATTGCTCTCACGGCGTAGGCCGACTCTGGCGCTAACAGTCGCCCTTCAGTCTGAAGGAAGATGCGGGCCGCCTCGAAGATCGCTTTCTCGTCTCTCGGATAGACTCGCGTATCGACGAGGCCCATATGCCGGAGCAAGCTAAGCAAGGGGGCTGTAGTCTGAGTCTGAATTCCCACGGCTTTTATCGGAACCGGAAGGGTTTCCCAACTAAGTCGATAGGTCTTCACCAAGAGGTCATCCATAGCGCCTTCTGCGGTTTGCCCAGGAGGAGCATAGTCGTATGTACCATCTGTCAGCTTGGATGAGGTCTCTGACTCTGCTCCGAGGAACCTTACTTCTAGCCTTTTCTTTACGACATCTTCAACGAAAGGCGCGATTAGTCCGAACAAGTGGCTTCCCGCGCCCACGGAGGCTACTAAGACATTGGGCTCCTCACCGATCAAATCTAGTTGCTTCTTAACCTCGAGACCGATGACCGTCTGTGTCATTAGAACGTGATTGAGGAAGGAGGAGCTTACTGTGACCCCGTCTTCGCTTTGTTTTGTTTCCTCTACGACCTCTCGCTGCGTGATCGCCCTAGAGCCTCTATCATTCGGGTCCTCCCGTAACAGTTTCCTTCCGATCTCGGTTCGGGTAGTTGGAGATTCGTATAGGTCTGCTTCAAACATACTTCTGAGCAAGAAAACTTGGTCCGAATTCTGTGCGCAATCCGCTCGAGTCATGAAGATAGTGGGCTTAAGACTAAACAACTTCGCAGCGAAAGCATGAGCGAACTTTGTTCTCGTTCGAACGGAGCCTGCGAAAATTGTCCGCTTGTAACCTTCTTTCATCGCCCAGAACGCTTGCGGAATGGCTGTATTCATCTTGAACGTCCCTGTGGGCGGAAGATCCTCACACTTGTAGTAGATTCTAGCCGGGGTCCCAAGAAACTTCTCAAGATGATGAGCCCGAATTAACGGAGTGGGTCGACCACAATGAACGTAAGCGGTCAGTACATCATCGGGTACCGGAATCCAACGTTCTTCAGAGAACTCAAGCTGAGATGCAGTCCTAGTGTAAGTCTCGGGCAAACTCCTAACCTCTTTGCCTGTTTCAATCTCTCGGTAGGACGGGAAGGTTCGTGGCATGTCTGCCAGAAGGTTGTACCATCTAGTCGGAATCTCTTCTTGAGGAAGATCTGTTCGATAGGTCCTCAATTCGTCTAACACATTCCTTTGGAGAAAAGTATTCACTCTATTCATTTCAGCCTTGCTGAGGCCCGAAAACACAGCGCACCACAACCTCGTTGTGAAGCACTTCACGGTGGGCCATGGGGCAACTATCAGCTTTCCTGACCAAGACAGCGAGCACCAACACTGTATCATTAGCGGCTGCGGCTTGATGGATGGAGCATACGTTCACAGCGAGAATGTAATCTTCGTAAGGCAACAAGTCTCCACACAAGATCAGTCAAGCCGGCGAGTTGGTCGCTCTGTTCGCACGGCTACACGTCGTACGTGAATGCTCGAAAACATGAATAGGAGCTTGGGAAGTCTATTGAACCTCTCAGATTGCAGTCGATCATCATGACCCAACTGGTTAAGTTGTTTCAGCCGATTGAGATAGGGAAGATGCGGCTGAAGAACAGAATCGTGTTCCCAGCCATAGGTACCAGATTTGCCGGTGTAACCGGTGAAGCCACTCAGAGAGACGTTGACCATTTCAGAGCGCGAGCAAAGGGTGGCGCTGCCCTGCTCGTCGTTCCTTGGGTCTTGGTCGAAACGAAGCTGGGGAAGAAGATTGGCAGACTCAGGCTTGATTCAGACGAATACATGCGAGGCCTGCACGAAATAGCGGATGCGGCGCATCTGGAAGGAAGCAAGATCGCTGTGCAACTTGCGCACCCGGGCAGAGCAATGAGCTCCGAGGAAACAGGCGGCGGGGTTGCTGTCTCAGCGTCCGAATTCTACACAGAGTCTTTCCGAACTAAGGCCAGAGCCCTCTCGGTCGAGGAAATCGAATATCTAATTGACGCTTTCGCCGCAGCCGCGTACAGGGGCAAGAGGGCCGGTTTTGACGCCGTCGAGTTTCACGCGGCGAGCGGGCATCTCATATCGCAGTTCCTATCGCCGTACGTGAACAGACGCGCCGACAGATACGGCGGAGATCCATCCCGAAGAATGACTTTCCTTCTAGAGATAGTTCGTCGAACCAGAGAGAAGACTGGCAAGGATTACCCGCTTCTTGTCAGAATCAGCGGCGATGAGTTTGTGGACGGTGGCCTCACGCTGGAGGACAACAAGTTCATCGCAAAGGCCTTGGCCGAAGCTGGTGTTGACTGCATTGACGTGACTATTGGAATCGTAGAGTCCTATCACAAAGCGATGCCCCCCATGTCCGTGCCGCGGGGAGCATATGTCTATCTCGCTGAAGGAATCAAGAAGACCGTAGATGTGCCTGTCATCGCTGTTGGAAGGATCAACGACCCAACGTTGGCCGACAGAATCCTGCAGGAAGAAAGAGCAGATCTAATCGCAATGGGACGGGCGCTACTTGCTGACCCCGACTTGCCGGAGAAGGCTCGCAATGGAGCGTTCGAGGACATCACGCCATGCATAGCCTGCAACAGATGTGAGATGGCGACCTCTGAAAATTTGCCGATCAGATGCGCCGTGAATCCGCGCTTAGGACGAGAAAGGAGTTACGATTTGAAATCCGCCGACAAAGCAAAGAACGTCATCGTTGTAGGCGGCGGACCCGCCGGCATCACCGCTGCCAGGATCGCGGCCCTAAGAGGCCACAACGTTGTGCTCTATGAGAAACAATCTAGGTTGGGAGGACAGCCAGAATCTCTTCAAATGCTTCCCTGATGCCATCAGTGACAAGGAGTGATACCCGACAACGTTCAGTTCTCTTTCTAGGCAGTGAACACGCACTTCCTCCGCGAGTGACATTTCACTTCTAGGAGAGGTTATGATGACGTGGTGAATTGCTCCCAGAATCCCGTGGTCGGTTCTATTCGCCACGTCCGCCAAGAGCTCTACTTCCTTGGAGGTTTTCGTCATCCTGAGTTCGCGGAGCAGTTCATCACAGCTTTCCAGTTTGGTCTCACCTAGAAACGCTTTCAGGTTGTCTGCGAAGACGCAGGGCGCGCGATCAAAGTCGAGGCCTAGCCTTCCTCCAGGCTTGACGAGTGTGCGTATTGCTTCGCCGAGCTGCGTGACAGCTGTTGTCACGTTATCGATCGCTTCGGCGTACGGCCTTGTCCTCTTGATTGAGCCAAGTTCACGGATCGTGGACTCCCACTCTGTGGGGCAGATGCATTGGGGATCGCCAGTCCTAGGCCAAAGAACTGCGACGTAACGATCTGGGTAGCTGTGCAAGAACGGGAGTGGTGCCCGACTTAGATATTGAACATTGTCAGCACCAACAGCGACTATTACATCGAATTCGGATCCTTCTATCGCTTCCCTGATCTTCTTGACAATTGCTTGATCTTCCGAGTGCGAACACCTCCCTAATGCGTTGATCTGAATCCCATGACTTCGTACAATCGATCCCAGCTCCTGTACCAGCTCAGGAGCCTCGAACCGTCTTCAACGATTTCGTAGGTGTCTTTGGAATGGATCAGCTCCTGACGCGGGCCGAATGTGTAAATGTCAAGGGCGATGACCATCCCGAGCTCAAGGACAGTCTGATCCTGCGGTCCGAGATAGGGGGGTTCTCTGTCGCTTGTGCCAGCTCCGTGCCCGACAGGAACTCTGTCCCAGAATCTGATGCGCCCCTGGCGCGCCGTTTTCGCCACTTCTTCGAAGATGTCCTTGGACCGGACACCAGGCTTCAGCAGACTCTGCGCTGCTGCTTTCAGAGCCAGATTGTCTTTGTAGGCCGCGGCTTGGTCTTCTGTAGGACACCCGGTGACTGCCATGCGCCCAGCGTTAGACCAGTAGCCGCGATGATGATTCGTGACGTCGATTCGGATGACTTCACCCGTGCGGAACCTTCCTCGCTGAGGGACATAGTATGCGTGGCCTTCACTACCCTGGAGAGTTGCCAAGTGCCCAACTCCTGAACCGCCAGACTCGTACACGTGAACTCTGACTCGCTCAGTAAACTCTGCGATCGTGTATCCAAGGCTATCTAGAGCCCCTTCGAGGTGATTCAAAGCAAACACAATTCCTAGCTCGGAATGCTTGGCGGCGGTCTCAAGCAGATCAACCTCGTCTTTCGTCTTCAGAATACGAAGTTGTCCAAGCATCATGTCACACGACAACCATTTGATTTCGGGGAGTGCTTGCTCTGCTGAGAGGGCAAACGACTTGGATACCCGTGACTTGTCCAGACCTACTCTCTTGTTCGTGAGCCTTAGCGCGCCCACCACCTCGGCCAAGGTCCTAATCACAGGGTGGACTGAAGTACCTGTGTTCTCGTCATAGGGTGCGATAGTTCCCTTCCATCCTTGCTCGCGAATGCAGTCGGACCAGTCAAAGGGACAGATTATTGCGTCGTGCTTGTCCTTGGTCTTGACCACGAGGGCTTTCCGGTCAGGATAGTTGGTTGCAAAGGGCAGAACCACGCCGGTAAGGTAGGTGAAGTTGTCTAGGCCCGCCGCAACAATCGCATCATAGTCGTGCATTGCAGTCTGAACTTTCGTTTGCACGCTTCGCATGACTAACATTCTCAAAAGTGGTGGTGGTCAAATAGAGAAATAGTGTCGGTTTGCTGCTGCTTGCGGATGTTCCAAATTTCGTTCTTCTTGGATTCTCTACATGACGAGACTCAGAAGCGCCATTCGCACGGTGACGCCATTCGCAGCTTCGCGGAAGTATGCTGCATGTGGCGTTTTGTCGACTTCTGGATATATCGCGAACCCGCTCACACCGCTCCTTGGCAGATCATGCATGATTATCAGGTCTTTCTTTGATGCTATTAGCTTGTCCAGAGATATTCGCCAAGACTCTGCGAATTTTGCAGCCTCCGCTTTCTCGTGTTCAAGCAACTGCTCGGGTTTCTTACCCTTGTATGGTCCCGCGTCGACGACGAAGCAAACGTCCGCCTCTTTCAGCGCTTCCTCCAAGGTTACGTTGCGATATCTTGCCCTACTTTCTCGAATGTATTTCAAGTATTTCTCACTTGGGCTACCACCTTCGGGGTTGGCAAAGAGCAGTTCTACATCGTACTTGGCCAATCCGTACAAGCGCGCGTGTGCTGTTCTTTCGTATCTTATGTTCCCTGTCATTGCAATTCTAAGTCCGTCGATCTTGCCTTTCTCCTTCTTGATGGTGTAAATGTCCAACAGTCCTTGAGTGGGGTGTTCCATGTCTTCCGGGGGTATGCGGTATCCTCCGTTTATGACAGGGATATTAACCACCTCAGCCGCGAGGTATGGGTAGTAGTCAAGACCCGTTTGTGGGGCCCTCATGACTATCACGTCTGAGTAGTCTTCCACCATTCTGATGGTGTCCTCGAAAGTTTCTCCTCTGGTCGGATCTCCGAATCTGCTTACGGCGGCGTCTGCCCAGCCGATTACTCCGCCTCCGAGTCTCAGCATGGCGGATTCGAAGCTAAGCCTAGTTCTTGTGCTTGTTTCGAAGAATAGGGCCGCCATGATCTTGCCTCTCAGCAAGTCGTAGCTCTTTCGTGGGTCTAGTCCATCTGCTGCGTCAAAGATCAGTTCCATCTCTTGCCGGGTTATGTCTTTCAAGGAGATTATGTCGCGACCTCTCAACGTGTTCTCAACCATAGCTCGGACCTCCTTCCTTGGTTCTGGTCATACCGTCTTTGTGAAATCGGGTTTGACGAACTTGCCAGTTCCAGGTTTCGCAACAACCTGGCCATCTCGCATGACCTCTACGCCATTCACCAGCGTAGCAATGGGCACTCCTTCCACTTCCACGCCATTGTAGACTAATGCGATTTCTTTGGCTTTGGTGTAGAACTCCTCTGCTTTAAGCTTCTTTCTCTTCTTCAAGTCTACAATGACCAAATCGGCGTCAGATCCAATCTGAAGGCTACCTTTCTTGGGATACAGACCGAAGATCTTTGCCACGTTCTCCGAAACTACTTCTACAAGCCTTTGAAGGGATATCAAGCCGCGATTCACATGGGTCAGCATGACAGGCAGAAAGGCGTCAAGGCTTGGCGTCCCCATCGAAGCCTTCCAAATGTTCTCAAGCCCAGCTTCCTTCCACTGTTTAGGAAACGGTCCATGATCACTTGTCACAATATCAATCGTTCCATCATTCAATCCCCTCCACACTTCAGCAATATCGTCAGCGGTCCTGATCGGAGGATTGATCTTTGCATAAGCACCATACTTGTTAACTTGGTCCGCAGTGAAAGTAACGTAGTGTGGGCAAGTCTCAGCCGTCAATCGTTCCGGATTCTCTTTCGCGCGTCTGACAACCTGAACGGCTTCACGAGCGGAAACATGGCAGATATGTATTCGAGCTCCCGCCGCCTCCGCAAGCATTACAGCGCGGGAGATCCCTTCTGCTTCCGCTACGCCGGGCCTTGCTTCCAGATACGCAGCGAGATCCTTCTTGCCCTCGGACTGGAGCTTTTCTGCCATGTATTGGAATATTTGCCAGTTTTCCGCGTGCACACATGACGGCAAGCCCGTTTGGGCAATCGTCTTGAAGGCTTCAAAGAACGACCCGTCATCAGTCACGTACAATCCCCACATGTCCTCTTCTCGGCCAGGTGAGGGCTGAGGCATGAAAGTCTTGAAGGCGATCGCCCCTGCCGCAGCTAACTTGGGAATCTCTTCAAGGTTCTGGCTTCCAGCACCCCCGAAAAGTCCAAAGTTCACAACGGCTTCCCTCTCCGCCACTTTTCGTTTGTCTGCCAAAGCCTCGGCAGACGCGGTCGGAGGAAGAGTCTGAGGCATTTCAAGAATCGTGGTGATTCCTCCTGCGGCAGCCGCCATTGTGCCCGTAGTGAAGTCCTCCCAGTCTGATCTTCCCATGCCATGACAATGACAGTGACCGTCGATCGGCCCCGGTATCACCAGATTACCATGGAGATCAACGGTTCTGTCTGCTTCTGGAAGATTCTCGTTCTTGCCCATCGCCACGATCTCGCCCGAGTCGATGCCCAGTCCGCCTTCGAAAGTACCTCCTCGAGTGACGATCTTGCCGTTCCTCAGAACCAAGTCAACCACTGTCAAGATTTCCACTCTCCGAAATCGAATCGAAAACTGGCATATTAGACACTTGTGATTGGTTTCCGGGCAAGAGAGGGCAGTTCATCTTGCAAAAACCGAGCATACGTATTGTGCAGTTTTCTTATCAGGGAAGGTACCCTTCGATCTGACAATGTTGCTCCCGACGGCCTATGGAAAAGCGTTTAATATCAACTTGGCAAGCTCCGTAAGCCCGGCGATAGAGAATGCATCGGCACATCGATGACGTTAGACCCGTAGAGGTCAGCAAGGGCGTATTCGAAAGGGTTCTCTTGGGACCTGATGACACGAAGCATCACAACTTGGTTGTTAAACATTTCACAATCGGGCCTGGCGGGAAAGTCAGTTTCACTCACGAGAACGCAGAGTACCAACACTATGTGATTAGCGGCTGCGCGGAATGGGGCGGAATGTATGCTCACAGTGAAACGGCGATCTTCGTTCCTGGCAATAAGGTGCCAACGACGATGGGACAAGCAGGAGAAACAGAGCTTCGACTGATCACACACATCTACAAAGCTCCGAAGCCATACTTCAGGTGGGCAAAAGTTAGGGCTTTCCACCTCTACCAAGCGCAGTATACGACACTTCGTCCATCAGTAATCGGACAGCAACTCATCACGGAGGAACAGCACGCCATAAGCGGAGCGTACCGGATGCATGCCTTGGATGTCCAAACCAACGCGCCGCTTAATGAATTGCCAGTCCACACCAACCCCGAGGAAACTATGTACTTTCTGCGTGGCGAAGGCGAAGTCCTGTCCGAAGGAGTTCGAAAGAAAGTGCGACCAGGGTCCTTCGTTTACACCCCGGTTGACGTGGAGCATGCCATATACAACATGCACCCGACTTTGCCCCTGCAGTACTTCGTCCTAGAGTACATTGAACAGGATAAGGCGTGGACCGAAAGGGGATACAAGGCGCCAAGCTTGACCCACGAAAAGTAGGAGACGCCCCCGCTTTCTTGTCGTGCTAGGCTGCCGAGGGAGTTCTTGACTCAGATCCTCGCGAGGAAGCCAGCCACTGGGTGAACTCCATGCGAGTTTTCGACGCAATCTTAACGAATCTCGCGGTCAGAAACTTCCAAGACAGACCGATCAATGAAGAGCACCTTCAGCGAATCCTAGATGCCGGTCGATTGTGCCAGAGCGGAAAGAACCTTCAACCTTGGCATTTCATAGTAATTCGTGACAGAAATCTGCTCAACAGACTCGCGGATCTCATGAAAGGCGACCCTGACGAGCCTATAGTTCGCAGAGTTCCTCTCGCTGTGGCGCTCTTGTCAGACCCCGAGTATGATTCTCATTCTGTTGACATAGGGAGAGTGGCTCAGAACATGACTCTCGCAGCATGGGAGCTGGAAGTTGGCTCATGCTTCATGTGGGGACCCGAGCCACCGGATCGCAAACCCTATCGCGAGGCAGCCCGCGCACTGTTGGGGATCCCGGATAGATTCGACTTCGTTGGTTTGCTGGTTTTCGGATATCCGAAGCAGCTCAGAATGGCGAAACAGAAGAAGCGCAAGCAACTAAGAGAGATAGTCTCGGAGAATAGATTCGGTACTCCCTTTGTGGTTGGCATAGAATAGGAACCTAATCAGAGCTTTGTGTCTTCTACAGCCTTGCTCGAAATGTTGCCGTGGCCTCTCGCTTCTTGGAGGCAAGAGAGCAGAAAAATGGGATCGGGGGGACCTTTCATTCCAAGCCTTTCAGTGTACCTTCGAGGGACAACAGTTGCATTATGAAGTCTCCAGGTCTGACCGGCGGATACGCACGAATGTACATCACAACGGCTCTCATCGGCGCCCGTAGTTCCTCTACAGTATCACCGAACGCATCTCTGATCGTTGCAAGAAGCTGGTCCTTGGAAACCCTGTCTCCAGCCTTAGCAGCCGGATAGTAGATTCCGCCGGTTGGGGACTTGATGTCAATTATGTCGTCTTTGAAGTTTGGCAGTTTCTTGGGTTCAGGCATGAGATTGGGTTTGCCTTCAATCATACCCAGATAGCGCATGAAGTTGAGTACACCGGACTTGTGAAATTCCACAGCCTCGGGCTGGATGTAGCCAGCCGAGCCGGCTTCTGACACCACATAGGGAATCCCGACCTTCGGATACTCATGGCCAGCAAACTTGTCTCTCAGATCTCTTGTTATGACGAGTCTTGCGTCAGGGAAACAGCGTGCCATAGTCAGAGCAGTCTTGTCAACTTTCTGGTCGCCGACCTGCGGAAAGAGAACGGCATGATAATTGATCCACTCGCTTGGTTCGCCGCCATGAAGGGCGATCACATACTGACATTGGTTCTTGAGCGTCGTGTAAACGAGATCAACTATTCGTGCGGTATGCGTGCCTTTGGGATCTCCCGGTATCTGCATGGCGTTGTTGAACAAGCCCGGCCACTCTAGGGGGTTGTGTCGTTCGTGGATGGCCTCAAACGCCGGGACGTTCACTATTGGAAATACTACCACGCCTCCAACAAGCTTCTGTGGCTCAAGTTCTCGCGAAAGCTGGATTGCTGCCTCAATGCTGCTGAATTCTGCAGCATGTTCGCCACCTACTACTCCCAATACAGGTCCTGCCTTTGATCCGTTGATCAGAACGACAGGAATTCGGACGATTGATCCTACCCCGGCGCTAAAACTCACGAGGCCGTGACTCTTTGTGCCTTGCTGGGCTTCGATGCCTCCACAAACGAGCTTCATTGCGAATCACATTTTTCGGAAGATTGCCCAGGTTCGCTATTAAGCCTTCGTAGTGCTTCTGATACAGCGTCTCTATTGGGAAGGCGAGCATCGAATTTCCTATGAGATGCTTCGCCTCAGGCCACTAACAATCTCATGAGAGAAGAGGTTTCCCGTTCCTCGAGACTCAGAACACTCTTCGTGATTGCCGAGATCTTTTCCTTGGGCATCACTTGCGTAGCTACGGCTTCAAACTTGAATCCTAGTTCGTCGTCAGTGATCGGGTTCTCAGGTTCTCCTTTTGGAAAGTCCACGCGGCTCGACAGGGTCTCGCCCATAGTGGTTTCAATGATCACCTGGCAAGGCCATTTGGCTGGGTAGCTCTCGGAAAACTCCCTGTCCTCCACTACAGTCACCTTTTTCATTAGACTTCTGACGGCGGGATCGTTGACAGCCTCATTGGTAAAGCGCTCCATGGGCAGCGTGTGGTCGAGAAGTGCAACTGAGACAGCATACGGGAGACTGTAAATAGCCGCGTGCTTATCCTTTGGGTCTGAGTTGACGCGGAAAGGTTCGGTGGCTACACCGTAAGTCTTGATGGTGATCCTGTTCACGTCTTGTGGTTTGAGCGGTCGTTTCTTGAGTAAATCCAGGAGAGCCGTGGCAGCGGGATGAACGTGCCTGCAGGCCGCGAAGGGTTTGAAGTGGACTTCCACTATCTTGAATTGCGAACCTAGCCCCTCAATCAAGATGCTTTCATTCACCTCATCTGCCATTGCCCTCAGGAATCCCCAGTCGCCTTCAATTGCTTGGGATGGACCCCCAAATCCATCGCGAGCCAAAATGGCCGCAAACAAGCCGTTCATAGCAGCATATCCCGCAACAAGTTCCCTCGTGTTAGAGTCAGTATCAAAGCAGAACTGAAGTTGACCTGAGGCACAGTTTGCAGCGATGCCTATCGCATCGAGGATCTTCTCTTCGCTCAGACCGAGAATCCTAGAGGCGGCAACGGCAGCTCCAAGCGTTCCACATGTTCCAACCGGGTTGAATCCCCTATTTTCATGTGAAGGATCTATCGCCTGTCCAACTCGTGCATGTACATCGTACCCCGCCACAATTCCCGCGAGAAGATCTCGGCCAGCGACTCGGTTGAGTTCTGCGGCGGCCAGGGCTGCAGGCATCACGGGAGCTGCGATGTGACTTCCGCCTAGGCGGTGACCGTCATCCATATCCAATTCTTTTCCAAGGACTCCGTTGGCAAAAGCCGCGAGGGGCGGAGAGGTTTGCAGTCCATCACCGATGATAGTACATGGACCGTGACCGCCAAGTTTCTTGATGCTGGCAATGGCTCGCTTCCCTTCTTCAGTATGATAACCCCCTAAGGCAACAGCAAGAAAGTCGATCAAGCAGCGCTTTGTCTTGTTGCGGACTTCCGAGGGAAGGTTGTCAAACCTGATGTCTGCGGCTAGGCGTGCATAACTAGAAGTTATATTGCTGATCGTCGGCAAGCTTGGTCCACTGCGTAGAGGTGCCCTTGCAAGATAAGCTCTGTGACTAAGGTTCAAGGCGGAAACAGATTCGACTTGTGTACGATACTATCGCGATTTCGAGACTGGAGAATCAGCGCTCCAACGCTAATCGGAGTCAGATGATCTTGCCTAAGCTATTCCTAGGAGGTATGGACAACAGAGTAAAGCAACTCTCGATACTGGGCTTCTTCAATGAATTCGGCCGCAACCTAGTTTCGGTCTACCTACCCCTGTATCTGTTCGCGACCTTGCAAGCTCCCTACGAACTGGTGGGGCTTGCTCTTACGATCACATCTGGGACTTCGGCCTTCTTCCAGATTGTTGGCGGGATAGTCGCTGACTCCTGGGGCAGAAAACGTGCTATGCTGCTTAGTTCTGGAATCAAGATTCCGATCCTAGCGATCTTAGCGATTGGTTCTCAGATGGGGATTTCCATAATGACCTTTGTGGTTCTCTATGTTGCAACTGAAGCGCTGAGCGGCATCTATCTCACATCTTCACACGCGATGATCGCAGATGTGACAGAAAAACATCGGCGAACCGAAGCTTACGGGATCTACAGGATCGGAGTCAACCTAGGGTTCACTCTCGGAGCATTCGTCGGGGGATTCATTGCAGCCTTCAGCATTCTTTTCGCGATCTGGTTGCTCTGCGTTTCAGTGGCCGCAGGAACTATCCTGTTCTTTGTTGCCGAAAGTCACAGACCGACAGGCGAGAAGTTTCGGCCTCTGACAGTTTTTGGTGCGGTTCGTGACCGTGCACTGCTTGAATTTGGACTGGTTTCACTCGTGGCAGGGCTTGTTGCAAATCAGATGGGCGCCACTTTTGCACTGTACACAACGAGTCACCTGAGCATCACACGAGAGCAACTCGGAGCCTTGTATTCTCTGAACGGCGCTATGATTATTGCATTACAATACCCACTTGCGAGACTGGTGCTGAGATATCGGCTCTCGAAGCTGCTGGCAATAGCCTCCGCCTTCAGAGCGTTTGGTTTTCTTCTGATTTCAATCGCTTCCGACTTCTATTTGCTTCAGGTAGTGATCGTTGCCTTAACACTCGGGGAGATGATCCAAGCGCCTTCGGCGTCATCCTATGCGGCTTCCATCGCTCCCGAGAAGAAGCGTGGCGAATACCTTGGGTTCCACAATTGGGCTTGGAATTCTGGCCAAGCTCTCAGCGCTGTTGTCGGCGGGTGCCTACTGGGTTTGCTCATGCCCGCAGGGTATGTCACGTGGTACATAGTCTTCGTCATAGGTATGACATGCACGTTCTTCTACGTCCACATAGCGAAGAAAGCTCGCCGCATGATTCCGCGACTTGATGATATGCTGTAGGCATTCACCATTCTTGAGAGCCATGCAAGTCCATCTCGCAAGACACAACTAAGGCACCTCTCGTTGCAGAGGCACTATCAGTCATCAGCTTTCCGGATGGCATAGCGATCAATCCGTTGGTGAGCGAGATGATTCCTCAGACATCGACTCTTGTCTTTAGTCAAGTCCGCAGGTGCTAAATGCACAGTCCACTCTCTATTTGGTGGTTCAAAATTGGAAAAGTCAAAAGCTGCCGGCAGATCGAGGTCGGCAAAAGGGAAAACGGTATTCCCAATTGTCGATGGGCATGCGCATTTGGGCCCCCGTGAAATCGGCGAAGAATACGAGAGCATGACCGAGGTATATTCGGCAAAAGAAATGATTCGGAGCTTGGACGCCAACAGAATAGACATAGCCGTCGTCTTTGCTATGCGGCAAGCTGACGATTACGGGAAGGCCAATCGGTACATTGCCGAAGCAGCGCGATCCAATCCAAAGAGACTGGTCGCCTTTGCGAGACTGAATCCGTGGCTCGAGAAAAGCCCAGAAATGCTTCAGCAAGCCGTTCGCCAAGAGGATGTGAAAGGACTGAAACTTCATCCTGCCGACGAGTGCTTTGATGCGGATGATGCGATCGTTCATCCGCTGTTAGAACTGGCTGACAAGCACAGATTACCCGTCATATTCCACACAGGCGCCACCGCGCGGCCTGCTTTAATCGGAATGGCTGCAGATCGTTTCCCACATGTCAACATGCTCCTCGCACACCTTGGAACCAACCTCTACCAAGATTGCATCTTCGTCGCCAAGAAATGTGAAAACGTCTACCTAGAGACATCTCAATGCCCGTTCTTACCTCGAATAGCACGAATGGTAGTCCTCAAGGTCGGTGCGCACAGAGTGATCTGGGGATCAGACATACCATACCACTTTCAGGAAATTGAAAGAAGGAAAATCGAGTTGGCTCGTCTAAAGGAGGAAGAACTCCGTCTCGTTATGGGCGGAAACGTACTCAGGCTTCTCAGTTATTCAGCAAGCAAAGCTTGAAACTGGGCAAGCATAGCTTGCCGGACTAGGCCCCTGAGTTCAACTTCAGGGAGAGAACTCCCACACCAGATACTGCAGGTTATCATCCTCGGTATTCTGAACGCTATGAACGAGGTGAGGGCCCGTGTAGACCATTGAGCCGGGTCTTACGGGGAAATCCTTCTCTCGAATTCTGACGAATCCCTTTCCTCGCAGTAGGTAGAGGATTTCTTCATCGTGCTCATGAGAGCCAAGTGTCGATTTCGGGGTCAACGTCTCCAGGTCCACGCCGAGGGTCCTTGTCGCTCCTGAGGCCGCGAGCTCTTCCCGATCGAAGACCGTGCGGCTAATGAACCCAACCAAATGGTGGATTCCAAACTGCGACATACCAGCCACTCTCACTTTTCCTCCCTGTTGCGATTTGCCCCTGCAGTGAGCAACTAGGCACCTGAAGGGCCCTTCGCCGGTGTTGATGATCATGTGCTTCATGTTTGCTGGAACCCACATTGCTGTGTCAGGGTCGATTATCCATCTACTCTGGCCAGCATGCCTCAGAATAGCGAGAGACCCCCGCCCCGACAGTAGATAGTACGAGAGCTCATCGGTATCTCTGGGAACTTCCAGTTTCGCTTGTTCTTCTAAGACCAGAAGTTTTAGCCCTGCGTTTCGGTTCACTGTCTCCTCTGGTCTGAGGAAGACATATTCCGTTATCCCTTCGGCAGGGCGATTCGCCGTCAATTGTGAGAAATCCACAAGCAAAGCTCTTTCCTCCTATGCTGATGACCTTCTGGTATGCCTACGATGCGCGCCATGTTGTGCCATGTGATTGCTTCAAATTCCTGCTCCGTTAGGCCGGCCAATTCGATCTTCCTCTTCTCGACCTCTTGGTAGCGATATGGCGTATCGGAACCCCAGACGAGCTTTCCCTCGCCGGCTGCCTCAACGAGGTTCTTCGCTATTCTGTGAAGAAAAGGGCACTGGGAAGTCTCCAGTAGACATTTGACCATTTCCTGGCCACGAACGATGAATCCTGGTAAAGATCAGTGCCCATATGCGCGCTCATGATTGGGACTGTTGGAGAGTCCTCTGCCAAGTCGCCGATGAGGGGTGGCTCTGTTCCTAGGTGGTGACTGTGGAAGATAACCGGATTCTTCGCCTTCTCGGCTACTTCAAGGAACTGAAGCAAGTCGTTGGGAACAAAACATTCGTCGTTCGGATGCAGCTTGAGGCCTCGGAAACCTTTCTCGAAGGCTTCGCGAAGAGACTGCGGACCATCTTTCCAGGGATTAAGCCTGACGAACGGAATCAACCTGGCGCTGTACTTCTTACAAGAATCAAGGATGTACCTGCTGTGTTCATCGTATTTGCCAGCGGATCGCATCGGGAAGACTATCGACGCCTCGATCCTGTTTCTGTCCATACTTTCCAACAATGACTCAGGAGGGTACACGTCACCTGACATATACTCGTTGCCTATTTCACGCGGACCGATGTGCGCGTCTATCACCATTTTGATCTCATCAACTCATTTTGCCGGAGTAAGTGCAATTTAGGTTCGAGCAACATGGTCACTGGGCTCTTGCTGCCTTGACAAGCCCTTGCTCACGTAGCTCCCTAAAGACTCCCTCCAGAATCTCCATTGAATCGTCTACGTGTTGTTCGTTGACTGTCAACGATGGCATGAAACGCAAAACATTGTGCTGCGCACCGACACTTCCGATTACCAAGCCATTCTTTCGCGCAAGTTCCACAGCCTTGCCGGCGAGCACAGAAGCCGGTTTCTTGGTTCTTTCATCTTCGACAAGGTCGAAGCCTATCATGAGTCCTAGTCCTCTGATCTGGCCGAGTAAGTCCAAGTCTTCTTTGAGGTCGCGTAGCTGTTTCATCAGATAGCGGCCCATTTTCTCTGCATTTTGAACAAGCTTCTCTTCTCGAACGACACGCAGGATCGCCAATGCCATTGCGCAGCCTAGAAGATGAGCGTCCTTGCTCATGCCCACGTGGTCTTCCGCTTTCCACCTCTGAGCCAAGTCGTCTTCGGCCATGAAGACCGATAGCGGTATACTTCCACTTACTGCCTTGCCCAGGCACAGTACACTCGGCCACACATCCCAATGTTCCAAGGCGAACATGCGCCCCGTCTTGCCGATTCCTGTCAGAACCTCATCTGAAATCAGCGGGATTCCATGCTCACGAGAAGTCTTCGCCAAGCCTTGGAAGTATCCCTCAGGCGGAACAACGTTGCCACCGTAACTCAAGATTGGCTCTATCAGTATGCCTGCCACGAGATCAGGCGAGATGACTGAACTCAACAGTCTCTCGAGGTATGCCAAGCTTGCAGCTCCTGCGTCCGATCCTTCACCAAACCATGGACGGTAGGAATCTGGAAATGGCATGTAGAGGAAGCCAGGTAGCTGGAAGAAGCGAGCAATCGTGTTGCTGCCCATTTCCCTCAGGGTGGGTGAGGCGCTCAGCGCACCTGGACTTGCTCCGTGATGTGCCTCGTAGCAACTGATTATAACGGGCCGATTTGTCGCAAACCGTGCAATCCTAATTGCCCTCTCGATTATGTCGGAGCCACTATGTCCGAACGCAATCTTTCCGCCGGCCAGCTTCGAAGGAACCCAACTCTTGATTTCCTCAGCAAGTTCGTTACGCAAGTCGTATACACCCACAGAGAGGTCAGGGTAATCGAGTCCCGTCTTCGCCTGCTCTACAACGGCTTGGACGACTTTCGGGTGCAAGTATCCTACGGATGTTACTCCGCCCGCGGTGAAGTCAATGTAGCGCTTTCCAGCAACATCCTCGAGGAAGACGTCATATGCACGTTTCATTACTATTCCTGTTCTACGGTATAGCGCTCGGCATAGATGCTCGCTATCCCTTGAGAGAATTCTCTCCGCCAATGAGTCTTGATTCACGGCAGATTGCCCCACTCGTTTGATTCGCTTCTCGATAATGGACCGTTGCATGTAGCTTTCGACTCTAATGCTTCCAAGATGACCACGAAAGTAAAATCTTCCTCTTAGTTAAAAGAATTGGCCGTTGGTCTGTCCGCTCCCACGATTCGTCAAGCCAAGTGACTCCAATCTGCATCGGTCCCGATACAGAATCCTAATCTGAGTTCTGTCTGGCAATCGTCACTGTAGTAATGGGAGTCAGAAAGAAAGTAGGAGCATCGAGTAGACACCTTTTCTGAGAAAGCTGGACGAGTTGGAGGTAACTAGCATCACGAAAAGGGTTAATAGCGCGATGAACGCTCGACTGGCAGTCTGGCAACCATAGAAGCCGATGAGCCGAGTCAGCGGAAAAACAGTTAAGTTGAAGATGATCGAGTCCGAAGCTACTGAGGTTGTTCGGGCTGCGCCTAAAGACCTTCGTCATCCGCAGATTGCTGCTGCTCGTGCCTGTCCTCATAGGACTCACCATTATCACGTTTAGCCTTTCTAACGTTGTCACGGATCCCGTGAGCGCGTGGACGACAGACCGCACGCCGCCAGCGGTGGTTGAACAGATTCGAAAGGCGCATCACTTCGATGAACCGCTCCCAGTTCAGTACTACTACTACTTGTCGGATTTGTTACACGGTGATTGGGGACTTTCCCATTCGCTGTCAGATGAGCCGGTGATGCAAATAATCCGGCGCACATTCCCCGCAACTGTCGAATTGGCAATCGTGGCTACAGTCATCCAGATCGCCGTTGGAATACCCCTCGGCATAGTGTCCGCGGTCAAGAAGGATAAAGCTCCGGACCATGCATCAAGACTTCTTGCCCTTGGTGGGGCGTCTATTCCCATCTTTTGGCTAGCGCTGCTCATGCAATACGTGTTCTTCTACAGCCTCAAACTGGCTGGCCTGCCATATCTGCCATCGACTGGCCGCCTAAGTGAGTTCGTGCTGCTTCAATATCCACTCACAAGGATAACTGGCTTCGTCATACTTGATAGCGTTCTCACAGGCAACATTCCAGTTTTGGAGGATGCTCTAGTGCACATTATCATGCCTGCCTTCGTAGATGGATTCATTGGACTTGGTCTCATAACTAGGATCACGCGTTCCAGCATGCTCGAAATGATGAGGCAGGACTACGTTATTCTGGCACGCGCCAAAGGTCTGCCTGAACGTGTAGTGATCTACAAGCATGCTTTGAAGAACGCCATTAACCCGACAATTACCGTGGTTGGGACGAGCTTTGGCTTCATCCTTGCCGGAGCGCCGATTACTGAGACGGTGTTCTCTTGGCCTGGAATGGGCAAGTGGGCTGCTTTCGCGATAGTCTCGCTTGACCGGGCCGCCATTATGGGCTTCGTAATCATAGCGGGCGTGATCTTCATCCTGGTGAACCTCTTCGTTGACATCCTTTACTCGGTTGCTGATCCACGCGTACGTTACGGTTGAATGGAAATGAAAGTGCTGAGCTTGAAAAGCGGCAGACTGAAAGCGAACATCCGTGAACTCCGGTACACCTGGTATCTTGTTAAGCACAGTACTCTCACCATGCTCGGCATCGCCATTGTAGGCGCAATTTTGATCCTGGCACTGCTTGCGCCGTACGTTGCTCCTTACGACCCCGAGCTCCGCGTATGGGCAGACAAGCTCCAACCTCCGACCTTCCAGCACATCCTCGGGACAGATGACCGTGGAGGCGATATTCTTAGTCGAGTTCTTTTCGGTTACCGACTTGATCTTTGGATCTCCTGGAGCGTTGTTCTCTTTGCTGCGACAATTGGTACTACGCTTGGTTCATTTGCTGGCTTCCTGGGCGGCAGGGCGGACGAGAGCATAATGAGAGTGACCGACGTTTTTCTTGCGGTGCCTAGTCTGATCCTTGCGATGGCATTTGGAGCCGTGTTGGGTAGAACTCCCGGAAATCTTGTGGTCGCACTGGCCCTTACTTGGTGGCCTGTATATGCGCGACTTGTTCGCGGTCAAGTTCTGGTTGAGAAACAGAAACTCTACGTAGATGCTGCGAGAGCAGCAGGCGGCGGTTCTGCGCGGATCCTTTTCAGACACGTCTTGCCCAATTCGATTTACCCCGTTCTCGTAAACGCCACGCTCGATCTTGGCGCCGTAATCCTAACGGTGGCATCGCTCAGCTTTCTTGGGTTCGGTGTGGAGCCCGGCGTAGCGGAACTCGGGAGAATGGTCGCAGATGGCAGGGGCTATGTCTTTGCACAGCCATGGATTGTTGGTTTCCCGGGGCTGGCCGTACTCTTGGCCTCCTTGGGCTTGAATCTGGTAGGCGATGGCATCAGAGACGTACTGGATCCGCGACTGAGACGCTAGATCCCTGCGTGGCATCACTTGACTGTAAGAAAAAGGGGGAAAGAGGGGATTGGAGATCCCCCGTCAAGGAGTCTAGAAGCGCCTGGGCGCTTGGATCGCTGGAAGCAACGGAGTGCTCGGGACAGCCAGAATCCAGTCTCCGATGAATATTGCGATCTGCGGGGTTCTTTCGGCCTTCCAGACGTCGTACGCGTGGTATCCGCCTTCCACGCCACCGTCGCCGTCGCCGTACTCTGGGTTATAGAGACCGCGACCTATCGGGGTATCGGCTGGAAGCACCCAGTCTCTCTCTGCGAAAACGGCCATTGGAGCACATATGGGAATGTACGGGACTTTTCGAAGCATCTCTAGCTGGATTTCCCGGTACAGAGCAGCTCTCTTGGCTGGGTCAAGTTCCGCCGAGGCTTGGTTCACCAGCTTTATGACGGTCTGGTTCTTGTCGAATTGAGAGAACTGTGCACGGAAGCCTCCAGGGCTAGCGAAGTTGCCCATCATGACAGCCGGGTCTGCGATATCTTGGAGCCATCCACCTACTCGGACTTGGACTTCGAATTTGTGATACAGGGTGAGCCATGTCGCGGTGTCAACTTCCTTTATTTCGACAGTGATATCCGGTGCGAGTTCCTTCAAGCTGTCCTTGATGAGTAGGGTTGCGGTGAGCGATCTCATGTCTCCAGTGGAGACTAGAAATTCAATCTTACCTTTGTAGCCTACCTTCTGGAACAGTTCTCGGGCCTTTTCGGGATTGTAGTCATAGCACGGAAGGGTCGGGTCGTATCCTATCATTCCTTCAGGTATTTCTCCGCATCTACGAACTCCGAATCCGTTCAGTACCTGGTTGATGTACTTGTCGTAGGGGAACGCATAGGCCACTGCTTGTCGGAACAGAACGTTATTGAATGGTGGCTTCCTGGGATTGATGTAAAAGTCCTGCAGCTGGAGGGTTTTTGCCGTCCACACCCTGATTCCGGGTTTCAGTGGCTTGATCTGTCTGTTGTTGACCCACGCGTCTTTGTCGATTAGATCGAATGCGTTTGTCCCAGGCAGTTCGATTCCATCAGCGGTTCCTGCGTACAGGTCGAGTTCCCGTGTTCCTATCTCTGGGATGTATTTGAGTATGTACCGCTTCAGCTTGCCAGGTCCTTTCCCTTGGGGGCCTCCCCAATAGTCATCGAATCTCTCCACAACCAGTCGGACCTTCGGTGTCCACTCAGCGAATTTGTATGGGCCTGTGCCTGCAGGTGGGTTGGTTCGTGTATATTCACATTCAAAACCTGGCATCACTCCAGGCATTTCTTCGGATCCCGGGCAGTTCTTGATGATGTAGGACGGCGAATAGATGCTAGCCGATGAAGCGAATGCCATTGTTGCGATTGCGGCGGCATATGGGTGTTCGAGCGTTATCTGAACTGTATACGGGTCGATGACCTTAACGCCTTCTTGAGCAAGGTAAAGCCTCGCCTCTTCCTTGTTGTACACCTTCACGGTGTCCCCCGAGAAGTACCGTGGCCCGCCTTTGATTGCCATCGTCTCTGCAGGGGCTACCAAGTATTGTGGTCCGTCCGCGTGATTGATCAGGATGGTTCTGTCTAGCGAGTATTTTACTGCGGTTGCATTGAAAGGCGTCCCGTCGTGGAACTTGATTCCTTCTCTCAGATGGAAGGTGTATACGAGTCCATCAGGCGATACGTCCCAGCTCTTGGCCAGCCAAGGAATGAATTTGTCCGCCCTTGGACCGTCGAAAGTGACAAGCGTCTCGTAGACATTCTCGAAGAAGTAGTTGTTCGCGTCCCAAGTCAGCGCTGGATCTAAACCACCGGGACCTGGTTCACGCGAACTCTCTTCTACGAGGGTGTCTGGATTCGGAACCGGATAGCCAACGGGCGTGGTAACGGGCGTGGTAACGGGCGTCGTAACGGGTGTGGTCACTACCGGCGTGGTCGTAGTTACAGGTGTCGGGGGCGCTTGCTGAGTCAAATAGTACCCTGCACCAACAGCTATGACTACGATCAAGATGACAGCAGCGAGGATCGTGTTGCGTTTCGACCAAGTGCTCAACTATTTTTCTCTCCTAGTCTGCGCTACCATCAGCGGCATCTTGAGGAAGGGCCGCGACGTGTAGCTAACCTACGTTTGCACCGAACTTGGCCTTTAAGCCTTTGGATGATGCGATCCTTTGGTCAAGCAAATGCTTATCTGAACTCATTCTGTACGAAGTTAACATGCTGATTCCAACGAGCGAGTACGAGGATCGAACCAGACGCTGTCAACACTTCCTGAGCAAACACGGTCTGCAGGCTCTCGTGGCATATTCCGATAGGCGTTATGCGATGGGTCAAGGTGTCGAGGTTGGACACAACCTGAGATACTACGCCGGCTTTCGTTCCCCACCTGAGGAAATACATCAAGGCCAAGCGCTTCTACCGTATCTCAGAAACGAATCGCTTGTAGTCATACCACGCAACGGGGAGCCGGCCCTGCTTACGACTAGAGCCGATGAACACTTGTTGAGAAGACAGACTTGGATCCAGGATGTCAGGTCTGGACGAGAAACATACCTGGGCGACGAAAGACTAACAGGCTTGGCACAGATGACGCGCGACGTTCTTCGGGAGCGGGGAATTTCGAGGGGCAAGGTGGGAATCGCAGGCGTCGGAATCACTTTGGGGCTATATCAAGCACTCGTGAGGGCAAATCCGAGACTCGAGTTTGTCGAGTGCACTGAAGAAGTTGACCGCTTGAGGATGATAAAATCTGAGAATGAACTGAAGATCATGCGCAAAGCTGCTGAGATCGCTGATGTTGGAGTTGAAGCATTTTATGAAACCGCCAAGGAAGGAGTCTTGGAGTATGAGGTCCATCAGGCAGTGGAGAGAGCTATGTTTGACGCGGGAGGAGACAACCCTTGGTCTGTGATCATGAGCGGCCCGCGCGCGTACATTTCCTACGTCAGCCCCGACTACACGCAGAGGATACTGAAGTCCGGAGACATGATGCATGCGGACATCGGCTCTGAGTATGGAGGTTATCATTCTGACATTCAGCCAGTAGCCATTATCGGCACACCACTTCAAGAGCAGATTTCACTGCTTGCCACTGACATCAAGGTCATGAGGGCTATGATTGCCGCAACCAAGCCGGGAGCGTCCGACAAGGACATCGTTCAGGCAGCTGTGTCCTCTGCAAGAGGCGAGCCCTTTGGTGACCGACTCCGCATGTACCTCTTCGGTCATGGCTACGGGGTCGGCGTTGACCCTCCGAATCTTACTGCTAGAACTCTCCAGAAAGCAAGACATGAGAAGATCATTCTGAAACCGAATATGCTCCTCTGCTATGAACCCGCCTTGAACGTACCAGGAGTGGGCGGAGCAGCTCTTGAGGATGAGTTGATAGTAACCGACAGCGGCTGCGAAGTAATCACGAAATGTCTAGCCCATGCAGAGAGATTGCTTTCTGAGCTGAAGTCTCATAGATGAGTTGAACTGTTTCAGTAGGTTGAAGGATTGATGTGCGATGGAAGGCATACCTGTATCTGAATACCGTGACCGTGTTCGAAAGGTTCAGGAAATGGCTCGGAGAAAGAAGTTCGACGCTATTCTGGCTTACAGCGACAGGCGCTACTCGATGGGTCAGGGCGTGGAGTCCGGACAGAACATACGGTACCTAGTAGGATTCAGTTTCCCGCCACACCAAATCCAGGAGCTGGATGTCGTAGTTCCATATATGATTGGAGACAGTGTCCTTGCGATTACACCAGAAGATGAGCCAACCCTGATTCTGACAAGGCGAGAAACGGAGCGGGCGAAGAAACAAACTTGGATTCGTGACATTAAGACTACCGCCGACAAGTTCATCGACGCAAGGTATGAAGGGATCGCGCATTTCGTTGGAGAGATACTGAGCAAGAAACGAAAGTGGCGCATCGGAATTGGAGGGACGCATGTACCAATGCAACTGTACTTGGAGCTTGCCAGAGCATTTCCAAGAACCAATTTCGTCGAATGCACAGACGAACTTGACTTGCTGAGGACCATCAAAAGCCCCAAAGAGCGGGAAATCATGCGAAAAGCAGCAGAGATCGCTGACGAAGGTGTCAGTGCGTTGATCCAAGCCAGCAGACCTGGAGTCACTGAGTACGAGATGCATATCGCCGCCGAGAAAGCGATGTTTGACGCCGGAGGGGACAACCCGTGGTCAGTCATATGTACCGGGCCAAGATCCGAGATCTCCTACATGAGCCCCGACTACACGCAAAGAAAGCTGAGAGAAGGAGACATGGTGTATGCGGACATTGGCACCGAATTGATGGGATACCACTCGGATATTCAACCAGCATACACAGTGGGACGCGGCAGCAGAGATCAGCTGCAGTTGATCCAGACATCTCTGGACATGCTGAAACGCATGTTTGAAACCACGCGTCCTGGAGTAACAGACACAGATGTTCTGAGGGCGGCTTACAAGGTTCTCGAAGGCAGCCCGTTCCGCAACTATGTGAGAACTTGGACCTTCGGGCATGGATATGGTGTAGGGTCGGATCCGCCAGACATGACAGGTGCCACGCTCACTCTTCCAAAGAGCAAACAAATGAAGCTCCAAGAGAACATGATTCTGTGCTTCGAACCGGGCGTTTTCGTTCCGGGACTCGGTGGCGCGGCGCTCGAAGACGAGGTCATCGTCACTTCAGAAGGTTGCGAAATCATATCGAGATGCGCAGAGCGAGCTGAAGAATTCCTGAAACAGCAAAGTCAGTAGCTAGTCTCGCAGCGAACCGGATTCTTGGCGCATGCTCCAGTGGTTTCTTCCGCCGTACTAAGCAACGCGAGGAATCCCCAGATTCAAGATCCGCTCGCACTTGGGGCAGCGGAGGCGCTCTCGCTGCACATGAGGATGGAGCTTGGGCTCGACGTACTTCACGGGCTAGTTGCTGTATGATGCCGTGAAAGGGCGGAGGATACCTTGCTCAGAGTTGCCTGACTTGCTTCCTTGCATGCTCGAGAAGAGAAAGCTCGTAGATATCTTCGCGTCGGTCCATCCCTAGCGTGAAACTGCCGCTCGCTCGGTAGTCCAAGATGCGGTCCAAGTCTATGTCAGCGTAGATGACCTCTTCTACGCGACTCTTTGCTTTGGCGAGAATCCGGCCGAAGGGGTCGACTATTTGGCTCTCGCCGGCGTATTCGAAGCCTGTGAGGTCATCTTTTCCGACAAGGCATGAGGATAGAACGAAGACTCCACCTTCCATCGCTCTAGCAAGCGGATAACAGTTGCTGAATGTCTCGTAGCCAACCGACGTTGCCCAGAGTTCGCATTGCACTTCCTCTCCCATCAAATCCAGAAGCCTTGTGTATTCAGGGAAGAGCACATCGTAGCATATGGCAAGCCCAACCTTTGCCAAGGGTGTCGGGAAGACTTTCACATCGTTTACGTCACCTTTCTTCCAGTACGCCACCTCTAGGCTCCCGACGTGAAGCTTTCTGTGCTTTCCAACGATCGAGCCATCCTTTCCGACTATGATCGCCGAGTTGTAGATCGTCCCGGTCAGCTTCGGATCCGCTTCGGCAAAGCCTGTGATGATGAAAACGCTTCGTTCTTTGGCTCTGTTGGAGAGTCTCTCAGTCGACGGGCCCGGAATAGGTTCAGATATCCTGAACAGCTTCTTGCTGGGCCACTCCGACTCTGCTCTGAAGAAATCCTCATCGCCATACTTCAGTATGTGCGGACGCCACCCGGGATAGCCACCGGCACACATCTCGCCGAAGACGACGAGCTGCGCGCCTTTGTCTGCGGCAATGTCTACAAAGTCGCACATCTTCGAAACGCAAGCTCGCATGTCAAACGTGACTGGAGCGATCTGTGCAACTGCGATCTTGAATTTTCCAGACAATTTTCATCAGCGATGAATTGGCCTACAGCATCGGTTCTCTTTCCATTAAGTCTAGCGTTCGGAGCTTCTTGTGGTCTAGTGACCGAAGAACAAAACTGAGACTGCTATCCCAAATACTGTGAGAACTATCGCCAGCAATATCAGAGGTAGCAGAGTTGTTTCAGCCATAGCGAGCACGATTGCGGCGTAGTCCTTGGCATCTAGACCTGGCGATGATGACGCACCTCGCCTCTCCTTGTCTTCCTCGCTCTCCATTGTAGCCTGATTCTCCGAGAGTCAGTATTTTCCAGCGAAGTGGCACGCAGCGAAATGCTCGGAGGAGTATTCAACCAAATCAGGTTCAGTCTGCGAACACTTCTCAGTCGCAATTGGACATCGAGGATGAAAGCGACAGCCCGATGGTGGGTGAGCTGCACTCGGCACATCGCCCTGGATACGCTCCTTTCTTCCTCTCACTTTGGGATCCGGGATAGGCACGGAATTGAGCAGTATCTTCGTGTAGGGATGCAGTGAATTCCGGAAGACATCATCTGTCTCAGCGATCTCGACAATCTTTCCGACATACATGACCGCGATTCGCGTGCTCATGTGCTTCACGACGTTGAGATTGTGCGAAATGAACATGTACGTGAGGTTGAGTTTGGATTGCAGTTGTTTAAGGAGATTCAGGATTTGGGCCTGGACGGAAACATCGAGCGATGAGGTCGGTTCATCAAGGACTATGAGATCTGGGCCTACTGAGAGTGCGCGCGCTATTCCAATCCTCTGTCGTTGCCCTCCACTAAATTCGTGTGGGAATCTGTCCAAGTGATCCTCACTGAGACCAACCGTATTCAGCGATTGGAGAACGATCGATCTCATATCTCCCTGGGTCGATTTGCCGCTGACTACAAGCGGTTCGGCTACAATATCCTTGACTGACCAACGAGGGTTCAACGATGCATATGGGTCCTGAAACACTATTTGCATCTTCGACCTGATCTTCTTGAGAGCAGCACCGCGTAAGTCGAAGATATTCTGTCTTCTGAAGAAGACCGCTCCCGACGTAGGTTTCTCCAGCATCAGAATACATCTTCCCACTGTCGTCTTACCACAACCTGATTCACCTACAAGGCCAAGAGTCTCGCCCGGATAGACCGAGAGACTCACGCCATCAACTGCATAGACTTTCCCCGCGGCACGGCCGAACAGTCCTGCTTCCAGCGGGAAATGCTTCTTGAGGTTCTGGACCTCGAGTATTACGTCATTGTCTCTGCTTGTCAGTTGTGTACCCTCCCTGGGGTGCGCAGAAGGCAGGCCAGGAAATGCCCCGGCTCAACCTCCTCCAACTCGGGTTTGGTCTTCATACAGGCCTCCGTTGCAGAGGAGCATCTCGGGTGGAACCTGCAACCGCTAGGCGGATCGATCAGGTTGGGAACAAATCCTCGAATCGATTCGAGCTGATCCCTCCGCTCTGTCGGTTTGGGGATTGCTCTAAGCAAGGCCCGAGTGTAGGGATGCAGTGGTTTTTCGAAAAGGTGTTCGGTCCGTGCGATCTCAACAATATTTCCAGCGTACATTACTGACACGCGATCACACGTCTCTGCAACCACCCCCAGATCATGTGTGATGACCATAATTGACATGCCGACTCGCTCCTTCAGCTCGTTCAACAGGTCTAGTATCTGGGCTTGGATTGTCACGTCCAGAGCAGTCGTCGGTTCGTCCGCGATCAGCAGTTCGGGACCACAAGCTATAGCCATCGCAATGATCACGCGCTGCCTCATGCCCCCGCTCAGTTCATGCGGGTATCGTTTAACGACGCTCTCTGCCTCTGGCAACCTTACAGTTCGCAACAGTTCAACAGATTTTCGCAGTGCGACACGTTTGAGTTCGCGTCTAGAGACGCGGACCTTCTCCGACGGCAGCTTCTCGAGTCTCTCGATCTTCTCCTTTAGAGCTTGAGCCTCATTGGATACAGGGTCAATCTTGGCGATCCGGTCTGAGATCTCCTTCATGCGCTCTTCGAGTATATCCTTCCTGAGATCTTGGTGAATGAGTAGGGTTTCTGCAACCTGCTCTCCAATTGTGATAACGGGGTTCAGGAAAGTCATCGGATCCTGAAAGACCATCGTTATAACGCTTCCACGAATACGCCGCATTTCATCCTCCGGTTTCTTCAGGAGATCTTCTCCATGAAGCAGAATTTCTCCTCCGTCTATCTTTCCAGGTGGGTCAGGGACAAGACGCATTACGGCGAGCGATGTTACAGACTTGCCGCAGCCTGTCTCGCCCACCAATCCTAAAGTCTCACCCTTTTGCACCTCAAGGTTGATTCCGTCAAGTGCCTTGACCACGCCCGCGTAAGTGTAGAAGTTGACTTTGAGTTCGCGTATCGAGAGCAGAGATTCCAAGACGACGGTCAACTCGCCGTGCCAATCTCAGTCGTGAACCCGCTTCCCTCAGAATCCGCCGTATATGACTGTATCTGATTTGCAGGGGAGCTATGCGCGTTTGAAAAAATGCGGATGGAAATTTCAATGTCAGCAAAGAGTTAAGTCCTGAAGATGATAAGACGGCGGCTATGTGCGCAGACGCGACAGGAAGAAGGGCCCTCGCTGAGTTCGGCGCCTTTGTAACCATGGATGGCGCTGAGGTTGACGTTCGTGCTCATGTACTAGAAGGTGCAGAGAGAGGTCCCTCGGTCTATGTTGGAGCAGCTACGCACGGAAATGAACTTCATGGAGTCGAGATCTGCCGCCGCTTGGCAGAGGAAATTGATTCACATATGCTTCATGGAAAGCTGATCATAGTACCCGTGCAGAATCCCATGGCTTTCAAACACAGAGTCAGACTCAACCCAATCGACGAGAAGGATCTCGACAGACTCTACCCCGGAAGTGAAGACGGGACCGCGACTGAGAGATTGGCGCACACTCTCTACGCGAAATTGGCCTCAACAGCTGACTGCGTCATAGACCTACATAGTGGAGGAACGGGAAGCATGAATGTCCCCCATATCTACGTGCCGCCTTTGAAGCCGACCAGGACTAGATACGCGTCACTTGATTTGGCAAAGGCGTTCGGTGCAGATGTGATAATTGACACTCAGCCCGGCGTAGACTATCATTTCGATTTGGTACATCTTTCGCCGTTTTTCTGTAACTCTCAAGGAGCTGCGGGCCTCTACCCGGAGCTTGGAGAGGGGGGCCGTGTCGATGAGTATTATGTCCACTTTGGGTTGACAGGAGTCAAGAACGTTCTGCGAAAGCTGGGCATGCTCAGCGGCGAGATTGAAGAACAAGGAAAGCAGAAACTTGTTACACGCACATCTGTAGTGCGCGCGCTAACCAGCGGAATACTTCTGAGGAAATATCAACTCGGCCAAGAAGTGAAGAAGGGCGACCTCATCGCAGAAGTGGCTGGCGTCTTCGGAGGTCGAGAAGAAATCATTGCACCTTCGGATGGTGTGGTTCAATGGTCCGTGACTTTCGGGAACGTTGGAGCTGGTGAACAAATAGCCTGGATAGGCCACAACTGAAGGTTACAGCAACGAATAGAGTGGCGCCATTCATTCGAACTTGAGCTCTTTCCAGCCACCATCCGGCGTCTGGTACCTTGCGGACTTCGGGAATCCGTAGGGTTCATACACAGCCATAGTGAGCTTTCCACGCCACTTGGCGACCGCAGCATCCCAACTATTCTGCTTGAGGAATTCAGCGAATTCTCGTGTGCCAAATCTCTGCCCTGTCACTCCAGATGCGTCCTGCAACGCGAGAAATGTCCAAGCATCTGTGAAGGCTTGGACCATTTCCTCATCATCAGCATATTTCTGTCTGACCTCCAGTGGCATTTTGTCTGCTTCCGCCAATGTGAGACTCGTGGGCTTCAACATCTTACCTACAGGTGCACCGACGTTAAGGGAATTGACTGCTATATTGTACGGCTTCAACTCTAGTGCCAAACACTGAGTAAGCCCTTCCATGCCAAACTTTGATGGGCAATACGCGATCTCTGCTACAAACCCCATCTCTGCTGACTTTGATGATACATTGATGATGCTTGCTTTTCCTTGCCTCTTCATCATCGGCAGAAAGAGCTTTGTTGTTAGGAAGTACGATCGCAGGTTCACGGCCATGGTGAAATCCCATTCCTGCACGGTCATCTCTTCTAATGTCTTCCAAGAGCTAAACGCCGCATTATTGACAAGCACATCCAACCTTCCATAGGATTCGAGGACTCGATCCCTCATACGTTCAATCTGATCTTCCTTTGACAGATCGGCTGAGATTGTCGTGATCTCTTCGCCACGAGACCGTACAACATTCGCTAGATTCTCCAACTCATTGACAGAACGTGCGACGGCCACTACATTCGCTCCTTCTCTAGCATAGCTCATCGCCATAGCACGCCCGAAACCTCGACCTGATCCAGTAACGAGTGCAACCTTGCCTGCGAGTCGCTTCAACTCAGATCTGTCCCATGTTTTTGCTAATTCAGTCTTAAGCACTTCTGTCGTACGTTGCCTGACAAGCATCCTGATCGAATCGTCCTCGGGAGTCTCGCCATCGAAGGCGCTCAGAACCACGAACGTCAAGCTTCAAGCCGTCAGCGGGAAACTTGAAGCACTCGCAGGCTCAGATGTGAAAGCCTCTCTGCGGTTCGATGTCTCCGCTGGACGGGCATATTGCAGCATTCGCTTAATCAAGAAACATCTCGAAACGATCAGCGTATCTCCGATCTCAACTGACGAAGAGATTCTGGATCTGATCTATCTTTCTGCGAATGAGATCGACCGCGCGACATGCCGACGCTTCGACGTCGTGACTCTGACCGAGGGATATGACGGTGTCGGCCAGCAGGAGCTCGTTCTCAACAACCATCCGATAGTCGCGATCCATGAGATCAAGATCTACAATTTCAACAATCAACTCATCCGCGATCTAAAAGAGACGGACAGCGATTTAAGCACAAACATCATCCTGGACAAAGAGAATGGATTCGTGACTTTGCCCGCGAACGTGGTGATCATGTTCCCCGTCCCATTAGCAGCGAGGTTCTACTGGCCTTACTCATACGATGGCTCGCGCACTCTGAGAGGCACAGACTACAACTACGTCAGCCGTTTCGCCAAAGGAACCGCGAACATCGAAGTCACCTACACTACGGATTCACGACGCCGCCAATGGCAATTCGAGACGCCTGCATGAATACGGTTGTTATCGAGCTACTCAAGAAGAAAGACTCTAGCGACACTCAGGGCGCTTCGGTCGTTTCAATCGCAGGAATGAGTGAGACTTCCACTCAGCAATCAGGCGGACAGCGTGGATCAAGGCCATTCGCTGCGATACTCGGAGAGATCCAGGAAGATATCCACGCAACTCTTGAGCTCTATCGAAAGAGGAAGTGGGTGGCGGTTTGAGCACTGTCACTATGCCGAACATGGTCGATCTCTTCTACGACAAGCTGTCGACCGATTCAGTTCTCCAGGGAATGCAGGGCCTGGTGGAGAAGATCGTGGATGGCAGAGCTCTCGCCAGTACAGGAGATGTCGGAAGCAATGTGTTGCACTGTTGGCTTTCGTGAAGCCGTCGGCGTTGGGAATGGGCCTCAGGTGCTTAGCCATCGGCGGGATCCGCACATGGCGAAGGAAAAGAGCACGAGCACAGGAATCTGAAGACAGAACGATTCTCTCAAGCTTCAGATCGTCGAAACGTTCATATGAAATGCTTTGTCCTGGTCACGCTTCATCCTAGCTCGTCAGACTGCCAAGAGTATTCCAGATGGAGTAAGCACAAGCATGGGTTCAAGCAGACCTGGATCAGTGAGCGTTTGATTTGAGATGTTCCCATCCGCGCGGCTCGACCTGTGTTTCTTTCCCGTTTCGTAGGAGTTTTACGGTTCCGCCGTTCCGTGTAACTCGTCCAATGATGCGTAGAGGTTTGACTGCATTCAATGCTCTCTTGGAGGCGGTCTTCTTCAGACATACGACGAGTTCGAACTCTTCTCCGCCGTACAATGCGAGGTCAGCCGGATCGACGTCGGTCATGCTAGCATAGTCCACAGCTGGCTTTGAGATAGGTAACTCATCCAGTTCAATGCCCACCGAGCTCGCTCGAGCAATCTCGTAAAGGCTCCACGCAAGGCCATCGCTCGAGTCCGTGGAGGCGGTTACGGCTCGAGTACGGACAAGGGCCATGCCCTCTTTGAGCCGAGCCTTTGGCATGTAGACGCTTTCCAGGAGCGTTTCCCTCAGTGATGGTGGAATCTCTAGCTCAGATGAAAGTGCCTTGAGCCCGGCCGAAGCGTTTCCGAACTCCCCTGTGACGGCCACCAGGTCGCCCGGACTCGCCCCACTTCTGTGAGCGATTGTCTCTCGTTTCGTGGTCCCAAAGAGGTAGCAGGCGATTACGAGGTCGTCGCATTCGTTCGTATCGCCGCCGATGACGTAGGTGCCATATTCTCGTGCTCCTTCGTCGAGGCCATCCGCGATCTCTTCAACATCCCGAGTCGTAGTTGACCTAGGAAGGCCGAGCGAGACCATTGCAGCATGAGGCTGAACCCCTTTCGACGCAAGGTCGCTCACATTCATCACAACCGCCTTCCTGGCAGCCTGCGTGAGCGTCATGCCCTTTGGAACGTCGGTTCGGCCAACCAGCATGTCGCACTTGAGGACGGCGAGTCTGCCGCCTCCTATGTCCACTCCGGAAACGTCATCCCCAAAGGGTATGGGCATACGAGGCATCTTGTGCAGTCTTTTCACGATCTGATCGATGATCATGCGTTCGCCAAGCAGAGGTTCTCCGGTCATCTCTGCAAGCCTTCTCATACAGAAACGGTTGGCCAAGGTCTTGAATGCTTGGATCGATCTGGCAGAAGTTCCAACGGTTTGACCTACGCGTTCTCTCATTCAGTTAGCTGCACCATGAGATTATTGAACCCTCAGAATGGAGCCCCGGCCGGGGATTGAACCCGGGACCTGCGACTTGCGCTCGAGCCGATACGAGGTCGCCGCTCTACCACTGAGCCACCGGGGCCTAGAAACAGGAACGGCTAGGGCCAGACTCTGATTTAAGATGTGTTTTCACATTCCAAGGGTCAATCTCGACTTGCGTGAGGGGCGATAAGACTACCCAAAACCAATTGGAGCAGGAAGATCTCACCGTCTCTTTATGTGGCCCATTTCAAGCGGATACGGACCGAGGGTCCTAAGCCGCTCTGCCTCACCATAGTACTAGCGCGTTGAGATGTCTGCGTATCTCCGTGGTTCCGTCACAAAGAGTGCGACGAGGCCGACGGTCACGAACATGAGAGCGCCCAGCAGATTGAAAGGGGCGGACACAGACATCGCGTACAAGCCGCCGAGGAGCAACACTCCAAGTGTTCGTCCGAGCCCAACGATCACCTCATAGCCGCCCATCACCTTCGCTCGGATTTCAGGTACGACACAGTCGGCAAGTAGAGCGTTGATCGGCGCGTTGTTCAATGCGACACCAAACCCGAGAACAAGAGAGACAAGGTAGACTTCTGGCGCCGTACGCATGAATGAGAACGCCAAGACCCCTGAAGCGATGATGATTCCGCCCAAGATCACGAAGGGTTTTCTTCCAAAGCGATCTGAGAGATGCCCGGCGAAGAATGTGAATGCGAGCATCGAGCCGCTGACGAGACTGAATGAGAACCCGACCTCTGCAGGTTGCATCCCCACCTGGAAAGCCATGTACAGCACGAAGACAAGTGCGAAGAGCCCTTGCGTGATACCTATGATGAATCCTCTGAAGCACAGCACAAGCAGGCTCCTGCTTTCTGAGATATTCTGGCGTAGCGAGGTGAAGATTGCTAGAGGAGAAGACTCTGAAGATGAAGAGCCGGAGTGGAGCGGTCTGTCTTTGATCGGAATAACGAGTGCGGCTGAGAGGAGAGCCATCACGAAGGCCGCATAGAAAGGAATTGTCAGGCCCGCCGTTTGCGCCATCAGACCCCCTACAGTCGGACTTGCGAGACCGCCTACTGTCTCCATCGTAGACGTGAAACCCATTCCGGTTCCTCTCCTCTCCGTGGGTGCTAGATCAGCTGTAAGGGCGAAGACAGCGGGAGTGACCACCGCAGAGCCAACACCCTCAATCATTCGGGCGATCGCGAACTGGAGTAGGTCTTTGACGAAGACTAGCATCAGTGAGGAGAGGGAGAACACTACCATGCCAATTACGATTGTCTTGACTCGGCCTAGCCGATCTGCAATGATCCCGCCTGGGATCAGGAAGATGATGAGCGCCACGTTGTAGAGCGAATAGGCGAAGCCGAGAGAAGTTGCGTCGATCCCGAGTTTAGCCGCGTATTGAGGTAGGATCGGAGTGAACATCCCAAACCCTAGGCTCACGACGAACAGAGCCGCCCCCAACAGGAGAAGGGAAATCGTCAACTTCCTTTCAATGCGCGGCAAGACCATGTACCCTCCACAAGCCTCGTCTATGTTTGCGGTGGAACTCGTCTTCGAGAGAGGACAATCCTGACCTCGTTTTGCCTTTTTCTCTCCAGCTGAGATCGAGCAGCGGGATCGTTTCGCGTACGCTTGAATGGGAAATGGCTGCCTTTCTTCGTAGCCAAGGCATTGCGCATAGGCTTGCCAGTGATCACGTCATTCCAATATCTGTGGCTGCTTGGCTGCTTGCTTGCGCTCCAGAAATTGCTTCCTAACCTTCTCAACCTCGGTGGCAAAATCAAACGTATCAGCTTGGTGCCGTGCAACTCCTGCCACAGTCTTGGATGTGAGCGTATTCAGGATCCTTCGCTCCAGCACCTTTGCCGCCAACCCTAGGTGGGCCACTAGCCGCTGATCCAAAAGGTCTGGTTTTCTTGAAAGGTCCATCATCTCCAATGATGTGTCTCTCTTCACCGCATCGAGAAGGGCCTGGCCCGCAACCCTGCCGAGAACCCCGTTGAAGACCTCCATCACAGAGTCGCGTAGCAGCGTATCGAATACCTGCTCTGCGCCCGAAGTGACGCCCCTGGACGTTGTCGTCTTCACCGGTGAAATCCTTCTGTTCGGCAGGGAGTGGGCTTTCGAAAGGGAGAGTATCGCCCTGCCACCTTCCATGTGCAGGCTTCCTCCGGATGTTCTTAAATATTTACACCGGGGTGCAAATGGCACCGTAAATTATAAAACACAACGCCCCATCAGATAGACACACAGGTGTAAGCTCGTGAAAGGCAAACCCGGCGGCGGCGGAGTCTGGAACTAGTCCCCGCTTAAGACTCGTTCACGGGGTTCCCTTGCCTCCCGTTGACGAGTTACGGAACATTTCATAAGGAGAGGCGTGGAACATAAAGTCACGCGAGTGGGTACCGCTGTGTATGGACCAGTTGATAGGATCTCAATGGAGCAACGCCTACGTCTCATGGGCAAGTTCATGTACGCCCTCGACGAGGCCAACATACGCATCATCACGCTGATGCACAAGCTCGGTCCCCGCAACCTTCTCGAAGTGGCGAGGGCTGCTGGTTTGCCTCCGACGAGCGTGTACGACCGGGCACGGAAGCTAGAGGAACAGTTCAGAGCTCTTTCAGCAGCGAACCTTGACCATTCGAACCTTGGCCTACGAAAATGCATTACACTCGTCGAAGCAAACCCAGGTATGGAGGACTTCGTAACCGAGGCCCTTGCTGTTCAGAACTACTGGAAGACGATCGTGAGATGCGAGGGTGGGTTTACCCACTATTCTCTCCACGCCGTTCCAGAGGACCGGAGGCAAGAGTTCGAAAAGTACGTTGCTGAAACTGAGCGAGGAGGATTGGTTCGGAAATACAAAACGGTGTGGGTGACGGACTTCCATTACGCGTTTCCTAACTTCCGACTGTATGACCCAGCAAACCGTGCGTGGACTTTTGAGTGGGACAAGTGGAGTCTTCGGGTCAAAGAGAAGAAGAGTCAAAAGGCGATCCGCGATCCTCCGCGCTACTCAAATGAGGCCGACAGAACGGACCTGCTGATTCTCACTGAACTCGAGATAAACGCTCGAGCGAAGTTCTCGGAAATCTCGAAGCTCATCGGAATCACCCTTCAAGCTGTGAAGCATCGATACGACAAGAGGATTCTCCCACGCGGTCTCATCAAGGACTTCATCATCAACGTGCTGCCGTATCCGCTTGAGCTGTCCGACCTGTACGAAGTTCTAGTGACGTTCGAGGACGAGGAAGGCATGAACTCCTTCTTTGGAATATCTGAAGAGATGTTTCCGATTCAGCGGACCATGAAGGTCCTTGGCGAAAGGAAACTCAGCGTGAGAACGTACACCCCGCGGAGCGTAACTGAACGGCTTTTCGCGATGTTATCGAGCTTGGCAAGATCGGGGTTAGTGAGCGACTACTCCGCCGTCAGAATTAGGCCTGAGACGCAGGCTTGGCAGACGATATCCGCTGAGCTCTTCGAGGATAAGATTGGGTGGAAATACGAGTCGAGTCAGCATTTGGCTGTGCTTGATACGATCGTGGAGCATGCCAAGGTGAATGTATAGATAGACGAACTTGTGTCGTTCGCATCTGTCGCATTATTTGAATTTGCTCCTTTCTGTGTGCACGTAATGCGGGATGACGGAGGATTCCGTTGGCTCATTCTCCGCTCGTTCTTTGTGCGGTGTGCGCACAGTCAGGCCGATCGAATCCTGATGATCCGTTGGTTCTGAATCTAGTAGATGTTCGACGCGAGGGGGATGAGTTTTAATGACTCTCTCCTATTCGATTGGATCGAAGCTTGTGTCAGAACAGGCAAGGCCGACTGAGGCTGAATGGTAGCGGATCATCCAGCGACGGTAGGTCGAGTGCGATGAAACAGCTGATACACAACGGCATACTGTTTCCAAAGTATGAGCCGAGAGGCTTCAAGGTCACTGTGCAAGGAAGACCGACGGTCCTGACTCCGCAGCAAGAGGAGATGGCTATCGCCTGGGTAAAGAAACTCGGGACGGAATACGTGGAGGACCCCGTCTTCGTGAAGAACTTCTTCGGCGACTTCCGCAAGGCGCTTGGACTGGGCGACAGGCTCGAGCCCAAGGACTTTGATTTCTCAGAGATCGTGAAGTATGTCGAAGATGAGAAAGCGAAAAAACTTGAGATGGGCAAGGACGAGAAGAAGCGCCTCGCCGCCGAACGGAAGACAATCAGGGAGGTAAACAAAGCAAAGTACGGACAGGCGATCGTCGACGGAGGGAAGGTCGACCTCGGAAACTACATGGCAGAGCCGTCGTGTATCTTCATGGGTCGCGGCAAGCACCCGCTTAGAGGAAGGTGGAAACATGGCCCGTCAGAGTCCGACGTGATCTTGAACCTTTCACCGGATGCACCAAGGCCTTCGGGCAATTGGAAGGAGATAGTCTGGCAACCTGATTTCATGTGGATCGCGAAGTGGGACGACAAGCTGCGTGGAGAGGAGAAGTACGTGTGGTTGGCCGACTCTTCATCGGTGAAGCAGAAGCGTGAGATCGAGAAGTACGACAAGGCGAAGACGCTTAACCACAAGATAGACAAGTTGAGAGCTCACATATCCGCCAATTTAACGGGCTCAGACCCTAAGCGACGAAAGATCGCAACGGTCTCCTACCTTATCGACGCGCTGAAGTTTAGGGTCGGCGATGAGAAGGACAAGGACGAGGTCGACACTGTAGGTGCCACCACACTGCGACCCGAGCACATCAAGATCCGTGAGGATGGACAAGTCGTCTTCGACTTTCTTGGAAAAGACTCTGTGCGCTATCGCAGGGAAGTCGAGTTGCCGCCGCAGGTGATTGAGAACCTATGGGAGTTTACGGCTGACGCGAAGTCATGGATCTTTCAGGGGGTCCGATCAGACAACGTGAAGGAGTTCCTGAGCGAGGTCGTTCCCGGGCTTTCCGCGAAAGTGTTCAGGACATACCATGCATCCAAGGTTGTTGGCGAGTATCTGAAGACCGCCAAAGTCGGAAGAGAGGATCCGGATTACGTAAAGAAGAACATTGCTACGCTAGCAAATCTGGAAGCTGCAATCGTCTGCAACCACAAGAGAAAGCTTCCAAAAAACTGGGAGAATTCGCTCGCAAAGAAACTAGAGCGACTTAAGCTGCTTCAAGCTAAGAAAACGAGGAAATCAGCAGAGGCCGCAAGGGCATTGAAGGTGAAAATAAAGACGATGAAGGCGACGCGGGACTACAACCTAGGTACTTCTCTAAAGAGCTACATCGACCCGCGCCTGTACTATCGCTGGGGGAAGAGAGTCGATTTCGACTGGAGGGTATACTACCCGAAGATCTTGCAGAGGAAGTTCTCCTGGATTGAGAAGAACCAATAGTTGGAATCCGCATCTGCACCTATGCTAGAACATGGCCTCGCCGCCGTTGACGTGTATCGTCTGTCCCGTAATGAAGCCGGCTCTTTCTGAGGCAAGGAAAACCGCAGTGTAGGCTATGTCCTCAGGTTGGCCTATCCTGCCGAGCGGAACCAGTTCGAGCTCTCTCCTCCTCTGCTCGTCTGTCGCACTTGCGGTCATGTCGGTCTGGATCAGTCCGGGCGAGATTGCGTTGACGGTGATGTTGTATGGCGCTAATTCCAGTGCGAGGGATCTCGTCAGACCAACGACGGCGGCTTTGGATGCCCCATAGTGAGCTTCGTGGTCGGTTCCGACGAACGCTACAATCGACGAGATGTTGATGATGCGGCCCCACTTCTTCGCCCGCATCTCCGCGCTGAACGCCCTGCTACAGAAGAATGTTCCGTCAAGGTTCACGTCGAGCACACGGTTCCACTCCGTTTGGTCAATCTCCCAAGACTTGAGGTGGTGGTGCACGCCAGCATTGTTGACTAAGATGTCGACTCCACCAAATTCCTCTATGATCTTTCTCCGCATGGCTTCGACCTGATCAAATCTTGAGACATCCGCCTTTACCACTAGCGCTTTCCTGCCTAGTGTCTCAATGGCACCGGCCACCTCCTTAGCCCTCTCTTCCGAGAGGGCATAGTTCACGACGACATCGGCGCCCTCTTGTGCCATCTCGAGGGCTACGGCTCTGCCGATACCTCTTGAAGAGCCAGTGACGAGAGCCACTTTCTTTGCGAGCAACATAGCACGACGCCAAGCCTGGCTTGAAAGACCGGTCAGCAGAGTTATATTTCTTGAAAACCGGATTCCAAGGATGTTGCCGGCAACCATTAAATGAGCGCAAGCTATCATCCGCTCATAGTGCGGGGGTCGCCCAGCCAGGTCAAAGGCGCAGGACTGAGAGGCACGAAGCCTCGTCAATAGGCTCCTGTCCCGTAGGGGTTCGAGATTCGGAGTCGGTCGGCGGTAGATTCCGAACGGAAGGGTTCAAATCCCTCCCCCCGCACCAGCAAATTCTACTCCGGATGACCACGAGTTCGCTGTGTTGAAGTCCTAAGATCTGTCAAGTTCGTTGATTGCTTTCAGTAGTTCACCGATTTCTTCCCGAGTATTGTAGTGCACGAGACTGACTCGAATCATCGTCGCGACATCGTAGACTCTTGGAACCCTCGAATAGTAGTCTTCGGCACGCAGGGCAATCCCATGCTTGGTCCAGAGGCGTTCGACTACATCTTGATCCTGCATGTTTTGTAGCTTGAACGCGAAGGTTGGATCCCTCTCCCCCAATCGGTTGAGATCCGCAATTCCGTAGACCTTCACGCGGCGCATTTGAAGCAGGCCCGGGAAATCATCTTCTCCGTCAAGGATCATTCTGGACAAGTCTCGACCGTATTCTTGGATGGCGTGCATCGCTATTTTCAGAGACCGTGCGCGGCCAGAGTATCCCTTGACCGACTCTTCATGTCTGTTGTCGATCTGGTCAGCCAACCAGGCCAAGTGATCCACAACGCCTCCAATCGCAGCGAACATCGATTGGTCTCGAGTGCCCCACTCCCAACTATGGGGTGGATTCTCGGGTGCAGGAGGGACTTTGTAGGGCTTGAGCGTTCCTAGAAGGTCTTTTTTCCCGTAAAGGAAGCTTCCATGTGAGCTGAAGAGCTTGTAGCCAGAGAAGACTAGAAAGTCACAATTGACGGCTTGCACGTCTATTGGGCCATGAGCGGCATGATGAACCGCATCTACCACAAAGTAGGCGCTCACCGCTCTAGCGATCTTTCCAATTTCAAGCAAGTCACTCCTTGTGCCGAGCACGTTCGAGGCAGCAGTGACGGTGACCACTCTCGTGTTGTCGTCCACCAGAGTTCTAAGATGATCGAGATCGAGCGTTCCTTCATCCTTGTTCAGGCGCGCAAACCTGACCTCGGAGATCGCGCCTCTTTTTTCCAGCTCGACCCACGGGCTAACATTTGCGTAGTGTTCATAGTCCGTTGTCACAACGTTCTCGTCTCCAGTAAACCCTCTTCCCAAGGCATAGCTCAGGCCGAAGAGTAGACTCGTAGCCGACTCTCCAGACACGATCGTTTCATGAGAGGGAGCATTCAACAGGTCGCCAACGGCCTTCCTACCTTCGAGTATCACGGCTTCAGCGTCTTTGGATTCGCGAAAGACTCCCCCGACGTTGGCGCTGCAATCAAGACGCGCTCTAGCTTCAGCTCTAGCCGCTCTTCCTGCGACGAGCGAGCCCGTTCCGTTATCCATAAATGCCCTCCTCACGCCGTTCGTGTCAGATGCAGCCCTCGGAAATTCAGCCCGGATTTTTTCCAATAGAAACTTGTCGAATGTCATGTGTTCTTCGACAGCATGATTTCTGCGCTTTCTTGAGATTTATCGCTGACGCCGTTGGGCGGCGCCGAGTGATGAAGTTGCTGATCCCACCTGTGCTTTCTGGCCATATAGTTTGGACCTAATGATGGCACTGATTGAACTTTGACTCTCAAGAACAGAACATGCTCAAAATGGTTCATGAACATTCAAGACTGCGAGACTCACGGTTCGTCGGCTAGGAAGGGGAGATGTCGTGAGTCTCGTTACCGCGGTGGGAGGAGGCCATGGCAACCCGCTCGAGAGAGACCCAAGACTCGTCCGCGAGGACGTGGTCAACGAATACATCTCTGTTCAGCAACCCAGAGACACCCATGGAGTAATCCTCAACCCGCATACCATGGAAGTCGACTATGCGAAGACACAGCAGATGCGTGGCAAGATGTTGAACACGCCTGCGCAGCAAGGTTCCGGACCCAGTGCCTCTTGGTCGTTCGGAATAGTCGTCTTCCTGGCAAGGTCATAGGATGTATAAGACCGCGGCCCTGAGGTGCTCGAAGGCCCCTTATATGGCAGGTCTTCAGAGCCACAACCGTGGAGGACTATGTCGTTGGAACAAGATATTCTGGAAGAGCTGAAGAAGATACGAGAAGCTGTAACGCCCAAGCCTGCGCCCCCGTCACCTGCGCCGCCGAAGGGGCTGTGGGCTGAGTTCATGGATTTCATGGGCAAGAGTGGAGTTCTCGGTCTGGCAGTCGGGTTCATCATGGGCCTTTACATAAACAAAGTCGTTTCCGCCCTTGTTGGAGACATCATCATGCCCATTCCAGGCGCCTTCATACCGGGAGGCGACTGGAGAAAGGCCGTCATCAGCATACCTGTCGGACAAGGAATGAATTTCGCAGTAGGTGACTTCGTAGGCGTAGTAGTCGACTTCCTAATAGTCGCAGGTGTGGTCTTCTTGATCGCCAAATACGGGCGGAAGACAGGGCTAAAGTAGCGCCCTCTTGCCAATCGCTAACTAGGGTAGAGTTCCTCCAGAATCGTCCTAGACATTCCAACAGTTAGAATCGCAAAGAGGGATATAGCCATTCGCTCGAGGCTAGCACGGGAAGCACGCTTGGCCAGGCTAGAGGATAGACCTAACTCCAGTGGTGTCAGGTACTGGGGTGAAAGTTGCCATGGACATCTATCTAATCCAGCACGCTGAATCCGTGCCTGAGAGGGAGGACCCTGCTCGGCCCCTTTCTGAGGAGGGTAAGGCCACAGTCGAAAACGTGGGCGCCCTTGTAGCGCGCCTCAAGATCAATCCCGACATGATCTACCACAGCGGAAAACTTCGGGCTAGGCAGACCGCAGAGATACTTGCGCGGCACCTCAGGCTCTTGGATAAGGTCTCTGAGAAGCAGGGACTTGGTCCCCTAGACGACGGGAGAGCTGTGGCCGAGTGGCTGAGGGAGCAGGCTGCGAGAGGTATCTCAGGAGTAGCCATCGTGTCTCATCTCCCATTCCTGGATAAGCTAGCTTCGCTTCTCGTCGCGAAAAACGAGAGCCTTAGCGTGGTCTCTTTCGAGAATGGGGCAGTCGTCAAGCTTGGGCCCAAGCCTCTTGGTGCTGGATACGCAGTTCAGTGGATCATCAACAAGCAGCTTGCGGAGCAGTTACAAAGCAAGTTGAGATGATTCAGCAAAGGGGCATCACCGAAATACAGATGCACGTTTCTATGTGTTAGCGATGGGCAGCTACGGTTACTTTGAGAACTTTGGGAGCATACCCACGCTGCATCACACCTGGCTTCGAGCCATTCGATCCTATCCTCCTAGCCAGGGAGACAGAGGAGATCGTCTGCAGAGGAGATGCACGTAAGTATACGGATTTCTACGCCACAGGCGTCTACGGTGGAATAGCGACAGGCTACACATGCGGGTGCTGCCTGAGGTGCGTCTTCTGCTGGGTTGACTGGAGCCGTGACTTTCCCGAACGGCACGGGCAATTCTTTTCGGCTGAAAAAGCCTTTGGCAGGCTCAGAGAGGCAGCTCACAAGTTCAACGTAAAGAAGTTGAGGATTTCGGGAGCCGAGCCAACACTTGGCAAGGAGCATCTGCTCGGGCTACTAGCACACGTCGAAAGGTCTGAGAACAGCCTGTTCATTCTGGAGACGAACGGGATGCTGCTGGGAGTCGATAGAGGCTACGTGAAGGACCTCTCGAAGTTCAGGAAGGCTCACGTCCGAGTCTCCTTGAAAGCAGGAACGCCAGAAGATTTCTCAAGGAAAACCGGCGCCAGACCTGAGGCCTTCGAGATTCCCTTTGGGGCCATACGTAACCTTCTTGATTTGGGCGTAAGCTTCCACGTCGCAGCGATGAGCAGAGATCCGAGGATAATGGGCTACGACGAAAGAATAGCCCTGGCAAGGAGGCTAAGGAGCATAGGTGCGAATCTCGTATCGGCGCTCGAAGAGGAGATTGTAGACCCATACGAGACGACGCTTGCAAGGCTGAAGCATGCTGGTCTCAAGTTGGAATGGCCGCTTAGGAAGATCTACCCGCCGATACGTTCACTAAAGATTGAGAATACGCCAGAGCGCTCCAACCACTGCTGAGTGATCCAACCAACCCGATCGAACCCGCCAGGCCATTTTACTTTCGACTAGCCCCCTTGCTCAGGGCAGCTAAGTCTGGATGAACGTAGGTGCCCTCAGAAGAGATCTGCTCTCCATCCATCCAGATCGATGCGTTGAGGCATATGCCATCGGTATGCGTCTTCGCTGGTCCCGACTCGCCCAAGAAAGTTTCACCTTGGTAGCCCAATCCCCACTCAACGGAACCCCATACCCTCTCATCCTCAACTATTAGGCCGGACAATTTGGCGCCTGGGTTGCATCCATAGGCTATGTGAGCAACGTTGCGCATTGCGGGATCGTCGAGGCTGTCCAGCCATTTCGCGAAGGTTTTGGCTTCTCGGGTTCCCTCGATCGAGACCACCTTTCCCTCCTCAACCTTGAGTCTTATCGGGTTGGCTAAGCGCCCGAGGTCATCTGGAGGCCAGACCGAGCCGTCGAAGACGATTGCGCCTTTGATAGACTTCTCAATGGGGGCCCAGTCGACCTGGCCAATCAACATGTAATCTCCTGGCTTGTCAGCCACCACCCCTTCTGTGAGGACGGGTCGCTTCGTGTCGTTCTGAAATTCGACATCAGTGCCAGAAGGAGTCGTGATCCTCATCCTCCTAGCGTTTCGCGTAAGCTCCGCTATCTTATCTTGGAACTGGATCAGCGCCTGCACATTGATCCCGCCAATGCAGCGGACCATCGCATCTGAGGTCATGCCTGAAAGACACAAGTAGCGGGCTCGCTTGCCCTGCATTGCGAGTCTCCAGGGAGTGGAATAGAGCAGATACTTCTTCGAGAACTCTATCATCACATCGCAGTTGCGCATGGCTGCACTAAGGGGTTCAGGCAAATCCCGATCCGCGTTCTGAGCAACTCCTCTCGGAGCGGGATACCGCATCATCGCAACCTTCGCACCGGCGTTGTGAACCGCCCTAGCAGCGGCTTCAGCAACTGTCCACTCCGACTCGCTGTCAGTGTAGACCAACACATGGTCACCGGGCCTTACGCGAACGAGTTCCCTAGCAAGGATCTCCGTCGCCTTCACGAGCTCAAAATCCTGCGGCGACACCACAGCCAACTCATCTCTCGACAATCCGGAGATCAAATCACATCTTATATGGCTTTCAATCGGTGAACTCCCAGAGAGACCGCAGGGAAGGACAAGCGCTTGAAGAATACGAAACGAGCTCTCTCGTCCCGCATACTCGTCCTGAATCCTGTTCGATCCCGCTCACTGGATCGACTGTCCAGAGCATTTTTTCAAGCGAACGTGAGTCCAGAATTCGAGGTAGAATGCGAAAGCTTCCCTGACGGACCTGCCTCGATTGAGTCTATGTACGACGAGGTCATCGCGGCAGCTTTGGTCGCAAGACGCATCGCGAGGGTAGCTGGTCAAAGGTTCGGCGCAGCGATCATCAACTGTTTCATGGATTCGGGTCTGAATGCAGCAAGAGAGCTTGCCACAATTCCGATAGTAGGAGCTGGGGAGTCAGCGATTCGCGTCGCGTTGACTGTCGGGCAAAGATTCTCCATCATTGACGTGGGTCCCGTGAAGTACATTTCACGATCACCGACGAGACAAATTCGATCCATGGGATTGGAAACGCGTTTCGCTTCGATAAGAGGCATCGGGATTCCGGTCCTGAAACTGAACGAGCAACCGGATCTCACAGTCAAGAAGATAGCAAGGGAAGCGAAGCTTGCGACAACTGTGGATGGCGCAGATGTGATCGTTCTCGGTTGTACTGGACTTGCGAGATTAGCTGAACGAATCAGGCTCAGAGTCCGCGTTGTTGAGCCCTCGCTTTCTGCGTTGAGAATAGCGGAAATGTTGATCCTCTTGCGTCTGAGGCACGGAGGCCCAGCGCGCTAGCGATTGAGCAGAGACACGTCACTGGCCGATCGCCCCAGTTTGCAGTGTGTGCTTGTAGGCACTTGGAGGCTTTCGTCTCAGGAGGGTGCGTCTTCTTTGACTTTCAGCAATTGTACAGAAGTCGAGGAGGTGCAGCCGGGCATGCTTGATGAATACGTCCGCGGTTCGGACCGCGATGACCTCCACAGCCTTCCCGAGAGCGCAAATGGCTAGGTGCCGACGAGCTTTTCGATCGGGTTATAGTCGAATCTGAAGCCGAAGTGCCTCGGGCCCATCAGCTCTATGCCTCGTGGAGTTCTCCAGATGTCATGAGCCTTCGCTCCTACCACGTAGACCTCCATTCCCTTGCGAATTCGGCTGTTTGTGACTCCGTAACCTTTCTCGTCGAGGAGGATGATTGGGTCTGGGGCGATGGCCACCAATTTGCCATCTCTCCAAGCGATCATATTCTCATTCTTGACCCATACCTCCGCCCGATGCCCGCGCCAATCTCCCAACCCTCTCAGTCCGGTTCTGCCCATGAGAAAGCCATCCTCCTCGTTCAGATTGAACTGGGAAACCTTGCCGTGGAAGAGCATGTAACCCTGCAGGAGCTTCACAACCTCAGATATCGGGTCTGTTCGCTTCTCATTGGCCCGCCTCACCGTGGCTCCTAGTTCGACGCATTTGGATAGGGTGCCTGTTAGGGCCAGCCTGCTAGTCTCGGCCGCCGTTGCGGGTGTGTCGAGGACGATGACGGCTCCTCCGGCCAAGACCGATAGGGAGCGGGCTATCATCTCATACCTCTGAATATCAGAATACTCCTTCACAACGAGGATGTTCCCGAGAGTGTCCGCGACCACTGCTGGCGTTGCCTTCGCTCCATGCACATGATACGTCGAGTGAACGAGCTCCGGGGCGGACCTGCCAACTTGATCCCCGTCCACGACTGGTAGACCAGCTAGGGCCGCCAAGTGTAGCGCTATCGCCGTATTGGCACCGCCCAGCTCAACGGCGATTATGCTGGAGATATCACCGTGAATAGCCTCTTTCATTGTATTAAGAACCGTTCTCATCAGAGCCTCGGGCGCCATCCGAGTCTCCAAAGCCTCCTTCCGAATCTTCCGCCCAGGTGAAGGAATCGAGCCGCAGTAGTATGCGCAGACAACGATCGATGACGGATCAAGTTCAGCTACATCGGAAACGACAAGCTTCCTTCCCGAAGCTAGATCCTGGCGGAGGGTTTCTAGGCCTTGCTTGGGATCTCCCCCTCCTCCTGTGCCCATGATCGTCGCTCCCACTATCAGATCAGAGGCATCAGATTCGGAAAGAACTCGCGGCAACTTGAAACGCCATTTTGCAGTTAGAACAAGCGGAATACATAATGGTTTCTTGCAAAGCAGAGGGACATTGAATTTCAACGATGCGAGGAGCAAGAGTGCAGAACTACGATCTCTAAAACACATGTTCATATTTGAGCCTCCGCGAAGGGGAGGCGTGCAGTTTTCAGTAACTGCAGACCTGGAAGGACCTTGCTAAATGGGGCGGAGCGCTACCTTTCAGAGCGGCCCACTTGAAAAAGAAGAAGGTCACAGGCCACGAGATAGTATGCCAGATCCTATTAGACCGTCAGGTGTCGGGCGCGACTAGTGCGGCAACATTTTGACGGCAATTGTAGCCAGCGATCCGGACTCCGTGAGGGTTCACTAATGGCGCACTCAGCGATTCCTGTAAGGAGTCCTCACCAAGCGGTGGTTGTGGCATCAATCTGTTGCCACGACTAACTGAAATCGTATGTCGCTAGGCTGCTGCCGACTGTGCTCCAATCAGGTGGCATGCGGCAGTGTGGCCCCCGCCGGTATCGATGAGCTCCGGTTCCCTCTCACGGCAGATCTGTGTTGCGTAATGGCAGCGCGTATGGAACTTGCATCCAAGAGGAGGATTCTCAGGGCTTGGGACTCCTCCCTCAAGGATCACTTTTCCCTTCTTGATGCTGGGGTCTGGAACTGGTATGGCTTCCAGAAGCGCCTGCGTGTATGGGTGCAGGGGGTTTGAGAACATCCCCTCCACGGGTCCACTCTCAACGATTCGGCCAAGATACATCACGGCAATTCGATCGCTAATGTGCTGGATGAGGTTGAGATCATGCGAGATGTAGAGGTAGGTCAACTGAAACTTCTCTTGGAGTTCCTCGAGGAGGTTTATGATCTGGGCCTGAACCGATACATCGAGGGCGGAGGTCGGCTCGTCCAGGACAATGAACTTGGGGTTGAGGGATAACGCCCTAGCGATCGCGATCCTCTGCCTCTGTCCGCCGCTAAACTCGTGCGGATATCTCCTCAAGTGCTCCTTCGCCAATCCTACCGTCTCGAGCAGCTCTATGACCCTATGTTCTACCTCGTGCTTCGTTAGCCGCGTGTGCGTCTCCATTGGTTCTGCAACGATATCCTTCACGATCATGCGAGGGTTCAGAGACCAGAAGGGGTCCTGAAAGACAACCTGTATGTCCCTTCTAAGCTTCCTCATCTCTTCCCGGCCTAGGTGCGTGATCTCAACGCCCTCGAAGAACAGCCTGCCAGCAGTGGGGTCGATGACCCGCAGTATCGTTCTGGCGACAGTTGTCTTCCCACATCCCGACTCACCCACGAGGCCGAAGGTTTCTGTTCTCCGAATCTCGAAGTCGACGTCGTCCACAGCTTTCACCCAACGCTTTGTCTTCAATAGGAGCCCAGCTCTGACCGGGAAGTACTTCTTCAAGCCTTCAACGATGAGCACGTCCCCGGTCTGCAATCAGGCGCCTCCGCTTTGCTTGTAGAGGAAGCATGAGGCGAGATGGCCGTCTCCGAACTCCACCAGTCCAGGCCTGCTCTTCGAGCATAGGTCCATAACATAGGGGCATCTCGGGTGAAAGCGGCAGCCTGGAGGCGGGTTGACTAGGCTTGGGACGAACCCGTGGATGGCTGTGAGTTTTCGTCCCCTCGTCCCCGGCCCAGGGCTGCATTCGAGGAGCATCTTCGTGTATGGGTGAAGAGGCCTTGAGAAGATGGCCTCCACTGCTCCAAATTCGACTATGTTGCCCGCGTACATTACGGCCACCTTTTCGCAGATCTGGGCGACAACGGCCAAGTCATGTGTGATCAGCATGATCGAGGCACCGATCTTGTCTCGTAGATCCTTGAGGAGCCTCAATATCTGTGCCTGAATCGTGACATCCAGAGCAGAGGTTGGTTCATCGGCGATTAGGAGGTCGGGGTTGCACGAGATGGCCATGGAGATCATGACGCGTTGGCGCATCCCCCCACTCAACTCGTGAGGGTAGCTTTCGAAGACCCTGCCGGGGCTCGGCAAGCCCACGAGCTCGAAAATTCGGAGGGCCTTTTCCTTGGCCTCCTTCTCCTGAAGGTCCTGATGGAGCGCTATTATGCGAGATACCTGCTCCCCGACAGTGAAGACAGGGTTAAGTGATGACATCGGATCTTGGAAGATCATTGAGATGCGCTTCCCCCGTATCTTCCGTATCTCCGCCTCCTTCTTGCTCAGCAAGTTCTCGCCTTTGAAGAGGATCTCCCCCTCCTCTATGTTTCCACCAGGTGAAGGGATGAGCTTGAGCACCGTCAGGGCTGTAACTGTCTTGCCACAACCTGTCTCGCCGACTAGGCCCAGCGTCTCACCTTCGAGCAATTTGAGGTGATCGAGGTCGACCGCTTTGACTACGCCGAAATAGGTGTTAAAACGCACCTTGAGGTTCCTAATCTCGAGGAGCGGCTCCTCAGCTCCCAAGCCCAAATCGAACTCCTATATTCGCCTCGCCCTCGGATCTAGGATCTCCCTCAAACCGTCGCCTAGGAAGTTGAACGCGAGTACCGTGATGAGGATGGCGAATCCTGGGAACGTTGTGAGCCACCAATTCGTGAGGAAGTAAATTCGGCCTATGCTGATCATCAAACCCCATTCCGGCTCGGGGGGTTGTGCGCCCAGACCCAGAAAGCTCAAGGAGGCTGATGTTAGGATGACGGAGCCAAAGTCCATCGAGGCCTGAACGATGATCGGGGTCAAACAGTTGGGGAGGACGTGACGGAAGATTATTCGTGATCTTCGAACCCCTGTCGCGACTGCCGCCTCGACAAAGGGCCTTTCCTTCACCGAGACCGCTTGGCCACGGGCGAGCCTGGTGTACCAAGGCCACCATGCTATGGCGATCGCTATCATCGAGTTTACGAGCGCTGGGCCAAGGGCGGCTGAGATGGCGAGAGCGAGTAGGAGCGCTGGGAAGCTTAGGAACATATCGGTCACCCGCATGATAACTTCATCAAGCTTACCCCCGGCGCACCCTGCGATCACTCCCAACGGGAGTCCTATGAGTAGGGCGAGGCTGATGACAATCACCCCAATATTGAATGAGATCCTGATGCCGAAGAGGACTCGACTGAAAATGTCCCTTCCAAGATCATCCGTTCCGAAGAGGTGCTCAAGTGACGGCGGCTGGAATTTGTCCTCCGATGCCGTCGCTCCCATGGCGTGCTCCGGGTACGGGGAAATTACCGGGGCTAGGACGCCTAGGACTACTAAGGCGAGAACTATCGCCAAGCCCACCATGGTAAGAGCATTCCCCCGAATGACGGGCCAAGCGTAGGCGATCTCCCTAACCTGAGGTAGCCTCGCCTCGACTCTTTCCCTGTACCTCCTCATCACATTCCATCCCTGCCTCATAGGCTCACCTCAGCGCAGTTGTATTCGCGGATCCAGGGATGCATGGATCAGGTCTGCAGCCAAGTTGAGAACGATGTAGGTGATTGCGATGAGGATCGTTACACCGATGATAGCGGGGTAGTCTGCAGATATGATTGCGATGGAGGCGTACCGGCCCAAACCAGGCCATCGGAAGACCGCTTCAATCAGAAAGGTCTCGACGAGGGCGTACGCGAAGGTCAGGGGGAGAACGGTAATGGTTGGGCCCACGGCATTCTTCAGCGCATAGGAGTATCTGACAACTCGCTCCGGTATGCCGTATGCTCTAGAGGTTCGTATGTAGTCCTCAGACATCACTTCCATCATAGTCGCGCGAATCATCCGCGTTGTGAGTCCCAGAGGGTAGGCTGCAAGGGTCAGGGCCGGTAGGATAATGTGGGTGGCAGCGCTCTGGAGCGCTGGCAGGTTTCTCGTGATCAAGGCGTCCAGAAGATAGAACCCTGTTACGCGAGTGAATGTCAGTTCAATGGATGGGTCAAGCCTCTCGGCGACCGGGAGGATCCCCAAGATTCGAAAGAACAAGAGCTGAAGCATCATGCCGAGCCAGAATGTTGGTATGGAAACGCCTCCGATGGCTAGGAGGCGGGCGCCATGATCTGCGGGCGTATTCTTCCTAACCGCTGAGATTACGCCGAGTGGAAGTCCGACCACGAGGGCCATTACGAGTCCAGTCAGGATAAGCTCGAGCGACGCGGGTAGGAACGTGGCTATATCCCGCAGGACCGGCGCGTGGGTTCGGATTGATACTCCCCAATCGCCCTGCAGAAGCGACAGCATGTAACGGTAGTATTGAACATATAGTGGCTTGTCGAGTCCAAGTTCGACGCGGGCTTTCTCAATCTGCTCTCTCGTCGCTCTGAAACCGATCCACATTGCCGCGGGCTCGGATGGTATGACCCTTGCGATCGTGAACGTTATGACAGATACTCCGAAGAGTACCACTAACGAGAGTAAGAGGCGCCTAGCCACATAGTATCGCATCTTCACCATGAGATCTCACACTCGTTGCCTAGGGCTTCCATGCTTCACGTCTTGAAGCCCAGACTCCACTAGACAGTCCACCCTGACCGAAACGTTTCCGGGAATAGAAAGGGTAGGCAGGATGTACGTGTTTCGCCTGATCGTTGCGGCGCCTCGGCGTCTACTCCTGCCTGTACGTGTAGTAGAAGAACACGACGTGCGGGTAAGTTGGGTTGTCGATGTAGCCCATCAGCGATGTCCTTTTGATTCGGACGTATTGCTGGTCATAGACGAATACCGCTACTGCGTCCTCGACTAGGATCTTCTCGGCCTCGACATACATCTGCTTCGCCCTGTCCTTACTGACGCCGGAGATGGTGAATGCCTCATCTATCAGTCCGTCAAATCGAGTATTGTTGTAGTAGGACATAGCAAAGACCGGCTCTTTCTCAGAGTGGAACATGTTGTAGACGAATGAGTATGGGTCGCCTGCGATGTCGGGCCACCAGTACATGATGAATATGTCCTGACGGGCTTCAGGAGTTGGAGACTTCGCCATGTCCCACTGCTGCTCCCAAGTCATGCCTCTGATGACAAGGTCGATCCCGATTTTTGCAGCCTCAGACTTCCACAGCTCCGCAGTCTTTCTCTCATTCTCATCGCCGGAATTGTATGTGAGGGTTAGCGAGAAGCCCCCGGTTGGATAGCCGGCCTCCGTCAAGAGCTGTTTCGCTTTCTGTAGGTCGTATGTATGCTGTGGGACGTCCTCAGAGTAGGCCCACATCCCTTTGGGTATCGGGCCGCGGGCCTGGGTTGCATAGCCGCTCATTACGTCCCTTATGACCTGCTCATATGGAAATGCGTATGATAGTGCCTCCCTAACGAGCTTGTTGTCCAGCGGCGGCTTCTGCGTGTTGAAGAAGGCGATTAGATTCTGGAACGAGCCTGTTGTCACTATCTCGATCCCGGGCTTCGTTCTGAGAGCAGCCACATCCTCGTAGGGTAGGTCGTCGAGGATGTCTACCTCCCCTGCCTCCAAGAGCTGTCTGGCTGTGGCCGATTCGGGAACGGCTTTGATAATCACCTTGTCGAAGTGCTTCCCTTCCCACCC
>CAYMZN010000006.1:49212-53642 GCA_964394935.1 uncultured Candidatus Bathyarchaeia archaeon | reverse complement strand
CAGATAGCCTTGACAGGTCTTCGAGTTAAGATCGCAACGCTGGACTATCTGCGTGAAGAGCCGAGGCATCCTACAGTATACGAGTATCTCCCAGTAGATCTCATATACGGTTCTTCTCTCCTTCAATATCATGACCTCAGGGTCTGTCCAAGAGTTTCCTGAGTTCCTCTTCCGCCCCTGATGCCGCAATGAGTCGAGGGTCCCAACTGTCCTGATACTTTCCGAGACTGTATGAGATGTAGATTCCTGCAAGACCAGGTGGGAGCGTCGCAGCCAAACCTAAGAGTGCTTGCGTGATGTTCGCTGGTGAGGCAAAGATCGCTTGAAGGAGCCCGACTGACCCGAGTCCGATAAACATCAGCCCGGATACCTTTCCCAATGTTCGGAAGGCTCTGATGGAATCCCGGTGCTGGCGATAGTATGAGAGAAGCTCAACAATCATGCCTACTACCTGTTCAGCTCGTCCCTCCTCATCATGTGAATTCACCATCCGGTCACGGGCCTTCCCAAGATCGTCTACGGCATCAAACATCTCTGCACTGTGACTGAACCATCTGGCAGCGAGGGCAATAATCACAGCCGCGAAGGCAATCTTCAGCAGGGACTGCGGCACAAGGATCGAAGGCAGAGTTGACAGGTCCATACTGAAGACCGGTGCAAGTGTGGTCACGATCGCGCTGATCGAAATCCCGAAAGCTACAACCCCATAGACTAGGTTGATCAACACCAATGCCTTCAGGTATCTTACCTCCCTAGCTACTCTGGCCGCGGTTTCTTCTAGGTCGATACGACTCATCATGTCTCACCATGCGGCTACTAGTGCACGAATATCGATAGGGCTTGCGAAACTATGTTACATCGTATGGCTCCCGGATTCTGCGAGATGCGGTGGGTTCAGTGATGAGTGCGGGGGATTGGCGCACCAGTTTACCAGTATCACTTACCCGACAGGTGACGAACTATTGTATGAGGTACTGTTTGTTGCGTAGAGGATTGCGTTCCGCCTCCTTGCCTGCGACACACACGGTCCCTTCGCAGCGCAGGGAATACATCACCTTCTGCGCAAGCCACAGGGACATGTCCTTGGCGTGAGCCAGATCCCGGCTCGTGAAGGGTTCAGGCAGATCATCGGGCAGTACACGACGGTAACTCCTTGGGGTTGCGAAATACTCTGTGACCAGCGCGCGCGCTCAAGCTCAGAACGACGGCTAAGATGACCTGGTCAAGCTCTCGACCAGCGTAGGTGTCACCTCTTTGCTCAGCAAATCGAGCTCGTCGAAGAAGCATGCGCCCCAAGCGTATATATTATCGCACCAAGAGACGCGAGTTTCGAACATTCCAAGGGACCTCTTGGTCCCAAAGTTCCTACTTATACAAGCATTATCTGGGATGAAGCCCCCCCTTCACAGGTGTGTTATGGTTTGGGAATCGAGCCATGTGGTCAGGAGATGCTGCTGAAACGCACTGCCGCGCTGCTCAGCTCAGTACTTCGTGGCCTTGATGGAGTTGATTTGGAGACTAGGAAGAGGGTTATGGAGTCTTGTGGTGAGGCGTGTGCTCGGTCGGATGGAGATCTTGGAATCGCTGAGAGAATCGCTACCGAGACGCAGGATGAGGCGCAGCTGCTCAGGAGAACCAATGATGAGATATGTTGGTGCGGAACCTGGACACGTGATGGAGACAGGATCAAAGCAACATGTGTGAAGTGTGGTTGTCCACTCGTGAGAAACGGGGTGGTGCCTCTCTCTGGCACCTTGTGTTACTGTTCTAGAGGATGGGTCAAGGCAGTCTTCGAGACCTTGCTAAGGAAGCCCGTCAGAGTGGAACTGGAGGAATCAATTGGACTAGGAGGCAAGGTTTGCAGATTCGTTGTCCAAAATGCGGGAGACAATTGACATGTCGGTGGCGAAAGCTGGATCAATGCCCACCGACCGAATTGACGGGGACCCGAAAGAAGACTATGGTGCCTACGTGTGTCCCACATGCAAAGGGGACTTGGACGCGAGGGATAAAGCGCTTGTTTGCCATGCCTGCACGGGGGCTTATCCTATCCTCGAAGGCATCCCCGACTTCGTTTTGGAGGATATGACGCAGAGCAGCAGCCAGCTCTTGCGTAACATACAGAAGATTGACTGGCTGGCGCGGATCTATGAGACGAAGCTCTGGTATCCACTCGTACTCAACCTCTACGGTGGGTGGCGTAGCACATCCCTTGAAGGGCTCGCACGCGACATCGCGGACATCGTAGGATCAGTGGATGGCCTAATTCTGGACGTTGCATGCGGGCCGGGGACATATGGCCGTCGCGTCGCTTCCGAATCAAGGATGGTGTACGGCATCGATGTCTCAATGGGCATGCTGCGACGAGGTGTCCGCTACGTCAAGTCAGATTACATTCCCAACGTTCGCTTCGCTCGTGCCAGGGTTGAGACGCTTCCGTTCAGGGCGGACTTTTTCGATGCTGTGATCTGTGCTGGTTCGTTGCATCTCTTCTCCGATACTGTCCTTGCGCTTCGCGAGATTGGTCGAACGATGAAGGCTGGAGCGTGCTTGGCGGTGATGACGTTCGCCGCCGGCAATAAAGGTATCTTGAGACACTCTCGCATCCGCGAACACGTAAGGAAAGATCACGGCATCCACGTCTTCGAGCTGCTCGAACTTGACAAATATCTGCGTGAGGCTGGCTTCGAGGGCTTCCGGGTTTGGCATGAGTACGGCTCCGTCCTCGTGTTCAGCGCCCGAAGAGCGGCAGCTGAGAGCAAGTCTGAATCCTTCGGGCGAGCGCTCACTGCTCCCGTCAGAATCTCCAATTCAGAATCCTATAACGAACAGGACATGTCGTTCATGAGGATACGACAATGACCGCAGAGAGAGCGAAGCTTGGATTTCTGGGTGTTGCGGGCTATCTTGTTCCTCTTGTTCAGTCAGTTCCTTTCTGGGCAGGCCTGATGACTCTCCCCTTCGCGAGTTTCCTTGCGCTGTTGTTCACAGGCTCTCCAGAGATCCTTCCAAGAGCCATATCCGATTTCGTTGCACCGTTCGCGATTCCTGATAAGGTGTTTGTTGCGACTGGTTTCTTGATGCTTGTCTATTCCGCGATCTATCTGCTGGTGAATAGAAAGGGTGGATTAGTTACGTCAGGGCCGTACCGCCTCGTCAGACATCCTCAGTATCTTGGGATGATACTTTCGACGCTTGGTCTGACAAGCTGGAGCGTCTGGATTCTGAGGAACACTTTCGGCATTGGATTTCTCAATCCAGAACAGACCGTAGCCGTGTGGTTTGCTGAGCTTTTCGTTTACATCTTCCTCGCATACGTGGAAGAGCAGCACTTGTTGAGACTATATGGAGAATCCTTCTTGGAATACAGGTGTGAGGTGCCTTTGCTCATACCTTTTCTCAGGACGAGTAAGCAGACTCCGCAGATGCTCCTCTCGATCACGATTCCAGCGGTTGTCCTATTTGTGCTACTGCTGTTCTGACTATGAATATCTGACGTTCGCCAGGTCAAGGTGGCTACCTGATTGGTCCACCATACTACACGTTGAGATCACCATCTAGTAAGGTGGTGATTTGGACCTAATCGAGCGTAAATTGGCAATGGTGGACCGGGCGGGATTTGAATCGCGGTTCGAATCTCGTGCGGGTCATCAACTCGATGGGTTCACACTTATTGCGTGACCTATTTCTCAGCGTTGCCGCATCTAAAGGAACGTCTACGACAACCGAGGGATTCCTCGTCAGTCAGCGTGTGCTTTGCCTTAATCAACGGGGTTGTCCCGCAGTTCATATATGCTTGCTCGCAAGTAGATGCCTCAAGCGTGAGGGATAGATGCACGAGTTTGTCTCTCGCCTGCGATCGACAAGCTGCCCTTCGACCCGCATCAAGGCTTGGTTGGCCTTGACGTTACTTCTTTTTATAGCTCTGCAGCTACCCGCCACGGCGCCGGTGTCGGCGTACCCCGGCGATATCACCTCGGATCCGAACTGCGTCTCCTGGGGCGCTAACCGCATAGACTGTTTCGCCAGAGGGCCGGATAACGCGATGTGGCACGTGTGGTGGGACGGGAGCACTTGGAACGGCTGGGAATCTCTTGGAGGAACTCTCGTTTCTGCTCCCAATTGTATCTCGCGGGGTCCCGACAGGATCGACTGTTTCGTCAGGGGGGTGGACAACGCTATGTGGAGCATCCATTGGGATGGGCTCTCCTGGGGCGGCTGGGGATCTCTCGGAGGGATTCTCTCCGGTGATCCCAATTGTGTGTCGTGGGGTCCCGACAGGATTGACTGTTTCTTCAGGGGGTCGGACAACGCGATGTGGCAGTTCTGGTGGGATGGAAGCAACTGGCACAACCATCTGAGTGGCGATGCCGTATCTCACGGAGGCATCCTCGCCGGTGATCCCGAATGCATCTCATGGGGTTCCGACA
>CAYMZN010000006.1:0-49112 GCA_964394935.1 uncultured Candidatus Bathyarchaeia archaeon | reverse complement strand
GGATCGACTGTTTCTTCAGAGGGTCGGACAACGCGATGTGGCAGTTCGCGTGGGACGGAAGCAACTGGCACGATCAGGCAGTTGGCGGAGCCGTATCTCACGGAGGGATTCTCGCAAGTGATCCCAGTTGTGTGTCGTGGGGTCCCGATAGGATCGACTGTTTCTTCAGAGGGTCGGACAACGCGATGTGGCAGTTCGCGTGGGATGGAAGCGTCTGGCATGACCTAGCAGTTGGCGGAGCCCTCTCTCTCAGTGCGCTGTTCGCCGGTGATCCCACTTGTGTGTCGCCGCTTCTCACCTGTACTCCCGATTGTGCCTCGGCGAGCTCCGACAGGATCGACTGCTTCTTCAGGAGTTCGGACAACGGGACGTGTATCTTCTTGTGGGATGGAAGCGAATGGAGCGGGTGGAGCCGCCATGAAATACCGATTGTCGCGGGTGATTTCAGTTGTATGCCGGTGGAGACAGGGGGTGCCGACAGGGTTGACTGTTACGTCAGGGGGACGGACAACGGCCTCTGGCATACCTCGTGGGGCCACGACTGGGAGGGGATCCCGATGGCGCCGATTCCGGAGTTCCCCTCATTCATAGCACCCACAGTGGCCACATTTGCGATTCTACTGCTGCTTCTCCGCCGCGCGCGAAAAAACCCACCCGCCGCCTCATCGAAGGACTAATTCCCCAATTCGTCCTAGATCAAACGAGAACAGCGCCAGGCTCGTTCCACGTTTGACACGCGCGGAGAACACTGGCGATTATTGGGTTTGTTGCACAGCGGCTGCTTTCTCTTGGGAGAGGTCGTGGGCGTGCTCGTAGCCGGCCTTGAACGCGTTGACGTTGAGCGTTGAGTGTCTCGGTCCCTCGATGAGTATATTTTGCGATCGCTTTCTCGACCGAGGTGGTGTCTATCATTTCTATCAGGCCGCGCATTGCGTCGACGAGTACCATGTTTGCGACTATGCGTTTGCCGAGGCGCTCCGCGATTCGCGTCGCCGGCACCCTGTACTTTTTTGGCGCATGATTGGCTTCGCCGATTTGGACCATGTCTGGGTCAATCACGAGGATCGTGTCTTCCGTCATGTCGCTGACGTTCTTTCGATATGCCTCTTCTGACATTACGGCGATCAGCTTGGATTTCCTGACCTTCGGGTTGCTGTCAAGGAAGTCTCAAGTTCGGCGACAACGCCCTAGACCGGAGTCGCATCAAAGGGACGTGCACCCAACAGAAAGAGGTACCCGCTCAAAGTTTATGGTGGACCGGGCGGGATTCGAACCCGCGACCTTCCGGTTTCTTGGTCATCATGTCTTGCAAACCGGACGTTCTTCGGCCCCAGCAGCGGGCATACCAGGCTGAACTACCGGCCCTAACAGCCGGTACAAGGTGAATCACTTTTAATCTTTCGGAAGATGGTTTGACGCAGAAAATCGTTTCTGTGCGACTGTTGTGTTGCTCTGGCATGTTGGAACTTGCGAAGCGTCGCCCGCTCGACCCGCAATTTCCCGCGTTCTTGCTTCTCAAGAACTGAGTGTAGATTGATTCGATCAAAAGACATAACAATAGCAGGCAGCTTCGATCGGTGTTTGAAGCTGGAGGGAACCCATGTGCCAACAATCACCAGCAAAGAAGGGGAAGCCCAGGGCCTGATGCGGGCCGCAGGTCTAATGATGGTTTCCTGCCGCACCGCTCCAAAGTCAGGTGGTATTGACGATATCGAAACCGTCCTGCTCACTGGTGAGGAGAAAGACAAGATCGCAGAACAGATGGAGAAGATGGGTGAGGAACGAAAACTCGAGGGATTCAAACGCGACGCTGACAACGTGAACCGATCTGAGGCGCTCCTGGTTGTAGGCATCAACGGCAGGAAGAGTTTCGGTGTTCCCTGTGGGGCTTGCGGTCATTCTACATGCCAAGAGTTTGATGCGACGGCTCCAGTTTCAGGCCTTGACTTCGAGGGGCCAACTTGTATCTTTAAGGCACTCGACCTGGGAATAGCTCTAGGCTCTGCAGTGAAGATGGCAACCGAGCTGAATGTCGACAATCGAATAATGTATCGCGCGGGGACAGCTGCAAAATCTCTGGGGTACCTCTCTCATTCAAGCGTTGTGATGGGGATCCCGATCTCCGCGTGCGGGAAGAGCATCTACTTCGATAGAAAATGGCCCAAGTAGCAGGTTTGCACGTGCTCCTGTTGGCATGGTTATCCTGAGCCTGCTATTTGGAGCCGCTGGCGACGTTCCGGACCTAAACGAGCCTGTCGAGTTGCGTGCTCCAGTAGTTCAACAGAAGTTGCAGAAGCGTGTTCGAATACATGACCACCAACGAAGTTCGCCCGTCACGGCGGCCGTGCTTCTTGATTATCGGACTTCTGAACTGAGATCCACGGATACTGAGAACGTTTCTCCAGTACCTCTTGGCACTAGTCATCCTTCGTTTGTCAGTCTGGACCCTAAAAACCAGTTCTTTGGCCGGAACATCGATGGCCTCAAGGAACCCTAGGGAAGATCCGAACCACCACGGGGTCCGAGTTAACAAGCTCTACCTTGCCGGCCAGCAGACTCTTTGTGCCTTCACCTGAGAACAGACATATACCGGCAACGAACATTTCGGTCTTGATAAACCGTGCAATAGTGACCCCGAAAACGGAGCCTCCATGGTACTGTTGCCACAGACGTAGACGTAAACCATCTGGAACGACATGAAGCTTCATACCCCGCAAAGCATTAGGCAGAAATGTGGTCAGATCGAGTTTGGATTTATCGGTAGGATGCTTCAGCACCACTGGGGAGGGTGTGAACGCACATTCTCTGAGTTCTTCCAGATTTGCGAAGTACTTTCTAATAGTCGCCTTTCCCACTTTGGCCGCGCTTAGTAGTTCATGTCTAGGCGCGAAGAGGTCTCTTCCATACACTTCCTTGGCAGCCATAAGGAGCCTCTTTCGAGGCGATGTTTCCGGCTGCGGACTCAAGGCGTGCACGATATGCAAGGGTTCGAAGTTTTCTAATAAAACCGAGAGACGAGTCAAAGTGAAATAGATGAGGGCCGCCGGCGAGAGTTTCACGTCGCGGGCGCGACGCTTTGAACTCGCCCTCTAGGGTCCACAGCCCTATACGCTACCAAGTTCCGCGGAATGGTATTCCTCTACGTTACGGCGGCCATCAACTACCAAAGGGCGACGGTAGGATGCTAATTGGCTTTTCGTACCTATTGCGAAGCTCTCCTTTCGGAGTACATCGAGCGTAGGATCTTCGCTGCTTCGAGAGTTGACAAGGCGGCACCGCTTTGACCGAAAACGGCACCTCTTTGATCTTCGCAACTTCGAAAGTTGACGTAACTCTTTTAAGGAATGGGGTCGCCGTCTCGGGTTCGCGTTGCAGTGCTCGGGAGGTGAACAGTGCTTGACAGAAAAGCCAAACAGTGAGCGTTCCTCGCCGGGTCGTCTCAGCGGCGTACCCTCGAACACCGTCCTAATCGGTAAGAAGCCGCTGATGGCCTATGCAACCGCGATTGTGATGCAAGCGAACACGGGCAACGGGGACATTTCAGTAAAGGCTCGGGGGCGAGCCATCTCCAGGGCGGTGGATGTCGTCGAAGTTGTCAGGAGGCGGTTCTTCGACGGCAAGCTGGACATCACCGATGTCCAGATCGGCACGGAGACGCTCGGCACTGAGGGACAAACCAGAAACGTTTCGACAATCGAGATTAAGCTGAGGAAGCGAGAGTAGGACTGCGAAGAGGCTCGATTGTTCAAGATAGATTCCACAAGCTTTTTTGTCCTTTCCTTTTCTCCATGGTCCGGCCAAGTCACGTTGGTCGATAGTCCACTCTGGTGTTGCTGATATGCCTGCAGACGCGCCAATCAAGTGCGGAGTGCACGTATCAATAGCTGGATCGATCGATCAAGCTATCGACCGGGCGAAGGAAAAGCAATGCGACACGTTTCAAATCTTCACCCGAAACCCTCGTGGCTGGAAGTTCAAGAAACTGTCCGCGGAGGAAGGGACCCTATTCCTACAGAAGCTCAGGGAGTCCATGATCGAGCCAGCCGTCGCGCACATGCCGTATCTACCAAACCTCTCATGCCCCAAGAAACTGATCTACAAGAAATCGGTTAGGACATTGGTGGCAGAGCTTGGGAGGTGCGACATGCTTGGCATTCCATACCTTGTAACTCACCTCGGAAGCCACCTCGGGAAAGGTAGAGAGATCGGGCTTGAACGGCTCATCTATGCAATAGACACAGCTTTCGATTCTTCCAAGGGGAGAACAATGCTGCTGCTCGAGAATACCGCAGGGACTAAAAACAGCATGGGATCATCCTTCGAGGAAATTCGAGAAATCCTAGATCACGTGGCAGAGAAGTCTCGCGTGGCCATGTGTTTTGACACTTGTCATGCCTTTGCCGCAGGATACGACCTGAGAGACAGGGAATCCGTCGAGAAGACAATTGACGAGCTTGGGGGGGTAGTCGGACTCGACTTGCTCAAGGTAGTCCACGCGAATGACTCCAAAGGCGGGCTCGCATCGCATCTCGACAGGCATGAGCACATTGGTATGGGCCAGATAAGCGAGCAAGGGTTCAGAGCCATACTTCATGCCGATGCGTTTCGTAACTTACCTATGATACTGGAGACCCCGATTGATGAACGCGCAACAGACATAATGAACCTGAAGAAACTCAGGGAACTCGCATCATAACGCTGTCGACGAAATCCATTTCTGAGAGACAGGTTGTGCCCTGGGTTCAGCCAAGAGGTATGACGCTATGATATTCGAGCAGCTTCCTGTTGGGCCGATGCAGAACTTCGCATACCTCATCGGAGACGAGAGAACACGCCTCGCCGCCGTGGTCGATCCAGGATGGGACATCGAAATAATCCTAGAAGCTGCGCAGAGGAACAATCTGCAGATTATCTATGCGATCAGCACCCACTCCCACCACGATCATACCTCCGGTATGGACGAACTCGTACGGAAAACTAGTGCCAAAGTCGTCGCCCACGAGGTCTCGAGAATAGGGAAGAACATCAGCGTGAGAGACGGGGACGTAGTGCAACTCGGCTCTCTTGAAATCAAATTCATCTACACACCCGGCCATTCCCCAGATCATGTATGCGTATTGGTCAGCGGCAAATTGATGACAGGGGATGCTCTCTTCGTCGGCGAATGCGGAAGAACCGACCTACCCGGGGGAAGCTCAGAGCAGCTGTATGACAGTCTATTCAACAAGTTGATGAAACTGTCCGACGACGTGGAGGTCTATCCCGGGCACGACTATGGAACGAAACTGCACTCGACGATCGGCTACGAGAGGCTGCACAATTATGTCCTCAAACCGCGAACCGTCAAAGAGTTCGTACAATTCATGAAGGAACCGTGATGGCGAGCCAGGTAAGCCTCTAAGGCTTGCGCACTGAAGACTTGGTTGGGGAGTTCCTAGCGGCCCAGAACGAAAGCTCGACTGCGTACGAGCCTACGGAGGATTCATTCCTGATGCTGGAAGCTCTTGGAGAGTTAGGTCTTCAAGGTTCGAAGGTTCTCGACGTGGGAACAGGTTCAGCCATTTTGGCAGCATACTGCGCTAGAAGAGGCGCAGAGGTATCCGCGTCGGACATAGATCCAAGCGCGATCGAGACCCTGAGGCTCGTAGCCGATCGGTTGGAAATACAGCTGAAACTGATTGCCTGCGACCTCTTCTCGAAGAGCACCTATGAGGACCGCTATCACGAGATTACGGCGCTCTTCAGTTCTCGGGCTAGACCAGAATAGTGCTCCGACCTGACCTAGCTCCACCAGAAGGTCGCCTAAAACCTACTTCGCATATTGTAGTTCACCTAGCTCTTTTGGCCGTCCGAAACGCGTGCCTCAATGATCACTGTCGACATGAGAAAGGAGCCGATATGACCGTGTCGAGCCTGAGCCAAGGTTGCCATCATCGATGTCGATGTCCTTTTCTGAGGTCCGTCGCATCGTTTATTACGTAGGTCATATTCGAGAATAGAAATCCGGAGGATCCGCATTCCTCATGATCGTTGACAGCGTCCTGGACCTGATAGGGAACACGCCGATGCTTAAACTCGTGCGCATTAACCCGAACCCTGATGTCGAGATGTATCTGAAGCTTGAGAAGTTCAACCCTGGCGGTTCGGTGAAGGATCGCATTGCAAAGTGCATGATAGAGCACGCCGAGGCAGATGGCGTTCTAACCAAAGACAAGGTCGTGATCGAGCCGACGAGCGGAAACACGGGCATAGGTTTGGCGATCGTATGCGCGGTCAAAGGCTACAAGCTGGTCCTTGTAATGCCCGAGACCATGACTATGGAGCGAAGAAAGATGCTGATGATCCACGGAGCCCGCATCGTGTTATCTCCCGGCTCCAAAGGAATGAATGGCGCCGAAGACCTAGCCAAGAAGATCGTGGAGGAGAATCCTGACAAGTACTTCATGCCCAACCAGTTCGCAAACAGCTACAATACTCTCGCACACTACGAGACTACAGCTGAAGAGATCTGGAAAGATACCAAAGGAAGAATTACACATTTCGTGGGCGGGATTGGCACTTCAGGAACATTGATGGGTGTCTCGAAGAAACTTCGAGAACGTAATCCTAGCCTCACGGTTATCGCCGTAGAGCCTAACAGCAAAACCCCGATCCAGGGATTGAAGAACCTAGAGACCCAATATGTTCCCACGATATTCGACAGCAGCGCCTTAGATGAGCGGCACTACGTGGAGCTCACAGCAGCTGAGGAGGCCGCACGTCTTCTTGCACTTGAGGAGGCCATACTGTGCGGGCCCAGTACCGGAGCCATATTACATGTTGCGCTCGAGACGGCGAAGAAAATCCGCCGAGGAGTGATGGTTGTGATGGCTCCAGATGGGGGCGAGAAGTATCTCAGTACCCAGCTCTGCGATGAGGACAGGTGCCGCGATTGCGTCCTCAAGTACAAGATCAAGTGTGCCTACTCCCCAGAGGTAGTGCTTCCGGGAATCGACCGTTAGTTTCTGCTTGAAGGCAAAGGATGCGGTGATAAGCCGCGGCCGACGCCGTATCCGCTGACACAGAAACCAGAGTCTTCTCGATCGTACGAACCCCAAAACTCATTGACATATGTGACACAACTTATTGGGAGGGCAAAGCGCGTGTCTTCGGAGGAGAGAGTTTTCACCACACGCCTAGAGAGAGTTAGAGACTACGAATTTAGGGTGAAATTCGACTTACCAAGCATTCCCGACATCGTGATGGATGAGCCTGAACCCTTGGGGAGGGGCCGGGGCCCAAACCCCTCACGTCTCTTGTCAGCTGCAGTTGCGAGCTGCCTCAGTTCCAGCCTGATCTTCTGTCTCGGTAAGGCACGGATAGCTGTCAATGATCTGAGAGCTTCTGTGGAGACAGTAACTCGCAGAAACGAGAAGGGGAGATGGAGAATTGCAGCTTTGAAGGTGAAGCTTCATCCGGCTCTGAAACCAGATGATATCCCCAGATCAAAGAGATGTTTGGAGTTGTTTGAGGACTTCTGCGTCGTCACACAAAGCCTCCGGAAAGGTATTGATGTCAAAGTCGACTTCGAAACGGGTGCTTCAGCAACGAATGGCTGAGGGAACGGGTTGACGTGAGCAAGCCTTATTGTCGAATTGTACCTGCCACAACACACATAGAGCATTTTACATCCTAAGATGATGCGCTACTCCGGACTGTAGGGGTGAGATTCGAGCGTCTACCGCCCAGTGATGTCTTCCAAATCTAGTTCTCGTAGGGTTTCACGTGTGGGGCGGCCTTGATCATCCCATCCCAAGAGTCTGTAGTATTCTGAGAGCATTCTCTGGAAATCCTGCTCAGGCAGCACTTTTCCTTTCGGATTGCCTTCAGGCAACGGATCAAGATACACTCGTGGCGGAATTGAGTCGTCCCTTCTTGAGAAGCCCTCTCTAAGGTTGAAGAGGCGAGTCAGAGTCCAGATGCGCTTTCCGACGGTCTTGATGCTCTCTTCGGTGTAATTCGTTTCACATGCTGCGTTAAGCAGCCTTGCGACTAGGTCAAGGTTCGCTGCAAGAAAATCGCACATGGTTGTGCTCCATTTCAGGCTCGTTCGGATCTGATCGCTCACCACAAGCTCAGCCTTCCCTTCCACCGTGAAAGGGTCGAGTTTCCCAAACGCGTCATAGGTGACCGGCCACGCTCGGTTGTGGTCTGCCCCTCTGTCTGAGGTCGCGTAGGCGAGTGCCATCGAGAATGATCCCCGAGGGTCATAGGCAGGGTACTCCTGCCCTTTCACATGCATCGCGTACCTTCCTGAGTTCTTGCCGATCTTCTCGGATGCTCTGGCGACGCCCTCCGCGAGTGTGTCTCCAATACCCTTCCTCATTGAGATCAGACGCGGCAGCGCTACCGCCGCTTCCGAGTTTCCGAATCGCAGTTCTAAGCCGTCAGTGTCTTTGTTCGTGATGATGCCTCTCTCAAAGAGTTCCATGGCCCAGCCGCAGACGTTTCCGGCCGATATCGTGTCGAGGCCCATGTCCGAGCATTCTTCGTTGAATTTCATTATGACGCGGATGTCACCTATGCCAAGGTTCGAGCCGCACATTGCCAGCGTCTCATACTCGGGCCCTTCACCTTCTAGGCCCACGTACGGGCCGTCCCTGACCTTGGTTATGTTCCGGCACCCTATCGCGCAGCTGAAACAGGTTGTCGTGTGCCTGACCAAGATGGTGTCAAACAATGCATCTGTGTTTATCTGATCAGCTTGCGGGAAAACGCCGGTTTGGAAATTCCTGGTCGGGAGGAGTCCTGCCCTCTGACTTTGGTTAACCACCGAGGGCGTCCCCTCCGTGATGTACGATTCCTCATCAGGGTTTTCTCGAATATCCTTCCTAACGACTTCTCTGACCATTTCAAGAAAGGCCGGTTCGGAGTTGATGCTCAGCGCCTTCGCCTGCTTCGTTCCACGAACGGATATCGCCTTGAGGTTCTTCGATCCCATGACTGCGCCCGTTCCGCCTCTGCCAGCGAAGTGGTGTTTGTCATACGCCAGGGCTGCGTACCTCACCTTGTTCTCTCCGGCCGGGCCGATGCAGCCGACCTTGGGGCCGTCTATGTAATGTCGCGGACTTTCTCCAGACTCTTTCAGAATGAGGTCGGTAGTTTCGAAAACGCCCTTGCCCCAGAGGCGGCTTGCGTCCCTAAACTCCGCTCGCCCATCTTTGATCAAGAGGTACACCGGCTTAGGTGATCGGCCGCTAACGATGATCCCGTCGAAACCCGAGAACTTCAACTCGGCTGGGAAGTAGCCACCCGAGTAGCTGTCACTCATCGTCCCAGACAGAGGCGACTTTGTGATATTCGCCATGCGGGACACGGTGGAAGCGACGGTTCCAGTGAGCGGCCCGGTCATGAATATGACGACATTCTCGGGCGAGAACGAATCTATGCCAGGCTGCACGAGATCGTACAGGTACCGGATGCCCAGGCCCTTCCCGCCTATGAACTTCCGAACCCATTCCGCCTTGAGGGGATCTTCCAGGATCTGTTCCTTGGAAAGATCCACACGGAGGATCTTTCCACAATAGGCTCGCCCTTCCTTGAACATGAGAATCTCAGTAGAAGTCACGGGTTTCACTAAAAGAAATCTGCGGTGGAGGCTATTCCTCTTGACAGACCGCTGTTAGACGGCGAAAAAAGGTGCCCACCATGGGTTAGCACGGGCGCTACGGTTACTGGCCGGAGCCGAAAGACGAGAAGCACGCGCTAAAATCACTCCTTAGAAATGACGGTCTACTGCAAATGATAGTAGAACTCTCTCGGTCTAAGTTCTTGGAATTCGTCTGTTACGTGCGTGATGTGCTCTCTCACATCGGCGCACAGATGGCATTTTGAAATGTAGCCCTGTTCTCGCTGCTTGTAGTCGAATTCACTGACGCCGAGTTCGAAGAGGTCTTTCAGATCGGTTACAAGCGCATTGAGAATGGGTCGCTCAGCCAGGTCTATCCCTTGACATAGCGAGCTGATGTCTCTCGCGTCTCCTAAGGAAATTCCTCCGCAATACCCTGTCATGTAGTTGCAATAGTTGTCGACATGGACATGCCAACCCCGCGTCAACTCTTCTCTGCATGATTCACCGAAGAATTGGCGCGCGGCGTACCTTCGATACAGGTGGGATAGCCTGTAAGCCGCCCTGCCCATTGGGAGCAACTCTACGTTTCCATACAGGTCTCGAAGGTCTATTCTCTGTACGTAGTCTGTGAAGGGCAGAGCACGTTTGATATCAAGCCCCTTGAACTGTGTGTAGAAGAACTCTTGGTAGAGTATCGCGTTCTCTCGAAAGATCTCTCGAGCTATTCTAGCAGCTCTCTCGGTTCGCTCAAAGGGCACCTGCTCTAATATGAATGGGTTCACGCTGACCAGTATGCCCCGCAATCCCGCGTGCCTTAGCTCTGTGAGTTTCGCTCTTGTGCCCAGATCATCGGTGCACCAGAACCCGTTGGTCTCAACGAAAGTAGAGGGAATCCGCACATCATGTGCGATTCGGATAGCCTTGACCAGAAGGTCATAGTTGAGAAAAGGCTCTCCTCCTGTGAAGTGAAGGCCATAGTTTACGCCGATCCTACCATTGCTAAGAGGGCTTCCACGAATTCTACCTGATAGTTGAGTCAGGACCTTGTGTAGGTCCGCCTCAGAAATCCAATCATCTGTCCATCGAGGAGAACAAGCATACATACAGTGCTTGCATTCACTGGTACACTTGTACGATAGGAGTATGCCACCAGAGATTGGCTCTTGTATGCGTAGTCGTTCCATGTTAGGGTTGCCCAGTCCTACCTGCTTTCATAGTCCGCATACCATGTTCCAAAGAATTGCGGCGAAGACATATGGGCCATTGTTGTGTCCGTCTGCCAGCAAGGTCCTGGCGGGTGTGTTTCATCCGATCCGTCATGATCCAATGCCCGTTCGACCTTCGGAGAACTCTTGGATTTGATGCCTTCGAATGAAGCTCCGGACCTCTGGAAGATCTTCAGGTGGCAGATAGAACTCTAGAGCTTTCGATGCCATCTTTTCCTCGCCATAGCAACAAGTTCCGGCTCCGACAACACTTTTTACCCGTGAGGCGTTCCGGGCTGCAAAGAGGAGTGCGACGGCTCCACCGACGCAGACTCCGCAAAGGTTTCGACCGAAATCCGGTCTTCAAAATGGTCTACATATATCAGTCTATCCTGTATGCAGAAATCATAGAAGACGGATTAATGCGATAGGCGGTCAGCGGAAGGTACGAATGATATGGTGGGACCGGCGCTACAGGTCGGAAAGAACGTCATTGTGGAGCGCAAAGACCTCCAGCAACTTTTCAATGCCTTGAGCAAGAGAGGCTATAGAGTCGTCGGGCCCACTGCTCGTGATCGAGCCATTGTGTATGATGAACTGGGCTCAGTAGCAGATCTACCAATCGGGTGTACAGATGAGCAAGATGGTGGTTCCTACCGGCTCAAGAAACGCGATGACCAGGCGCTATTCGGGTACGCCTTGGGGCCTCAATCGTGGAAGAAGTTTCTGCTTCAGCCTGAGATGCAATTGTGGGGGGCAAAGCGCGATGGGGGTGGCTTTCAAGTTCTTTCAGAGAATGAGGCAGCGCCGGCATATGCGCTTGTGGGCGCTCGATCGTGCGATCTGCACGCTATTGCAACTCAGGACAAGATTTTTGTGAGTGGGGAATATGTTGATCCCTCCTACAAGTCTCGGCGTGAGAAGGTCTTTGTGGTCGCGATCAACTGCACGGAAGCCGGCGGAACATGTTTCTGTGCGTCGATGGGCACTGGACCGAAAGCCACTCTTGGGTTTGATCTTGCTCTGACGGAAGTCCTCGAGCTCAATCGACACTACTTCTTGGTGGAAGTCCGCACAGAACTCGGCGCGCAAGTTCTCCGTGAAGTCTCGCATAGAGAAGCACGCGAAGAGGAGAGTGAAACTGCGGAAGGCCTAGTGAAGAAATGCTCCGAGCGGATGGGGCGAACCATGGACACGACCCAGATCAAAGAGCTTCTCTATCGGAACTACGGACACGCACGCTGGGACCACGTTGCTGCCCGCTGTCTGACCTGCGGTAACTGCACGTTTGTGTGCCCAACATGCTTTTGCACAACTGTAGAAGACTTCACCGACCTTTCCGGCCAGCAAGCTGAGCGGCGTCGAAGGATGGACGTATGTTTCACCATGGATTTCTCGTACATTCATGGAGGTAGCATTCGCTCGTCAGCAAGGTCGCGATATCGCCAATGGATGACCCATAAACTGGCCACATGGATCGACCAGTTTGGTGTGTCAGGTTGCGTCGGGTGCGGCCGCTGCATCACCTGGTGCCCGGTCGCTATCGACATCACCGAGGAAGTTCACGCCATCCGAGAAAGCCAATTGAGCAACGCGCCAACCATTTCGGCACGGAGGTAAAGGAATGGAAACCCTAGAACCCATCTTGGCGCAGCACCCATTCCTGAAAGGCCTTGAACCAAACTACCTCAAGCTAATCGTCGGTTGCGCATCCAACGTGCGCTTCAACGCAGGCCAGTACCTATTCCACGAAGGTGAGGAAGCCAACCAGTTCTACATGATCCGCCAAGGCAAAGTGGCAGTGGAGATACACGCAGCTGAACGCGGATCCATCACCGTTCAAACGATTGGAGAAGGCGAGGTGCTCGGTTGGTCGTGGCTGATCCCACCGTACCGCTGGCGCTTCGACGCTCGGGCCTTGGAATTGACTAGAGCCATTGCCCTAGATGGGAAATGTCTTCGCACGAAGTCTGAAGAGGACCACAATTTGGGTTATGAGCTGCTGAAGCGGTTTTCCAATATTATTGTGGAACGACTTGAGGCAACGAGGCTCCAACTTTTGGATGTCTACAAAGCCAGTCCTTAGTAAACAAGAGGTAGGAAACCGGTGATCACTGATCCGATGCTTTCGTATCCGTACCGCATTGAGCGCGTGCTCAAAGAAACGTATGATACATTCACGCTCGAACTCGAACCTAGAGACGCTGCTGGGGCGATGTCCTTTGTTCCCGGGCAGTTCAACATGCTGTACGTTTTTGGTGTGGGCGAAGTCCCAATTTCCATCAGTGGCGATCCAACCAAGCAGAAAACGCTCGTCCATACAACACGAGCAGTTGGGACCGTGACGAAGGCGATGCAGAAACTGGCGCGCGGTGTTTTGCTCGGGGTACGCGGTCCGTTCGGAACCCACTGGCCAGTTGAGGAAGCAAGAGGGCGCGACGTTGTGATCGTGGCAGGAGGAATCGGACTGGCCCCCCTGCGCCCGTCGGTGTACCAGATCCTTTCGCAAAGGGACAACTATGCGAAACTGGTTCTCCTCTACGGAGCTCGGACTCCGGAAGACCTTCTTTACAGGAGAGAAATCGACCAATGGAACAGGCGCTCCGACATCAAGGTTGATGTCACGGTCGATAGGGCTACAGGTGCATGGCGCGGGAATGTTGGCGTTGTTACGACACTCATACCAAAGGCGACCTTTGACCCATCGAACACAATAGCAATGGTCTGTGGGCCCGAGGTGATGATACGCTTCACGGTGGTGGATCTTCAGAGACATGGAGTGAAAACAGAGAACATCTACATCTCAATGGAGCGCAACATGAAATGCGGCTTCGGCTTCTGCGGACACTGCCAGTTCGGGCCTTTCTTCGTCTGCAAGGATGGTCCGGTCTTTCGGTATGACCGCGTCAAAGATTTCATTGGAAAGGGAGAGATTTGAAGAAGGCTCGGAGACGCAAGCCCAGAGTTGCCGTATGGAAATTTGCCTCATGCGATGGTTGCCAGCTGAGCCTCCTTGACTGCGAGGACGAGCTGCTCAGCGTTGCCAACGCAGTAGAGATCGCGTATTTTCCTGAAGCATCGAGTGCGATGGTCAAGGGCCCCTACGATCTTTCGCTTGTTGAAGGTTCCATCACAACGCCGAATGATGATGACAGAATTCAACGCGTTCGCCAAGCATCAGAGTATCTTGTGACGATTGGCGCATGTGCAACCGCCGGAGGGATCCAAGCACTGCGCAACTTCAAGGACGCGAAGGAATTAGTCTCCGTCGTCTATGCCACACCAGCATATGTGGAGACACTCGACAAGTCGACTCCGATTTCCCATCACATTCGAGTTGACTATGAACTGCAGGGTTGTCCCATCAACAAGAAGCAGCTCATCGAAGTCATAAGCGCCTTCCTGCACGAACGTAAACCTAACGTCCCCCCACACAGCGTCTGCCTCGAGTGCAAGCTGCGCGGAACGGTCTGCGTTATGGTTGCCCACGGCACCCCTTGCCTCGGACCTGTGACTCATGCGGGATGCGGTGCGATATGTCCATCGTACAATCGGGGGTGTTATGGTTGCTATGGTCCGAAGGAGAGTCCGAACACGGATTCGTTGGGCACTTGGATGAGTCGTCTAGGGCTAGAGGACCAGGATATCATGCGTGCCTTTCGGACCTTCAATGCCTACGCAGAACCATTCCGCAAGGAGAGCGAGGCCCATGAGAAGTAGATCGATAAAGGTGGACTACCTGACCCGCGTCGAAGGAGAAGGTGCCATTCATGTGAAGATGAAGGGCAACAAGGTAGTAGATGTCAAACTGAAAATCTTCGAGCCACCGCGGCTCTTCGAAGGATTCCTACGTGGACGGAGGTTTAGCGAAGCCCCGGATATCACGGCTCGCATCTGCGGGATATGCCCGATCGCCTACCAGATGAGCGCTGTACATGCGATGGAAGATGCGCTAGGCATCAAGGTCGATGGACAACTTCGCGCATTACGCCGGCTCGCCTACTGCGGTGAATGGATCGAAAGCCACACCTTGCATGTCTACATGCTGCATGCCCCTGACTTCCTCGGATATCCAGACGTGATCCGGATGGCGAAAGACCATCCCGAAACAGTTGAGCAAGCGCTTCAGCTGAAGAAAATAGGCAACCAGATTGTCACGCTGCTAGGCGGCAGAGAGATCCATCCTGTCAATGTGCGTGTCGGAGGATTCTACAGAGTACCGGCGAAACGTGAACTTGATGCGCTGGTGCCGCGTCTTGAATGGGCAAGGGATGCTGCCCTCGAAACAGTCCGATGGGTTGCGAAGTTTCGATTCCCCAAGTTTGAACAGGACTACGAGTTCGTTGCCCTCCGCCACCCAGACGAGTATCCATTCAACGAAGGTCGGCTTGTCTCGAACAAAGGCTTGGATATTCCAGTACGCGACTATGAGAATCACTTCCTTGAGGAACAGATGCCACATTCAACGGCGCTCCAGTCTGTCATCAAGGAACGCGGAGCATACCTCGTAGGTCCGCTCGCACGCTATAGCCTGAACTTTGACCGGCTCTCTCCCTTGGCACGGAAGGCGGCGCGATCAGCTGGACTTGAACCAGAGTGCCGAAATCCATTCCAAGGCATAATTGTGCGCAGCGTCGAAATCGTGTACGCCTGCGATGAGGCCCTGCGGGTCATCAGCGAGTACGAGATGCCCGAGAAACCTGCTGTGGACTTTCAGCTACGGGCCTCTAGGGGTTGTGGCTGTACCGAGGCGCCCCGTGGTAGTCTCTACCATCGTTATCGCATCGATGACAACGGCATCATTCTTGACGCCAAGATCGTTCCGCCAACCTCGCAGAACCAGAAGACGATCGAGAGCGATCTTTGGCAGTTCGTCTCGAAAAGGATCAACCTCCCACACGAGAAGCTCGTCTGGCAATGCGAACAGGCTGTGCGAAACTATGACCCGTGCATCTCCTGTTCCACACATTTCCTGAAACTCGATATCGAGCGGGAGTAAAGGACACAAAGACGATCTTGCCCGCAAAACCGCGCGCTTTGGTCATCGGGGTCGGCAATGCCTACCGAAGCGACGACGCCGTGGGCCTCATCGTAGCTCACCGTTTGAGGACATTGGCATCGAACCATGTCACGGTCCTTGAACAAAGTGGCGAAGGCACCCATCTGATGGAGGCATGGAAGGATTCTGAGACAGTGATCCTCCTCGACGCTGTCTTCTCAGGCGCAAAGGCCGGAACTATTCATCGTTTCGACGCACGACTACAGAGAGTTCCGCGAGATTTTTTCCGTTATTCGACGCATGCGTTCGGTGTCAGCGATGCGATCGAGCTTGCGAGGGCATTGGATCGGCTTCCTCCCCGCCTAGTCGTCTATGGTATTGAAGGAAAGAGCTTCGAGGTGGGTACACAGCTTTCTCTGGAAGTTGAGAAGGCCACACAAGAGCTCACGGAGCTTCTGCTCCAAGAGCTTTCGTCAGCGGGCCGTAGCTGAAGTGGCATTAATTCGACTGCTCGTCGCTCCGTGGCTAGTTCGCAATCCTGGCACGCGCCGCTGGAGGCGTGGCAGGGGTGCCTCTAGGGATGGGTCCGGACGCGAGTGTTTCATGTGCGGAACGTTCATATACCCACGGGCCCATACCGTGCAAGGGCGGTCACATGACTGCCTTGCAATGGTACCAGTCCAGAGCCAAGGCAGAACATGTGCCTGCAAATAGTATGGTGAACAAGATGACGAAGTGTGCGAGATGCGGACTCGACATTGAGCGGCCAATGAAGGAGTGGAACATGCAACCCAGGGACGGGAGAGGGCCAGCTCTCCACGTAAAGCACTATGCCTGTCCACAATGTGGAAAGAAATTCAGGGTCGCAGACAAGCTCGTCGGAGCCTAACGTGACCCTGAACTTCTACCTCTTTTTCTCCTTATTACTCCCAGCGGCGGCAGGACTCGACGCTGTTTCTCCTTGCCTACTCTCGTCCACCTGATGAACCGCTGAGAGGGCGGCTCCTCCTTGTACAGGTTTCTGCGGTTTGCCTCAAGGAGTTGAGGGCGCTCCCCCATGTACTCGGCAGCGGTCAAAATCGAGTGGCCAAGAGGTCTGACGGCTGTGGACAACGCAGACAATTCCTCGATAGAGTTCTGGGCCCTCAGAAGGTGATGATCGACAATCACGAGTGGGATCTCTTTCGCGATGGCCTCGAGGTTGTTCATACCTCTCCTGATGGATTCTTGAGGAACTTTGATGCCGGACAGATAGGTTGGTGGACCCCCAACAACGATTGTCGAAGGTTTTTCGCTGAGAATGAATTGAAGCGCCGAGTCTGACATGGGCCCCTGAAGATCTGATGCATGGATGAACTTGTCCGAAGAGAATTCCACTACGGTCGCCAGGACCCATCCCTGCTCTCCTTGTTCTTCACCGTGCGACAGAGGGCTCGAGAATCTAAGCTTCGTGGCCCCATACTCAAAACTCCCGCCATCTGCGACGACTACGTCGCTCTTGATTTTCCTGCAGAAGCTCTGGAAGATCCACCCTCGCCTTCTTTGGCTAACGTTGATTGACGATCTAGCGTCTTTCACCATGATACTCTTCCCCCGATAGAGTTTCTCAGCTTCTCGCGAGCTGCTGGCGAGCCAAGTGGTGTCAGTAAAGCTTGGAGTGAAGTGGTCGTGATGATAGTGAGAAATGGTCAACACATCTGCCATTCTCGCATACTTGCGGATCCTCTCACGAGAAGCATTCAAGGCTTCGTATTCCGTAGGGTGAGGCAGCAGGCGAAACCGCGGGCCCAGCGCCACCCCTGGGTCAACGAGAATCTTGACATCCGGAGTTTCCACGAAGGTGCACATTGACCTCACACCGAGACTCTCGAAGGCAACTGGCGTGAAACGTATGTGGTTCACGATTTCTCAGTCCATATCCATGATTCCCTATGCAAAGCCATCGGGAGTTCATTTTCGAAAAGATGATCTGAGCTACAAGAATTAAGAACCGGCTAATCTAGGCTTTGTGCTTGATTATGTTGATGCTTGATTGATGATGAAAGAGCTTGGACCAATCAGGGAGCGAATTCTTGTCGTGGTCCCGAAAGCAATTCGAGCGGAGCATGCGAGAGAGAGCGCCGTGATGGGCCACTGGGCTCCTTCCATAGAGGACTGTATGGTGCTCTCAGGTGCTTTCCCCTTCTTGATCACTTGAGTCTTCCCCGATGTCAAGTGCGAGGCGGAAATTGGGTCAGTCGCCTGTGGGCAAGACACTCTCGGAGAAGACCGCGCCTCAGATAGTACAGGCTATCCAAGTACCAGCCGCAAGCCACGGATAGGTGCAACTTCAACGGAATACTGAGCTATCAAGAATCATCATGACATTGGGTCTTGCCAATTTCAGTTCGCAGCGGTCTATTGTATTCTGAAGGGCCGGTCTAGCTACTGGGGTTCACTGTGAGAACGAACGTCGTATAACGGCAACCGGGAAAAGCTTCAGTTCCGCTACCTCGAACTACTACTGTGTACGAGCCGGTTGACGTCCATGTAGACGTGGAAATGGTCAGACTGCTTGAGAACGTCGGATTCGGCGTTCCCGAAGATTGACCAAACAGACATGACGCACCTGCAGGCAATGAAGCTGCTATGCAGGCTAGGCTGACGGCGCCAGGTCTGCCCTGTGTGAGAGTTGCCGTAATTGTGTTCGAGCCTGAACCTCCCACAGCAACTATGATGCCGCGACTAGCACTCATGGAAATGTCGAAGGGAAGCGTTGGAGCTTGATAATTCGCCGTCAGTGTTCCTGGACCTGATACAAACAATGTAGTTAACGTTTGAGTTGTGCTTGCTACTGATACAGCTCCAGAGACAGTCCAAGAAGAGAAAGCATAGCCATAGGCATCATTATCGGCCCGCAGTAGATAGTTGCCTGGCGCGAGGTCAACGATGCTAGGGAAACTCGTGAAGGCTGCCTCCTGGATCCGAATGCTAACGTGTCCTTGAGCAGCTGAGGGGTTGATACTCAGGCTCACAGAATGTGCATAAACGCCTTTCGTCAGAAGCCCTGAAAAAACTATGATGACTAGGAGCGCCAGCAATTTTGTATAGAGACGGATTGACCTCAAGTCGCTGCCACTCTAGTGCGGGATGTTCGTGGGGACCGTTTATAGCGTTTGCCTCGGTGCCGCGCAAGCGTCAACGCGACGCCACCAGCGCGTTCTCGGTAACGTGAATCCGGGTATCATGAACACTATTCTCCACAGACCCGTCCACCCTATCGTAAGCAAAGGAACTATCTCAGTTAATAGTGAAATTGGCCCTTGGGCCCCGAGCTGAGACCTTTGGCGCGCTAGGAAAATTCTCTTTACTTCGGGAAACATCGTTTCGGGCACCTGGCGGCAAGTTTGGGGACTGAATAGGCAAACGACCTAATGCTAGGCTCCTGCAATACTCTTAGAATGTACGGGCCTGCCGCAGGCCGTTCGTTCGAGGCTGTTCGAATAGGCTCGCCAAGAACCCCATTATGGGCAGGTGACCCTGTTAGTTTCTGTTTTTTTCCTTACATAGTAGGCGTTGTTCTGTTGGTTCTTCTTTGTTGCGAGCCTAATGAGGGGATCGAGACTCGGCCGTATTGGGTCGATGGGGCGCGCCTCGATCGCATTTGCCTTCTTGGCACTGTCAAAGAGGCTTTGGCCAAGGTTGGTGCGGACAATCACGGTGTTCCATCCGTCCGGGGAGCCGATCGCTCCGACGGAGATGTCAGCAAGCTCTGCTGTGTAGTCAATGCAGTACCTGCATGGCCCGCTCATATACTGGTCCAGCTCTTTGAGCGGGGCATCGGCGATGGCTACAGAGCCTACGTAGACCTTGAATCTTGCCCGCTTTATCACGGTCCTAGTGACCCTGGATGGATCGATGCCGTGCTTCCCTAGAATGAACTCTCTGACGAGTTTGTCGTAGTGGTAGACTTTCGAGCAAAAGAGTCCGATGGTGAGAGCGGGCCTTCCTCCCGTCACCCCTGAGCCCCCAAACTTGTAGGATCCCTGTAGCGACGTGTGCATGCGCCGAAGGCCTTGAAGTTCGCAAGGAAGGGCCACTAAACCGATCTTGCCGTTCGGGAACGAAGCGGCCGCATCCGAAAGCGCTCCTAGAATGCCGCTGTGAGTGTACTTTGAACCCGCTGTGTCAATCACGTCTTCGATCGTTGACCCGATAACTGGCACAGCCACCATCGGTATTCCGCTAGCAAGTACAAAGGAAGAATTCGACCTTGTGAAACCCACCGTGACGAAACAATCGATGAGCCGGACTTCAAGTGCGTGCGCGAGTAGTGCAATCGACGTGCCACCATCCTGCCCCACTCGCAGAAACTTGTCGTCCACGGCCCGAGCCGAGTAGATGCTCTTGCATATCCCGAACGTCTGCTCCTCGACGGTCCTAGTCCTACCGAAGATCATCTGCTCTATCTCGTCCAAGGGCAGTTCTAGGCGGGGACAGCTGTAGTAGCAAACTTGGCAGGCGGCACAGGGGCCTACGATAGTCGGCTCCTCCTTCCTGCCGACGTATAGCACGTTCACAGGACAGGCCGCTACGCAAGCGCCGCACATCATGCAGTGGCCTGCGTGGACTACCTCCTGCCACAGGTGGCCCCAGATCTTGGCAGGCTTCGGTGGTGACCAGCCCGTCTTATCTTCACCTGATGGAGGAACGTTTCCCGACAGCCGAGAATATCAACTTGATCCAGCCGGGATCGGGCTGTGGCAACCGCGCCCGCAACGTTCGATTCGAAACGAAAAACGGAAATGCTGCCTCTGCCACACTACTATTGCGGGCGATGACGACTCTGGCCCATTTGACTCTATGAAATCGATCTTGAGTGCGCGAGCCCGCTTTCTCGATCTTTTTCAGCGGTCCCGTTCCTGATAGGAACCGTCATATTGGCTGATGTCTTCTCCTCAGGCAAGTTGTGTCGGACATTGAGGAGAGATTGGCGGTGGCGGACAAGGCCTTCTTGACGGGGAAAGTGCCCCCAGACTTCCTATCCCAGATAGTCTTCCAGCGCACTGGGGCACCTAATCGCAGGCTGTTGCTTGGTCCTGCCTTAGGCGAGGATGCTGCGATAGTCCGCGTTAGAGGCAAACTGCTCGTACTGACCACCGACCCGATAACTGGTGCACAGGAGAACGCCGGTTGGTTGTCCGTTCACATCAATGCCAATGATGTCGCAACACGCGGAGCCAAGCCAATCTGGTTTCTCTGCTGCCTACTACTCCCTGAACGAGCAGATGCCGGCGTACTTGACAAGATCACGAGTCAGGTGGACGAAGCAGCGCGTGAGATATCCGTCACAGTCGCTGGGGGCCATTCCGAAATCACGCCAGGTCTGCGCCGCCCGATAATTGTGGGCTCGATGATCGGCGAAGTGGCGTCAGGCAGATATGTCACAACCGCAGGCGCCAGGGCAGGCGACAAGGTCATACTAACGAAGACCGTAGCCCTCGAAGGCACGGCAGTCCTTGCACATGATCTAGAGGACAAGCTAACGCGGTCGCTTGGAGAAGATACTGTTCAACGCGCGAAGGCGTTCTCAAGTCGAATCAGCGTAGTCAGAGATGCGTTGATCGCCAACGCCACCGGCGGTGTTCACGCGATGCATGACCCAACAGAGGGCGGGATCATCTGCGGCTTGTGGGAGCTGGCTGAAGCCTCGAGAACCGGCATAATGGTTGACGAGTCAAAGATCAAGATCGCCGCTGAAACGGAAGCTGTCTGTGAAGCTCTGGGAATCGATCCTTTCCGAGTACTATGCTCAGGAGCGCTTCTGATAGCTGCCGGTCCAAGGAACGCCGACCGGATTACCAGGTCGCTACAGCAACATGGGGTCGACGCGTCCGTGGTCGGAGAGATGATGAACCTTGAGAAAGGTCGAACCCTCGTCAAGCGTGATGGTTCTCAGGTGAAACTGGAGCCTCCGGTGCGTGATGAGCTTTACAAGGTTCTCGACGAATCGAGGGCGCCATTCAGGTAGTTTCCATCATTTCTCAGTTTCACTTGTCTCTCACGTTTTTATCGAATCCGCGTGCACAACAGATAAGATTCAGCGGGTCACGTTAAGTCATGAAGAGCATAGGGGCCCTCGAACAGTTGCCTTCAGACATCGTGAAGGAGATCCTATCGAAATCAACGGTCTTCCAAAATGAGGGACCCCTCTCACTTGAGTACGTACCACCTCGCCTTCCTCACCGAGAGGACAAACTGAGCTTCCTCGTACAACTCTTCAGATTCGTCATCGAAAGACCTTGCTCAATGAGCCAACGCGTACTTATAACCGGCGATGTAGGAACCGGTAAGACCGTCCTATGCCAGCGTTTCGGCCTAGACATCACAAAGGCCGCAAAGAATCGCAAGATTAACCTGCACTACGTCCACGTGAATTGTAGAGAAAACAAAGGTAGCCTCTTCCTCATAATGAAGCGTACCCTAGAGAAACTCTCGCCAGAGTTTCCGAAACGGGGCTTCGCACCAGAGGAACTTCTTCAGGTTCTAATGGACCTGCTCGATGACCGGAATGCCCATCTGATCTTGGCTCTTGACGAGCTTGAAAGCCTGATTCAGATGGAAGGTTCCACACCAATCTACACCCTAACGAGGATCCAGGAGGAACGCCCAGGCGCGCCCATGCGTCTCTCTCTCATCTGCATCCTCCGAGAACCTGCATACCTAGAAAAGCTAGACCCGAGCACTATGGGGACCCTGCAGCATAACTTCGTGAAGCTTGAGAAATACTCCTCAGATCAACTCCAAGCCATCATCTCTGACCGTGTCGGGCTCGCCTTCAGGGAAGGGGCTGTGCCGGAAGCAACGATTAGTTTCCTGGCTGATGTGACCGGCTCATCCGGCGATGCTCGCTATGCCATTGAGTTACTCTGGAGGGCCGGAAAATACGCGGATTCAGAGAGTTCGCGTGTAGTTTCCGCCGAGTATGTCAGGAAGGCGATCGCGAGTGTCTATCCGGCCATGAGAACTGATTACATAGCTGCCCTCTCAATCCATGAGAAGTTGCTGCTGCTCGCACTCTCTCGACTACTCATTGAAAGAGACACAGCTTACGTCAGCATGGGAGAAGTGGAACGCGAATACCAAGCTGCCTGCGATGAGTTCAACGAGGAGCCGCGACAGCACACGCAAGTATGGAAGTACGCCCGCGCGCTCAGTTCCATCGGCATCATCTCTGCCCAAAAGTCAGGTGAGGGCATGCGCGGCAGGACAACACTTCTCGGACTAGCCCAAGTCCCCGCATCCACAATGCAGGAAAGCCTACAGGCAGCCCTCGAAACGGCCCGCAAGGGACCCAGAAAGTACAGCTGAAGAGAAATCTCGTCCAGCCCCTCCCATCTGCGCATCTAAAATACGCCTTGCGAGAAGCTAGCAGCAAACCTTCTGAGTGACACAAGTTGGGTCGTCAGAACCGCAAGTTCTCCATGGCAGACATAACCCTCAAGAAGGAGGTCCTCAGACAGGCGGTCGCTTCAGGAACGCTACAGCTCAAGCCGTCCACAATAGCAAGAATCCGGAAGGGTCGCGTGGCGAAAGGCGATCCAATAGCCGCCGCTGAGGTTGCTGCTGTCATGGCTGCGAAGAACACGCCTCAAGCATTGCCGTTCTGCCACCCGATTCCGATCACGAACGTTCTAAATGAAGCGAAGATCGGCTCCACATCGATAACGGTTCAGTCAACAGTCAAGACAACCGCAAGGACCGGCGTCGAGATGGAAGCGTTAAGCGCCGCTTCGACATACTTGCTCACGTTGTGGGACATGGTCAAACAATACGAGAAGGATTCACGTGGCCAATATCCTGACACCAGGATAGTAGATATCAAGGTGCTATCAAAATCCAAGGGGTGAGTCAGACGTGGCGGATATTCCCTCAATACATAAGGAGCACGCGCCGAAATCCGCAGCCATTTTCGTTGTGACTTGTAGCACGTCTAAGGCGCAGCAGAAGAAGAAAGGGGTGCCGGTAGATGACCCTTCAGGTGACGAGATTGAGAGACTCATGCGGGAAGCAGGACACCGCATCACGGGTCGCACGCTGATACCCGACCAGACGGGGCTGCTTCGCACCACCATCAGGAAGGTCCTGAAATCCCCAGCCGATGCAATCATCATCACCGGGGGCACCGGGATCGCTCCCTCAGATGTGACAGTAGAAGCGGTCACCCCAATACTCGAAAAGCAGATCCCCGGATTCGGGGAACTCCTTAGAAGAATCAGCTACGATAAGATCGGATCCGCAGCTATCATGAGTCGTGCCACGGCCGGTGTAGTCAAGGGGAAGGCAATATTCTGTCTGCCTGGATCTCCCGACGGGGTCACAACCGCTGTCAGCAAACTCATAATCCCAGAACTAGGGCATGTGCTCTCCATCGCGAGACAGGCCAAGGTCTAGGCAGCCTTCTTCTTCCGTCTCATTTTGGTTTGGGGCCTGGCCGGTCCTCGTCCTGCCTTCTTCGCCGTCACTGGCCGCTCGACCAACACAGGCTTCACGCCGAGATACTCCATCCCTTCGTCAGAAAGGCGAAGCCACTCTGCAAGTTTCCGTCCGGCGTCTTGGTTGTTCTCAACAATGAACCTAACGTACCCGGCATAGTGCGGAATGGCGCGTCTCGACGATATGTGACAACGTGCACCTATGCTCCTCCCCACCTCCCGCTCAACAGCTCTGAATTTTCTTGTCCGAGAAAGCAGCTGTATCCGCTCAGGGAACTTCATCGGCACCCAAGCTGGCTTGGTGAACTCTTTTGACATGGCAACGCCAGCCGTCTCCATCTCGATTGCGTATGGTAGCAGCTCCCAGGCGTTGTTGCGGTTGATCCTTGCGCGATAGAGATCGGCCTGTGCGAGCGCGCTCATCGCATCGGAGAGGTCACGTGGATCATTGAGCTGTCTTGGAGCGTTCTCATAGACCCATTCAAAGAACATGTCTAGGTCCATCCCGGCCATATCCGCCGCCCTTCTCGCTTGCAGACAGGTGGGGGAGGAGAAGACGGTCCTCAGGGCGTCGAAGATTGTCGCTTTACGATCCCGGAACCCGAGCCATGATGCCTCCTCATACGTGAGCCTTTTTCGTCCGGAGCAGAGGACTTGAAGATCGTTTAGGATCGAGCGCATGTCTCCCTGGTTCCTGTCCACAATCAGTCTGAGTGCTTGCTCGTCGACTTCTACGCCTTCTCGCTGGCAGATCTTCTTCAGGTATGGGATGGTATCCCTCAGCCCAAGTCTCTTGTATTCAATCATGGTCGTCGTGTTTCTAATTGGGCCGATCTTCGGGTCCCATGGGTCGTTTGCGGTCAATACTACGGGGATCTGCGTTTCCTCGACCAATCTGACTATCGTGTCAACTGCGCCTCGATCCTCGCTCAAGTTAATCCCGTCGACCTCGTCGATCAGTATCAAGCGGGACCGTCCGAACAGATCCGACTGTCTCGTCGCCGCTCCAACCGTTCTTTCGAGGGCATCTCGGTTTCTCTTGTCACTCGCGTTAATCTCCACGAGATCGAGGCCGCGCTGATTTGCAACAGCTTCGACGGAGACAGTCTTGCCTGTTCCTGGTGGACCATGCAGGAGAAGGGCTCTCTTCTTGGGAGGGCCCTTCGCCCAAGTGTCTAGCCAGTCCACAATTTGCTGGATGGCGATCTTGTTTCCCGCCACGTCAGCAAGTGTCTTTGGCCGGTGCCTGACCGTCCAGGGTAGATTCATCCGAGCGACTCAGCTCGAACGCTTATGGGAACCTGCCAGAGCTAGGCGAGCCAGGAGCGAGGAAAGTTGGACCTCCTCGTCTGCGCCTTGGATGAGCCTGTAGTCGATCTCGCCGATGGAGTCTACTAGTTCGATCTTGCTCTTCTCCGGAATCGGCATGCGAAGGACTTCCGAGTGAATCTGTTTTAGAATATCCTTGCCAGAAAGTCCCTGCTGAACCAGCATTGACCTGAGCCTCTCTCGGGCTTTGATGAAATCCCCCTTGGCGGCGATCTCAAGGACCTCCTGAACCTCGCCTGGCTTGACTTTTCCGACCACCTCGTACACTAGTTTCTCGTCAATGGGTTTTCCGAGCGAGGAGGCTGCCTGAAGCGTGTTGATTGCTCTTCTCAGGTCACCTTCCGATGCACCGGTTAGTGCACGGAGTCCCGACTGCTCAAAGCGGACATGCTCTTTGTCCGCGATCCTCTTCAAGTAGCTGATAACTTCCTCTTCACCCAGCGGGACGAACCTGAAGATTGCGCATCTAGACTGAATCGGCTCAATTATCTTGCCAGAGTAGTTGCAGCTCAGGATAAAGCGGCAAGTGTCTGTGTACCGCTCCATGGTCCGTCTAAGAGCATGTTGGGCGTCCGCAGTCATATTGTCTGCTTCATCAAGAACCAGGATCTTGAACGGGACCTCGCTTATGGTCGCGATCCTAGCAAACTCCTTGACGGTAGTTCTGATCACATCTATGCCGCGGGCATCGCTTGCGTTCAGCTCCATGAACGCATCCATGAACCTCTCCCCGAACAAATCGTGGGCCAGACACAAGGCGGCAGTCGTCTTTCCGCTTCCCGGAGGACCGGCGAAAAGACAGTGAGGCATAGTCTTCGTCGCAGCAAATCGCTTCAATCGGCCGACGACATTAAGCTGATTTATCATTTCGGTGAGAGTTGCCGGCCGGTACTTCTCCGACCACATCGCACTTTCCATTTGCAACACCTAGCGATCAAGACGCTCAATGGGACCTGGGTCAGATCCTTAGATGCGAGTCGAGACACCTAAAAAAGGATGGGATGCTGCCCGCTCTCGTAAACGTGCTTCATTTTCACTCGCCTCTGATGAGGAAGAACTTATGTGCACAGCCCTCTTCTTCGCAGTTTCGGAGACGATTTCTTGGACGGGGCGTCCTCAATAGCAGACGTTGACTTCGACTTCCAGAACCTGCCGGTCAGAATAGTCCTGACCGGTGAGATTCCATTTTCCCATCCTGCAACCGACAAACTGCGGTCAGCTAAGATAGGTCAGGAAGTGGACGTTCCATACTGGGTTGCCGATGAACTGATCGCTGCAAACCTCGCAAGGTATCGAGACGAAGAGCTCATGGACCTTGCCAAACTCACCAAAACGCATTGGAAAGAGACAATACCATCCTCGACCCAGCTTCCGTCACTCCAGGCCAGCTTCTACTGCATGCTTAGGCGTTATCTAGCGAAACTGAAAGCTGAAGGTGAACACGACCCGTCCAAGCTTAGAGACTATGAGAAAGCCGAAACCCTCTCCCGGGATGTCATCAACTGCAGACTCAGGAAGATAGCCTCATTTGCGGCTGCGCCCGGATCGTCGAGCGATCTTCTCAAGAACATGACCATGGAGGAGCAGGCGCTCTACAAGCAGTTGAGCTCCGCCATAGACGAATGGAAGGCCTCGATATTGGAAAGTGAGCCCACGTGACAGTTCTAACGGGCCCTGAGGAGAGGTTCCAAGAATTTCTTCGCAAGTTCCAGATAGAGAAAGGCGAGTACAAGTACAGAAGGAGGCTAGGCCAACTTTCAGGCTTTGGTCAACGCCAGATAGCTGTGGATTTCGAAGACCTCATGGCGTATGACTCCGAGCTTGCAAAACTGCTCGTTGGAAAGCCCGACGAGTATCTGCCCTATATTGAACGTTCGGCCTGGGCACAGCTGAAAATCGAGGACCCCGGATACGCCGAGCTGGTCAAGAAGCTTAGAGTGCGTTTCCGGAGACTGCCCGAACGCCACACGCTCCGCCGGGTCGGCGAGGAGCACCTGGGCAAGCTTCTCCTTCTCGATGGAATAATCGTTCGAGCAACACCTGTCAGGCCGCTCATCACGCGGGCCGCGTTCCAATGCAGAAAGTGCAACTCTCTGACTTACGTGGAACAAGTAGGTTCCGTGATGCGCGGACCGGGCCTCTGTGGTCGTTGCCGGTCCAAGATTCTGGACTTTGTCGAGAAACAGTCCACTTTCATAAACTCGCAGGAGCTTCGCATGCAGGAGCGGCCTGAGGATCTGCCTCCAGGTCAGCTCCCCAGGGCAATGGACGTGAAGCTCACCGAAGATTTGGTTGATGTGGCGAGGCCAGGTGATAGAGTCTCGCTGACCGGGATCGTTAGAGCACAACAGGAAGTGATCGGCCGCCGGACGCGGCTTCGCACCTTCGACCTCTTCCTCGAAGCAAACTATGTCGATGTGGCCGGGAAAGAGGTGGAAGTCGTAGAGATCACGGCCGAAGAAGAGCAGCACATACTTGAGATGGCCGAAGATCCTTGGATACACAGAAAGCTACTGTCCTCACTGGCACCATCGATCTACGGGTACGAGAACATCAAGGAGGCTATTCTATACCTACTATTTGGCGCCGTCCCGAAAACGCTTCCAGACGGAGTCACAATAAGGGGTGACGTAAACATACTTCTCATCGGAGACCCTGGCACCGCAAAGAGCCAGCTCCTACAGTACGTAGCTCGTGTTGCGCCAAGAGGTCTCTACACGAGCGGAAGAGGATCCACCGCCGCAGGGTTGACAGCCGCAGTCGTGCGTGAGAAATCAGGAGGTCTAGTTCTCGAAGCAGGCGCGCTTGTGCTCGCAGACAAGGGCGTCTGCTCAATAGACGAGATTGACAAGATGAGGCCTGACGACCGTGTTGCAATACATGAGGCGATGGAACAGCAAAGCTACCACCCATCTGTCGAGATCATCCTCGCAAGCGGGGAGAAAGTAAGAATCGGAGAGTTTGTCGATAGGCTGTTTGCAAAGTACGAATCTCAGAAGATAATCGGCAGGAACTGCGAAATCCTGCCCGTAAGACACCTAGGTATCAGCCTGATCACGACAGACGACTTCAGCAAGTTCGAAACCGTTCCAATAGACCGTGTGAGTCGACACGTCGCTCCGAAGAGGTTCCTGCAGATACGGTATTCAAACGGCCGCGAGGTGACAGTCACCCCCGAACATCCTGTCTTCGTTCACCGGGCCGGCCAACTGTTGACCGTGGCCGCTTCCGACGTTAAGGAGGGCGACTTCGTTCCGGGCCCGAGCGCTCTTGACTGTCCACCCTCTGTTCAAGAACCCCTCACACCGCTACTGGCCTATCACAACGACGAGATTATCACGCTGCCTTCAAGCGTGACCGAAGACCTCGGAGGGATAATGGGATACCTCATCACGGAGGGCTACTCGCATCGCGGTTCAGCTTCCGAGATAGGCTTCGCGAGCACCACCCGGGCCTTCATCAGAGAAATGAATGACGTGATGAGAGATACTTTCACCATTGCACCGCCCGACTACGCGCATGGCGCTCGGACTCAGCGCTACCTATCCTTGGAGCTCTATCGATACTTCGAGACAAACTTCCCGACGATGATGCGGCGTGCCCGCGCGAAACGTGTTCCGGTCTCTATAATGGGCGCTCCGGTGAGTGTTGTCAGAGCTTTTCTCCGCTCGGCCTTCAAAGGCGATGGGAGCGTGGAGCACCAGGGCCTGTGCTATAGAACATCAAGCAGGGGACTCGCTGAAGACTACCAAGACTTGCTTCTTAGAATTGGAATCTCATCAAGACTGCTGAGGAACCGGCACAATGACTCATTCAAAGTCTACATCCTAGGTGACTCGGTGCGAGAATTCGTCGGCCAATTGGTGGACAGAAGGGATCCAAAGTATTGCAGGATCAAGCATCTGCTTGAGAGGAGTCATCAGATACGGGGAGAACACGCATTCAACTCAATTTCGTTGTCAGGCGTCGAACTGAACCGTTTGAAGTGCATGAACCAAAGCCGCATTCGATGGCTGAGAGTTGCTGAAGTGAGGCGCTTACCGAATGACGGGCGACTGAGAACGAAGTGGGTCTACGACTTGACCGTGGAGCCCACGCACAACTTCGTGAGCCATGGCGTGGTCCTGCATAACACGGTCAGTGTTGCGAAGGGCGGCATTGTCGCGACGCTGAATGCGAGGGCTTCTGTGCTCGCTGCTGCGAATCCCGCGCTCGGAAGATACGACCCGTACAGGAACGTCACTGAGAACATCAACCTGCCTGTGACGATTCTTTCTAGGTTTGATCTGATCTTCGTCATGCGGGACGCACCAGATCCCGAGATGGACAGCAGGATGTCAGAGCACATTCTGACTTTGCACAGAACCAAGGCGACCCCTGAGGAGGTCCCACTGGGTCCCGAGATGTTTCGCAAGTACGTCAGTTATGCTCGCCGGATTGAGCCCGTACTAACCGAGGAGGCTTCGAGGGAGCTCAGGGACTTCTATCTCAGGATGCGCTCAACCTCGACCAGTGCCGAATCACCGATTGCAATCACCCCACGACAGCTGGAAGCGTTGGTCAGGCTCTCAGAGTGTCGCGCTCGGTCGTTTCTGAGAAATCAGGTCGCAGTGGAGGACACGGACGCGATTATCAGGCTGATGACGATCGCGCTCCAGAATGTTGGAATCGATACAACCACAGGTAAGATGGATATTGACGTGATAATGACTGGAAAACCGAAGAGCCTTCGCGACAGAATGCAGTCGATTCTGAGCACTGTGGCAGCGCTGGAACGTGAAACCGGGACCGTTCAAGAGTCGAAGCTCTATGAAGAACTCTCGAAGAGAGCGGAGCTGACGGAGGCTGAGGCAAGGACGCTTGTAGGTCAACTCATTAGAGACGGGATCTTGTACTCACCGAAACCCGGACATCTGAAGCGAACCGCCGCCTAGGCTGAGGAAGCACCCGCCCCTTGAGGATCGAAGAGCTCTCGATCGCTGATCAGACCAAACGCATTCTCATCGAGAAAGGCTACGATACTCTTTACCCACCGCAGGTGGATGCGATAAACGCAGGCGTCCTCGCAGGCAAGAACATTGTACTAGCCAGCCCAACGGCCTCAGGTAAGACCCTAGTAGCCGAGCTGGCAGTGCTGGAAAAGGTCATGGACGGGCAAGGCAAGGCACTCTACTTGACGCCGCTCCGAGCACTGGCGAGTGAGAAGTACGAGGAATTCCAGAAGTACTCGAACCTCGAAAAGCTAGATGGGCACAAGATCAGAATAGCGATAACAAGCGGCGACTACGACCGTTCCGACGAGCATCTGGCTCGGTACGATATCGTGATAGCGACAAACGAGAAGGCCGATTCCCTTCTTCGTCACAAGGCAGGATGGATCTCGGACGTTGCGTTGGTCGTCGCCGATGAGGTCCACCTGCTAACCGAAGCAGATAGGGGACCAACCCTTGAGGTCGTCATTACACGACTGAAGAAGCTCAACCCAAACATACAAGCGATAGCGCTCAGCGCGACTGTCAGGAATGCAGCGGAAGTCGCCGATTGGATCAGTGGCACAGCTATCACAACTGAGTGGAGGCCGGTTCCGCTAAGGGAGGGCGTATACTGTCAGAATGAGATCCATTTCAAGAACGGATCTGCAAAGATGATTCAGCCTATCACCGGTAATCCGGTCATGGACATTTCGCTGCAGACCATACGAGAGGGAGGCCAAGCTCTCCTCTTCACGGAGACCCGACGGTCGGCTGTTGAAATGGGAAGGCGAGCCGCGGCCGTGCTCAGCAGAGCGATTTCTCCGAGAGAGAAACGTTCCTGTGAGATTGTGGCTCAGAAGATCAGAACAAGCAGCGAAAAGACTCGGCTAAGCGAGATCCTCGCGGATCAGGTTACGCGTGGTGCGGGCTTCCATCACGCCGGACTCCACAGTACGCATAGGAAGATAATCGAAGATGCGTTTAGGGACGGCAAGATCAAGATCCTCGCAGCCACCCCGACTCTAGCTGCCGGAGTCAACCTGCCCGCACGGCTCGTCGTGATTACAAGCCACGAGCGATATGAGGCAGGCTACGGAAGATACCCAATCTCAGTACTAGAGTACAAGCAATTTTGTGGCCGGGCGGGACGACCTAGGTATGATGAGTACGGAGAAGCTGTCCTGATTGCGCGAACCGAGGATGAGCGGGAGGCACTTCTTGATAACTATGTGCTCGCAGAACCTGAACGCCTCTGGTCCAAGCTCGGAGTAGAGAAGGTACTGCGACCGCATGTTCTGTCAACGATTGCGACCGGCTTTGCGTACTCGGACGAAGGGCTGCGTGACTTCTTCTCAAGCACGTTCTATGCGTACCAGTATGGCCCAAGGGCAATCAATTCACGCATGGCAGACATACTGGCCTTCCTCGCCAAGGAAGAGATGATCGGATACGACGGGCGGGAGTTGAAAGCAACAAGGTTTGGGCGAAGAGTTTCTGAACTCTACATCGATCCAGCTTCCGCCGTCATCATCAGAGACGGACTCTACAGGAGGGCCACAGAACTCACAGACTTCAGCTACTTGCATCTTATTGCTCGCACACCCGATATTGCGCCTAGAGTATATCCTAGGCGTGGGGAGGATGAGAAGCTCGCCGCGATTGCAGCGGAAAGGGCGGGGCAGTTCATGTGCGAAACCCCAGATGAACTCGCAGGATCGTTGGACCTAGGCTACGAAGACTTCTTGGCCGAGGTCAAGATGGCAGCCGTCCTTCTAGATTGGATTCAGGAAACCTCAGAGGATGCAATACTCAACGCGCACAGGGTCGAGCCAGGCGACCTAATGAGGCTCGTAGATATCGCTGACTGGCTTCTCTACTCGGCTCACGAGCTTGCGGAACTGTTCGGACACAAGGACTTGCGCAGACCCCTCGAACAGTTGAGGTTGAGAGTGGAGAAGGGGGTCAAAGCGGACCTAGTACCGCTCTTGGGCTTGCATGGAGTGGGGCGAGTCAGAGCCCGAGCCTTGCATAACGCAGGGCTCAAGACCATCAAGGACATACGGAAAGCCTCGCCATCACAACTGACCGCTGTCCCACTCATCGGAGCCAAGCTCGCCAAGAAGATCAAGGAACAGGCGGGAGGACTGATCACCTCCGAGGAGTGGGAGGAGCTCAGATCAACACGCGAGGAAACCGAACAGAGTCTTCTGACGGAATACTCGAACAGTATCTGAGTGGCTGACTGGGTCTCTACACTTCGAATCCATGGACGACACCCTTGAAGAGTCAGAAAGACACGCAGTTTACTGTGGAAGATGCCACGCCGGCGTATACGCCGGCAAGTGTAGCACCTAGACCCTCGGCCAAGTTCTCCACCAACTGCGCTGCGTCAATATCCGCCTAGGCAAAGCACTGCACCAAATGTGGTGCCGCTCAAGAGTAGATTGATCTCGCTGCCGCTTTCGCTGCTGACCTGCTAGCATTCGGTTCTCGCGGGTGACTCTTCAGTTTTTTCGAAGGCTGTGTGAGCCCAATGGCCCGGCGTTCCTGTTGAGTCTTCTCCACCGCGCCTCGGATCAAATCCCTCGTCTTCCCCAGGTAGTTTTGCGGATCAAAGACGGACTCCAGCTCCTTCGGAGACAGAAGCCTAGTAATCTCAGCGTTTTCCGCAACGAGATCCGGGAAGGGCTTTTCATGAGTGATGCTCTCAACCGCGATGGATCTAACCAGTTTGAATGCTCTCGGTCTCCCCATGCCTTTCTTCACAAGCACACTTACCAAGGCCTCGGACAGCTCCATGCCACCAGTGAGATCCAAATTTCGCTCCATCCGATCCGGTAAGACCTGCAGACCAGAGAGAACGTGACTGATACTCATGAGGATGTGGTCCATTAGTATGAATGCCTCCGGAATTGTGAACCGTTCGGCCCCGGATTGGGTCAGGTCTCTTTCGTGCCATGTGACCACTGACTCAAGAGACGGCTGAACAAGACTGCGGACAATCTTTGCAACGCTGGATATGTTCTCGGAGATCCTTGGGTTCATCTTGTGCGGCATCGATGAGCTTCCTATCTGAGTCTTAACGTCGAAGGGTTCTCGCGCCTCGTCAATCTCTGTACGCTGCAGATTCCGGATTTCAGTTGAGAACTTATCTATCGAACTTGCAAGGTTTGCCAGCGCACAGATTAGCTCAGCGTATCTGTCTCGCTGAAGTATTTGCGTGGTCACTTCAGCAGTCCCGAGTCCCAAGTCTTCCATTACGAGTTTCTGGACCTCGAGGGCGTGGTCACCCAGGCCTGCCATCGTGCCAACCGCTCCGGTGAGCTTGCCGACGATAACCCGTGGCGTGCACTCACGGAGTCGCGTGATGTGCCTCGATACCTCTCGCAACCAAACCGCGAACTTGAGCCCGAGGGTGATCGGTAGCGCGTGCTGTCCATGGGTTCTGCCGACGCAAATGGTCTCCGAATACTTCTCTACTTGCTTGAGGAGCGTCTGCTGAAGCTGGTCAAGTCGCTTCATTGTCAACTGCATCGCGTCTCGGATCTGAAGTGCTGTGGCGGTATCCAAGATGTCGCTTGACGTCGCCCCAAGGTGAACGTACCGTCCGCTTCTTCCACAAGCTTCAGACAACGCTTCGACAACGGCGGCTGTCTCATGCTTCATCCTAGCCTCGATCTGCTTTACCCGCTCAAGCCGAACGGTTCGCGTCGAAGCTTTCTTCGAGATCGCTGCAGCGTCACTTGCAGGGATGTCCCCGACATTTGCCTGCGCACGTGCAAGAGCCGCCTCCACGTCAAGCATGCGTTGGAGCCTGTTCTCCTCATCAAAGATCCTCCTCATTTCCGGCGAGCCGTATCGACCTGAATCGATAGGTAGAATCACTCTGCGATGCTCCAGAAACAGACATATGGAAACCGTGTTGGTATAAAGGCCCTGCCGACGCGAGGTTCACCATTGGGCGCAGTTGCGGCTGTCTTCTCGAAGTCCCAAGTTGATGCCCCGCGCCTGGTCGCGAAGATGCTTTGCGCCATGCGCCATCGGGCACAGGACGAAGTGGCAGTTGCCTGGGACCGGAACTTCGAGTCAGCATCCTCGCCAACGCGTCTACTTGCATCATCGCCCATGGGACACGTGGCAACCGGATACGGCTTCACACGGATACTGTCAAGCGACATTCTACAGCCCATACGAGCAGGCGAAGGATGGTTCTGCCTAGACGGAAGAATCGTTGCGGAGCGGATGCTGGTTGGAGGAGAGGAGGCGAGGCAACTTCTAGAGCGAAAGCTGAACCCGGTCCAGTTTCCATCAATTCAACGGGACAACGAGGGACCATACTCTGTCTACTTCTGCACAGATGACAGGTTGCTCGTTACGCGCGACCGCCTGGGATTGAAGCCGACCTTCATAGGCCATCGAAACGACCTAGTCGCTGTCGCATCAGACCGCAAAGCCCTGTGGGCTATTGGAATACACGAAATCGCAACCTTCCCGCCCGGCGGTTGTCTGAAAGCGAGTTCGACAGATATGGTCGTCGAGCTCTCGGAGCCTCAGGCTGACAAAGCCCAAAGATCATCGGACGCGGAAATTGGCGTAGACGAGCTGTTGCACTCGCTAGTCGAATCAGTCTCGATTCAGACGGCTGGGGCCGGCAAGATTGCGGTCGGGTTTTCTGGAGGGGTCGACAGCACGGTCCTCGCCAAGATCGCGAAAGACACAGGAGCGGACGTACTTCTGGTGACAGTTGGACTCGGAAGAACTCCCGAGATGATCCAGGCGGAGTCCACAGCAAAACAGATTGGTTTGCCAATTGTCGTGAAAAAGTTCTCCAAAGGCGACTTGGAGAGATATCTTGACCGTGTGCTTTGGCTCATCGAAGAACCAAGTCTGATGAAGGTGAGCATTGCTGTTGCCATACACTGGGCCGCGGAGGTAGCGGTGCAGAATGGCTGCTCTCTCATCATGCTAGGTCAAGGGAGCGACGAGCTCTTCGGCGGATACAAGAGGTTCGCCACCATCTTGGGCAAACATGGGGAGCGAGCAGCCCTGGATGCTATTTCGGAAAGCATTCGCGTTGCGTACGAAGTCAACTACCAGAGGGACGACCAAGCCGTCTCATCGCTTCGGGCCGAGCTGAGGCTTCCCTTCGCGACAAAGAGAATGACAGAGATCGGCTCGCGGGTACCTCTGAAAATGAAAGTTCGATCGTCATCTGACCACATCAGGAAATGGATTCTTCGCGAGGCCGCCGTAAGGCTCGGTATTCCATCTAGGATCGCAATGAGGCCAAAGAAGGCGATTCAACATGCATCGGGCATCGAGAAGGCCATTCGCGAGATAGCCAAGAAGCACCGGCTGACTCCTTCGACCTACTTGGAAGACAGACTACACAACATCAAGGACGAACTCGACGCTAATTGGAGTGGGGCCAGGCTGAGTGTCGCAAGCTATTAAGGAAAAGGGCCTCGTCTTCTTTGTGAAAGCAACCCGTAAGAAGTGAGCTTTGTGTCCGATGTGGCTCACCTTCTGCCGCGATGCCCGAGGTGTGGTTACGGGCTTCGCATGGTGCGTGGGTACTGGTGGTGTGATGTCTGCAGGGTATCTTTACCTTCGCAGAAGGCGCCATCCGTCCACGAGATCTTTCGCGCCGCGGGGGAGAGCCTGCGACGCTTCTTCGCTCCATCCCCACGCAGACGTGCCAGAACGGGCCTCCCACCGACGGAGCGAGTAGCGACACTTGCAAGGTGTCCTTCTTGTGGGTCGCTCACACCAAGGGACATGCCCTCCTGTGTCCATTGCGGAACGAGGTTCGGCTGGCCTGCGGAGGCGCCACGGCCGCAGGTCGCTCCGCCCATTCAACCATCACAGCGCGACGACCTGGTGTATCGATATATCGTGCAAAACAGGGGTGAAATATCGCTCTCCAAGGCGTCGGCAGATCTTGGCATAGCCCTCCTAGAACTTCAGGCTTCAATACGGAGACTCGAAGACTCGGGAAAGATCATGCGGGATCGGTCCGGATAGGCGAGCGCGGAGAGCAGGTCTTGGATACATAGGGTTCCGATATCCAGGTCAACCTTGCTGGCTTCGGAGATCGATTCTGCAGCGTCTCGAACTTCCCTCCTTTCACTCTTCAACAAACGGGCGATCTTCTTCGCAACTTCCGGATTCCTGAATATTTCCTGGGCTAGTCGTTCACCTGCCCGGCTTCCGCGTAACTCAGCTGTTTCCGGAAGCTTCGCAACATCAACCAGGATTACTGGTCTTCCCTTCGTCGGCGGGAAGTCTTTCCTTCTGCTGGAGCTTCCGCAAATTTGGCCATGGTCTCTGCCATCTCCCTCAAGCGTTGGTCAACTCTGTGGTTCACTGTATCAGGGTCAAAGGTGCCGTCCCTGCTCCTTTCGCCGGCCTTTACTCCTGTGAGGATCTCTATTCCCTCGTCGATGTTGCTTACCGGATAGATGTGGAACCGTCCCTTCTCTACGGCCGCTACAACTTCCTCTTTGAGCATCAAGTCTTGGACGTTGCTCTTCGGTATCATCACGCTTTCGTCACCTTTGAGGTCCCTAGCCTTGCATAGCTCGTAGAAACCCTCTATCTTCTCGTTCACTCCGCCGATGGCTTGAACTTCTCCTCTTTGGTTGACTGAACCTGTAACTGCGATATTCTGCTTGATCGGAAGATCGGCTAGGGCGGAAAGTATGGCGTATAGTTCGGCGCCAGATGCGCTGTCGCCCTCCACCCCTTCGTAGCTCTGTTCAAAGACAAGCCGCGCGGAGAGGCTTAGTGGCTTATCTTGGGCATACTTGTTCGCCAGATAACCGCCCAGTATTAGAACGCCCTTCGTATGTATTGGTCCGCCCATCTTGGCCTCGCGCTCTATGTCCACAAGGCCTTCTCTTCCGAGACCTATGCCTGCGGTGACCCTCGAAGGCTTGCCGAAGGCATAGTCGCCGAAGCCTATCACAGACAGGCCGTTAACCTGACCCACCCGCGCTCCGGATGTATCTATGAGTATCAGGCCACGTTGTGTCATCTCCAGGATCTTCTGCTGGATCAAGTTGGACCGGTAGACCTTCTCTTCCAATGCTTTTGCAATGTGGCCGGCAGTGATGTTTTCGGTTCCATCTTGGGAAGCGTAGAAGTTCGCCTCTCTTATGATGTCAGCGACCTCTGAGAACCTTGTCGAGAGTTTTCTCTGATCCTCTGCTAGCCTGGAACCATATTCGACAACTTTAGCAATGGCAGGAGCTTCGAGATGCTTCAGTCCCTCCTTGCTACAGAGAGTGCACACAAAGGAAGCGTATCTCCTGATGTTCTCGTCAGTTCTGTCTATCGTGGTATCAAAGTCGGCCTTGACTTTGAAGAATTCCCTGAATTCAGGATCGTAGGCGTATAGAAGCTGGTATACAAGCGGGTTGCCGACCAGTATGACCTTCACATTCAGGGGCATTGGCTGAGGAGTCAGGGTCTTTGTTGAGATGAACCCTAGACGCTCACCGGCTTCCTCGATGACTATCTTGTTGTCTCTGAGGGCTCTCTTCAGCCCATCGTATGACAATATGTTGCCTAGCAGTTCTTCCACTGGAATGACGAGGTATCCGCCACTGGCTTTGTGTATCGAGCCGCCCTTGATGAGTGTGAAATCAGTCGTAAAGCTTCCGAACTGAGCTTCCTTCTCGATTCTTCCGAATAGATTGTGATAGGTGGGGTTGCCTTCAAAGACAACGGGCGCTCCCTTCAGCTCGGAATTGTCCACAATTACGTTGACTTCGTACCTTCTGAGGGGCAGGTCCTTCATCCAGGGAGCCAATAGCTGTCCTTGAGCCGGTGCAGCCTCCTTCACACCTGTGAAGAGTTCGAAGTTTTCCAGAATGTCCACTCTGACATCATTCAGATACGCCACTACTTCGGGAACATCCTCGTAGGCTTTCAGGAGACTATCTATCAGGAAGCCTATGGCGTACTGGACGGCGTCGTTCGTGAGCTTTCTGATCGCTACCCTAGTCTCTTTATCTAGTGCCGCAATTTCCTTGACCGCCTGCTCAAACTTGTTTTCGATGCTCTTTCTTCGATTGGCAAACTCGCTTCTCAGGCGGTCAGGTAACGCTCCAAATTCTTCTTCGCTGATCGGTCTTCCCTTGAGAACCGGAACCAAGACTATGCCTAGAGCTGTTGCCTGAATCGAGAAACCGGATCGTTCCGCTTCTTGCCCAAGGTCAGCGAGAATACTGTTTCTCCTCTCTTCGGCAGCCTTGATCAACGCGTCCCTCTTGGATTGGAAATCATCGCTTTGAAGTGCCCTCGGAACCGCGCGCTTCACCTCTTCTATGAAGTTGCGCACGTCTTTCCGGAAAATCCGGGCTCTCCTCGTGGGGAGCTTTATGCACAAAGGTTCGTACGGATTGCGAAAGTTGTTCACGTAGCACCAGTCCGGCGGAACCGCGCGGGTTCTCGCGATGTTCTCGAGGAAGCCCCTAACGGCTGTAGTCTTCCCTGTGCCAGGCGGCCCTGCGGCGTATATGTTGAAACCTCTTTCCTGTATTCCGAGCCCGAAATTCAAGGCCCGGAGGGCTCGATCTTGCCCAATGATGCCTTCTAAGGGCTCAAGATCACCGCTCGTACGGCATTCAAAGGCTTCACATGAACGTCTGAGATCTTGGGGAGAGAGTTCTGAGACCGGCATCCCATATCAACTATTGTGCCAATCTCTTGCGCGGCGTATTTAGAGTCTCGGGAAGGCATGTAACTTGGACCGGAGCAAGTGAAAAGCATTCTCGATTGAATCTCCTTAGCCAGTTGCTCGAAAATGGAGGACCTGGGATCCCAAGGTACCAGATTTCACAAGGTTGGAACATACTTCTCCAGAAGAAGCCGCTTTCCGTGCCGTAGGAGAAACCTGACTCGGAACGAGGGGGTCTTCCTTTGATACGATGTTCTCTACGCTTCGCTTTTCGGGGGGACATGTTGACGATTTGCGGTTCCTAAGAACGCATCAGGCTGTCACGGAACTTGACAATGTATCGTAACAGCATGCCCTTGTCAGCGTTCCCCTTGTTGTAATTCCGAATCGCCTTGGCATTTGACGAACCGTTCCACAACAAAGTCAAGACCGGCTTGTATGATGCCGAGTTGGTTCTTGAAAGACGAGCAATCAAGGGCCTGCCAGATAGTTCGGTGGGGTTCCCCAGCTCGAAATCTCTGCGGATTCTTGACCTGCTCTCAAGAAGTGGTAACCGCAGGATCGTGTACAGCGTCTCCATAGGACAGGGTGACCTCGCGGGAAAGCTGCGCATAACTCGCCAAGCGCTGAGCCTACATTTCAAGAAGCTCCGGGGATCCGGCTTTGTTCAAATCGGACGCGGTTTCATTAACGTAACAGAAGAAGGCCTGAGGGCACTAGGTTATCGCAAAGATCCTGTCATTGTGACGGTGCGGATCTTGCCTCAGAGACGAGCAGAGGCAATTGAGAAGATCAGCAAGCTTCCGGTCATTGAGATCTTCAGGGTAGCAGGAGATGTTGATGTTGTGCTTGTTGTTGAACAAGACAACCTCGACCATGTGTTGGAGATTTTATCAGGCATAGATGGTGTCGTGGAAACAAGGTCGCTTGTCTCGATGCCGTGTCGCTAGGAGAATCAATGGAGGCTAGGAGGAATCTTAAATGGACCAATCACTCGTGCTCGGGAGAGACAATTTTGATAGACTACTCTCAGAATCTGTGGATGAGGTCTTCACGGAACTTCTGGGACGGAACGTCAAACAGGCGGTCTATGCTATCCTCAGGAAACACTACTGCATTGCGAGTGACCAGATACCGACCAAACTGGATGCCTTCGCAGCCGTCATGGGCAGGCTTTTCGAAGTGTCGAGCGAAACGATCTGCAAACTCGTTGTGAAGAGACTGTCCCTCAAGCTAGGCCTGGATTTTGTCGAGAAACCCGACTACGTATTCTTGGACTACTTGAGGGATGCGAGATTCTCGACGGCGAGAATTCTTCGTGGGTGATGCGAGCCCGCAGACCGCGACTACGACGAACAAGCAGTTGCTCATGGACCCGTTGAACAGACCTCGACTGAACTGGGAGACGGTTCACAAGCAGCTCGAGCAGATGGTCGCCGAACAGACGATATTCAAGTACGAAGATTCGAGCGGAAGAGTCGCACATTCGAAGAATCCGATCGCAAGAGAGAAGGTTCTATTCTGAGAGGCCAAGGGATAGTGCCACACAGAATCAAGTGCCTGAGGAGACTGCATGGCACATCTGTACACTATCGGCCATTTTACAACAAGCCTAAAGGAGTTCATTGAACTCCTGCGCGAACATGATATGAGAATCCTCGTCGATGTCAGAAGTTAGCCCAGCTCCCGCCGATATCCTCATTCCAACCGTGAGAACCTAGCCCGAACCCTCGAGGAGAATGGAGTAAGATACGAGTGGCTAGGTGAGCAGCTAGGCGGTGATCGCAAGAAAGGGCTAGGAGAAAAGGCGCCTAACAAGGCATGCAGAAGCCAAGGATTCAGGAACTATGCAGACTACACCATGACCGAGCTGTTCAGAGAGGGCGTAGAGAAGCTACTAAGGCTGGCAGACGACGGCAGACTCGCCCTGATGTGTGCGGAGCAACTCTATTGGCGGTGCCACCGCCGGATCATCTCAGACTACTTGAACATGAAAGGTCACAGGGTTACACACATCAGCAAAGGGAAGACGGAGGAACATAGATTGACAAGTTTCGCGAAGACCGTAGACCGAGAGCTGAGATATCCCTCAAGTGAGAGGGAGGCTCCAACCGGGATTCGCCTTGACGAATGAGGTAAGGCTCAAGTGGGCAGTGGCAATGCTTTGAGGCACTCGTTGCGGGCTACACGCCTGCTGTACTCGTAACGACGCCCTGACTCGCGAAGAGGTTGAGAAAGCGCGTCTTCCAGCGGAAAGGGTTGAACCCGCTAGGCGTGGACGCGAGCCCAGAAAGAGGACGGCATTAGTAGGCTCGTTCTCACCCATGCCCTAGCTCGCCCATGAGCAGGGACCGATCGGCGATGCAGAAGAGCAAAGTTCTCTACACACGATTAGCAAGGCAAAAGCTCCGATGCCTCGCCTGCGCGCGTCGCTGCATAATCGATCGAGGCGGCGGAGGTTTCTGCAGGGTTAGGAGAAACTCAGATGAAATGCGACTTTTGCATAAACGCTCACATCAGTCAAGCGGACGAGGTCACTGGAGAGAGGCTTAATCAGGAGGACGTAGTCTGCTTGGAGAGAGAGACACAGGCATCCTTGCCCATCAAGAGGGTCTTTTCAACGTGGTCGTTTCGAACAGATACGGAACACCTGAAGCCGTAGATGCTCTCTCAGAATTCGCGGATTGCATCACCGTCGGGCTCAAGGCGAATGCGTCATCTAGTTTTCTCGGAAAGCATTCCGGAGTTTCAAGCCCGAAACCGATCTTCGAAACCCTGCTAGATCTCAAGCGAAGAACGGACATCCACATAGAGATCAGTGATCTGGTCCTCGGTCAGGGCGGCGAGTCCGCGAGACAGGCAACGATCTTGTGCGGATGGATTTGCAGAGAGATTGGTGATGACACCCCGCTTCACTTCGTGAGGTTCTATCCGTCGCACAGCATGAGGACGGCTCCTCCTACCTCCTCTAGTATCTTGGAAAACCACTACGACATTGGAAGAGAGGCCGGACTCACATACGTGTACATTGCAAACTTCCCGGGCCATGAGCGTGAGAACACATACTGTCCGAACTGTGGAAAGATCGTAATCGGAAGGTTCGGGTATGATGTTCACGCTTGGAATCTTGACAGCGGAAACAGATGCAGAGTTTGCGGATATCGAATCGCAATAGTGGGGAGTTTAACTGAGACTCCCCCTGAAGGACGCTATATGCCAGTCGTTTTTCCTCCAATGGACGTGCTGTATGTGTGCGAGGGTCTCTCTGGATAGATTATGTGCTATGATTGTTGCGCGGAAGCGAAACGATATATTTAAGAACGTCAATCTGAACCTCTCGCGGAGATGCCACATGAGTGTCATAGTCGTGGAGGACAGACTGAGGCGGCTGGTGGATTCAGGGCTCCGGGGCCCGTGCCGACCCAAGGAACTTACAGCTCAGTTGAGGAGAAAAGCGAAGGAAGTGGATGACCCGATGTTGAAACGGCTGGATCAGCTCTTCTCTGGCTTAGCCGATCAGACTCGCCTGAAGATTCTGAAACTCCTTGCAGAGGGGGAACTCTGTGCATGTGAACTCATGGCCGCTCTCGATTTGACGCAGCCAACCACCTCCCATCACTTGGGAATCCTAGAAAGATCTGGCCTCGTTTCGCCCCGCCGCGAGGGCAAATGGATCTTCTACCGACTTGCTGACCCGAAAGTTGAGACCCTTCTCGCAAAGGGATGCGGGTTAATCAAGGGGAGACTGTAGGATGCCGGAGAATACGCCGCAACGGCTTTCGCTCCTCAACCGGTTTCTGACTCTCTGGATCTTTCTAGCGATGGCTCTCGGGGTCGGGGCTGGAGCTGCCTTCCCGGAGATATCGCAGATCCTCGACGCAATGCGAATAGACACGGTATCGCTTCCCATCGCTGTCGGCCTGCTATGGATGATGTATCCTCCCCTAGCCAAGGTGAAGTATGAGGAGCTCTCGAAGGTCGCCAAAGCGTGGAAGATGTTCAGCATCTCCATCATCCAGAACTGGCTTGTTGGGCCTTTCTTGATGTTCGGCCTTGCATGGTTATTCTTGCCTGACCTTCCTGAGTACAGGATCGGAATCATCATCGTCGGCCTCGCCAGATGTATAGCTATGGTCCTCGTATGGAACATGCTTGCGGGCGGCGACAACGAGTACTGTGCCATCCTTGTCGCCCTCAACTCGATCTTTCAGGTTGCACTGTACTCAGTCTACGCTTGGTTCTTTGTCACACTCCTCTCCTCTTGGATTTCTCATGGGGCAGGTGTCATAGTCAATGTCTCGATCTGGGACATCGCTAGGACCGTCTTTGTATTCCTTGGAATTCCGTTCATAGCTGGAATAGTGACCAGGTTCGCGCTGATCCGAAGGAAAGGGAAGAGGTGGTATGAGGGAACCTTTATGGAGAAGCTCAGCCCCACAGCGCTGATTGGCCTGCTCTTCACGATTGTGGTGATGTTCTCACTCAAAGGCGAGTACATTCTCGCGCTGCCGTGGGACGTCGTAAGAATCGCGATACCTCTCGTCAGCTATTTCCTCATAATGTTCGGCATTTCATTCTTGATGTCTTGGGCTCTAAAGTTCACATATCCAGAAACGGCAACGCTGTCTTTCACGGCGGCAAGCAACAACTTTGAGCTAGCAATAGCTGTCGCAGTCGGCGTCTTTGGAATAAACTCAGGTCAGGCCTTCGCCGCCGTATTAGGGCCGCTCTTCGAAGTTCCCGTCTTGATCAGCCTTGTCAATGTATCCCTATGGGCGAAGCAGAGATTCTTCGCTGAGCCAAAGGTCGTCAAGCTAGCTGAGAAGATGCCTGTGGGGTTGCAGCGAGAATAGGGAGGTGTCAGCCATGTCACAGGACGATCAGGAACGGAAGACATGCGCGTGCACTTCGAGGTTCCTCGACCTTATGCGTGCTCCACCTCCAAAGAGGGAGTGGTTCAGGAAGACAACTTGCCCCAACTGCAACAAGGTATACTGGACGAATAGAGAGACCCACTACTGCTTCGACTGCGAATCACGGGCCTCAACCAAGGGTAGCGTTACTTGAGCAAGTACCTCCAGACAGTCTTCGACAAATTCGAGCTTCGAGTCCACAGGGGATACTACTATAGCGAGGACGGACTGTGGGCCAGCGTAGAGAGACCCAAGGTCAGGCTGGGCGTCACTGATTATCTACAAAGAACAGGCGGAGACGTGGCGTTTGTTGAGCTTGTCAAGCCGAGCTCAACAGTCGAAAGACGGACAGAGATCGGAACTTTGGAAACCGCCAAGACAACCGTTTCACTGTTCTCACCAATATCGGGAACAGTTGACGAGGTGAATGCCACACTTGCTGAGAAGCCTGAGCTGGTGAATTGGGATCCCTACGGGGAAGGGTGGCTCGTCATCCTGGCCCCCCGCAATCTTGAGGATGACCTGAAGACGCTGATGAACGCCGACGGATACTTCGAGCTGATGCTCAAGAAGTTGGAGAGTGAGCACAGGCGATTGGAGTCTAGGTAAAATGAAGACCGCGACAGAGAAGAAAGTGATTGTGATCCCATGCAGTGGAATTGGCAAGGCGCTAGGTAGCGTGAGTAGGGAAGCAACCTACGAAGTGGTAGAGAACATTAGGAAGGGAGTCACGGAGACAACTTGTCTTGCCCTTATTGTCAGTGGAGACGAAGAGACTCTCCAGCTTGTCAAGAACAACAAGTGCATCGCGGTCGACGGATGCCCTCTGCAATGCGCCGCCAAGAACATCAAGCTCTCAGGTGGAGATCTAGCTGCTAGCTTTAGAGCCGTTGACGCCCTCAAAGAAAACAGGAGCCTGAAACCGAAGAGCGTCACTTTTCTTGATCGCGATGGCCAGCAGCTCGCAACGGTGCTTGCCACACAGATAGCCGTCAAGGTGGACGAACTGCTGAAGGAGTGAAGCTTGATGGTGGAGCTGCCCGAAAAGAAAGTCGGTATAATATCCTGCAGCGGGGAGGGATGTACGGAAGGAAGCATCTCACGGATAGCGACACGCCTGGTGCTGGAGAAGCTCAGGCCTCAAGAAACTGTAACGATCTGCCTTCCGTTGTTTCTGGCAGGCGGTGGAGAAGAGAGAGTTTTCGCGAAATACTATCCGACCATTACCGTTGACGGCTGTGACAAGCTATGCGCGAAGATTGGCACTGAGCGCTACAGCGGGAAACCGGCGTCATCCATAGTCGTTACGGACCTAACAGAGAGTCCAGATTGTTCTAGGCTACGCTCCCGACGAAGACTGGACCGAGAGGCGCTAGCATTGGCCGAGAAGGTAGCTGAAAGGATAGCGCAAGAAGTCGATGAGGTCCTGAACCACTGGAGGTAGGGAAGTGCCTGTATACACGACCAAAGTTGTGTGGACAGGGGGCCACGACGGCGAGTTGACATGCGGCAACGGCCCCAAGATGAGTTTCTCAGCACCGCCTGCCCTTCAAGGACGCTCAGGAGTCATGACACCTGAGGATGCCTTCGTTGGAGCGTTGAACATGTGCTTCCATCTGATGTTCCTCTGGGCCGCTGAACGACTGAAGATTCATCTCGTCTCCTATGAATGCGAAGCTGAAGGCCATGTAGTCGACCTTCTAGATCGGACTTCCACCTTCAAGCGAACGGTGCTCAAGCCCGCGATCAAGGTCAAGGCTAACTCAGTCAAACGGGTAGGAAAAGCGTTGGAGTGGGCCCGCAAGTACGGCTTGGTTGCAAACTCGATCAAGGCGCCAGTTGTAGTCGAACCCACGATCGAGAGTGAACCATGACCTGGGCAGGCCATGAAATGATCCAAGAGAGAAACCCTACCATCAGAAAGGTGAAGGCTCCACCAGACGGGGGCAACGTCAAAGGCGCTGGGTAGAGCAAGATCCGGTTGGACATACCAGTCTATGCGGGGATAGCGACGTGCCCGACATCTTTGAAGAGATTATACAAGTAAAGCGAGAGAGAACTGCAGCTGCGCTTGCGACTGTGGTGGGTGGTGAGAGGGGGGTACCTGGAAGAACGGGGTTTCGTATGCTTGTGTATCCGGATGGTAAGATCTCAGGAACGGTAGGAGGCGGTCTACTTGAGGCGAAGGTTCGGGAGGAGGCTTTACGTTGCCTACATGATAGGAAGCCGAAGCTGCTGGAGTTCACGCTTGATGAAGAGAGCGCCGATGGGATCGGCGTACTATGCGGCGGCAAAGTCAAGATCTTTGTGGAGCCGATCCAAGCAACCCCGACAGTCTATATCTTTGGAGGCGGCCACATCGCTGTTCCCCTCGTACAATTCGTGAAGACCCTAGGGTTTGATGCGGTTGTTGTCGATGACAGGGAGGAATTTGCCAACAGGGAGCGTTTTCCGCTGGCGGATCAGGTGAAGTTGGGCGATTTCGCTAGTGTGACTCGGTCTATTGAGTTTCACGAAGACGACTTTGCGGTGATAGTCACCCGAGGGCACGAACATGACGAGGCAGTTCTAAAGGAATGCCTCTCCAAGGGCAGGCTTCCAGGATATATTGGCATGATCGGAAGCAGGGAGAAGATTGCAAGAACTTTCTCGCATCTAAAGGAAGAAGGCGTGTCGGAACAACTGCTTGCGAGAGTCAGGGCGCCGATAGGCTTAGACATAGGGGCGCGGACCCCAGCTGAGATCGCCCTCAGCATAATGGCGGAGATCGTCGCCCACCAGTACGGAAAGCTATGCGACCAGAGAACACGCAGCATGTGAGCGGTAGCGTAAGATGGGAACTCGTGGGCTGTGAACCAGGAAAGGAAACGAGCAGCCATCAAAACCCGAAACACCACAAAGCAAGCCCATTGCCCCCAGAATGGGCAAGATTGTCCGAGAGCGCGTGTAGCGATTGGCGGGGCCGGTTGGGTGGCAGTTCATGTTTTGAACCAACGATCCCGGGGGCAAGTTGTGGGCGAAAAATCAGCAGAACCGGTGGATCACCCGGAGCAATGACTGTTGAAAACACCGAGGTGTGATGGTGGGAGTTGGGGATGTAAATATTTAAGTATATGCTTACAGGTTGCGGCCGCGACCGCTCATGGGCGTTATCACCCTGAAGCTGGACGATGCGTTAGAGAAGAAGCTCCGAGAGAGAGCTTCTCGCCTTTACGGTCTCGCTCGCGGATCACTGTCGCGAGCGGTCGAGGACGCCTTGGCGATGTGGCTTCAATCGGATGCTTCACGTTCGCATGAGGCCGTTGCGACTACGTATCTGGCGCTACGGAATGGAGCAACCGTGCTAGAGGCCCCGTCACTGAGGCAACTCGCAGAAGGGCTCAAGAGAATCGGAGTCGACCCACGTGACGTAGTAATACTTTCTTCAGAACCGGTTCCAACTCGAGAGAGGTTGGGTCTGCGCGTTACTGGCCGCACTGCGTGAAGGTCATTGACCTGGAGCTTCGTAGAGGACTCGTTGTTAGTGCCAATAACCCTCTCCAACCCACTCCTCGGTTCGGACTATCCGACGGATGGCTCGGTGATGGCGGCGTTGGACACTGGCTACACGGGTTTCATACTTGTCCCATATGCTATCTTCAGGGCGCTCAGGCTTGATCAACTCAAGCCGATAATCACCAGAGGAGAGTTGGCAGACGGCAGATCAATTGAACTGCAAGCCGCCTATGGCGCGTTGCGAATCCCTGAGCTCCCATTCGAGGAAGAAGGACTAATCGAAACGAATCCAGAAATCACAGAGATCCTCTTGGGGATGAGAGCGATGAAAAGGCTGAGGAGCACAATTGATGGATGCAAGAGGTTCCTGATGATGGAAAGATGCTAGCGACCTATGGAATCGCTCGGTGGCCTGGTTTCAAGGACCCCTTTAGAACACAGTGGCAGACTGAACTTGACCTGCAACTGTGAGTCACAGAAGTCCCAGGCCCGTGTTAGCCTGCTTGCCAAATTCAATGTGAGCAGTGATTCTACCTTAGCAAAAGCGTCAGAGCGACGCGTTCGGGGGTGGGGGCCACCCGCCCAGTTTCATGTTGAACACCAAGAGAGACGCACAAGCGGTTTGATTTGGTGGGGCCGGTTAGGCGGCAATTCACGTTTCGAACCAACGAAATCCATGCGGACAGAAACCACGCCGATAGTCCACAAGACGTCCGCAGACAGGCGAAACGATATGATGGGGCCGGTGGGACTTGACTGTAATAGACGGTGGGGCTACTTCTCAATCATCTCATTTTGAGCTCTTTCCAGTCCCGTTTCCAGGAGCCGTACAGTTCATTGTAGCGACATTTCTGGCATTGTATCCGAGGCCGGCTCCGTGAAGATGGCGGACCAGGAGGGACTCAAACCTATGTCATCGAGGGATCGAAGGCATGCTCTGGCTTTGTTCCATGCGATGCCAAAGCCCCCGTTCCTGGTGTAAACCTTTATGTACGCTAATGTACCGTACCTTACCACATTGAGCGTCCTGTTGTATGCCAAGGAAAGGCTACACTTCGGTCACTCTACCATCGAGCCTTGTTCGCGAGGCACGGAAGCTACTGAAGAGTCCGACGGGCGAACGGTATAGGAGCCTAACAGAGCTCGCTTCCGAGGCTATCGAGGAAAAACTTGAGGTCATTAGGGGCGCTTCGATAGTCTCCACTAGGACTGTTCAGACAGAGGAAGCGAAGAGCATGATAATTGATTACCTTAAGAACAACCCGGGCGCCCACTACCCAAGCGATATCGCCGATTCCCTCGGACTTGACCTCGATGTCGTGTTCGAAATAACTCAGTCCCTACTTCGAGATCACATCATCGAGACCAAGACGACGTCCGAAAAGGTGATCGAGGCACGTTGACGACGCTGACTGGATACGGTGATTCGGT
>CAYMZN010000005.1:0-53873 GCA_964394935.1 uncultured Candidatus Bathyarchaeia archaeon | reverse complement strand
GGACAGTTAGTTGAGGTATACTTGGGCTTTCGCAATTCGCCCTCCTAGGCGTCTGCACCCCACGCTCCGCAGGAGGGTACGTTTGGTCCACGCGTTTCGTAGATCCATTCTTCGGGTGGTTTGGATCGGGGTGGATCTACTGGCTGTCATATGTTTTCACAGTCTCGTTAGTTGCGTACGTCTTGGGGAGCGTCTACTCAGTAATCTTCGTCATCATGGGTTCGGCTTCAGGCATCACACCCCTGCACGACTTTGGGCTACTTCTACCTAATCTATAGCGCAGCCGCGATCGCGCTCCCGTGCAAACGCTCCGACATTTGGGAGAAAGGTATCAAGAGACGAATCTTCGGCATACCCGATAGAACCATCGTAGGCGCCCTGTCAGCCGCGGGAATGCTCTGGCTGCTGGCTCTGAGCACCATAGCCATCTCGCTAGTAGCATGGAACGTCACAACCCTCTGGATGCTATTGGGTGTCCTGATCTTCGTCTACTATGTTCACAAGAACTGGAAACCCGGCAGCAATATCGCCGACATCTACCGCGAGGTCCCGCCGCCTTAAGAGAAAGCACCTCAATACGCCCCCCGTTTTTCTCCTTAGAGTTGGGTTAGGCATATGGTGCAGCTATCGGGATGCACTGCCCAAGCGCAAAGCACCCGGCCATTGCGAGGACATACCCTGATATCGACCTAGTCGGCCTCAAGAAGCAGCCCCGGATGATCCGCAACCTCTTCCCCACACTAGGTTACGAGCCCAACCAGATGTTCAACGCTCTCAGAGGCGCAACTCGCCTAATGTTCTTCGATATCCCAAACAAGCGAAGAATCGACATCTTCCTGGACTATTTTGAGATGTGCCACAAGATTGACTTTCGCGATAGACTCACGATTGACGCGAAAAGACTTTCTCTCGCCGACCTCCTCGCCACGAAACTGCAGGTCGTCAAGACGACCGAGAAGGACATCAAGGACATTGTGGCCATCCTCTTAGATCACGATGTGGGAACCTCGGATGAGCCTGAAATTGTAAATGGAATGCGCTTGGGGAAGCTTTGTGCAGACGACTGGGGAGTGTACAAAACCTTCACCACTGTTCTCGGAAAGACCGAAGTCATGCTTCAGTCATATGGCCTAAGTGTCAAGGAGAAGGAAACGGTCAAGGAGCGAATAGCCCGCATCTCCAAGCTCATCGAAGGTGAACCGAAATCCATGAGATGGAAAATGCGCGCCCGAGTTGCAGAAAAAGTCGCCTGGTACAAGTCACCCGAAGACATCGTAGAGTGACACAAAACCTACCGGTATTTCTGGCTGATACTTCTAGTCAGTCTTGCTATCTGCGCAATGTATGCCTTAAGACGCATCCGTTCAACTTTCGCAGATACTTCCCCTTCGCTACCGTAATTTTGCCGCTTACGATCCCGCACTCTATGCCCACGAGGAACCTTTGAGGTCTCAGATAGGTAGCCGTGTCAGCGATCTTTGAGGGATCAAATATCAAAATATCTGCCGTCGACTATGTGGCCACTCTTGATGGAGGGATCGTAGGTCAAGCTACATTGCCTCGGCCTTTTTCTGTTTGCATTCAGGGTCAAGGGTTAGCGAGACGGTAGCGATTAAGAGGCGACGACGGCCGCATGAATTTACCGACTATCACGGATTCTATGTTAGCTGAATCGGTTGGGCCACTAGATATTGAGCGACCACGGTATCGTCAACCGTTATACCTAGACCTGGGCCCTCTGGGACTGCAACCACGGGAATGCCATCGCTGACAAGACTCTGGATAGGGGTACCGATGTTTGCAGTCGCTCCCCAGTATATCTCCGTAGGAGAATAGGCATCCCATAGCTTGATGCCGGGTAGAGCCTTGATTAGGCTTAGGTTTGCGGCCCACCCGACCTCGGTCTCCCACGACGTTCCCATGTGACATGGCATCCCATGCGCAGAACAGAGTTCGACTAGTTCCCTTGCGCGCATGAGACCGCCAGCCTTCATAACCTTCACGCTGATCACGTCGCAAGCTCCAAGCCGTATGGCAGATAGCGCATCATTCACGCTGTGCACACTTTCATCAAGCATTATTGGCACGTTCGTAGCCTTTCTCAACATCGCGCTTCCTTCAAAATCATAGGCCCGTAGGGGTTGCTCTACCAATGAGACATCGTACTCTTCTATGCGCTTAATTATCTTGAGCGCCGTCCAATAGTCTCGCCAGCCCTGATTGGCGTCCAGCCTTATCTCTGTATCATGCCCGACGGCCTCTCGAATCCGTCTCACCTTTTCGATGTCCTCACTGAAACCCTCACCGACCTTGACCTTCAAAGACGCCACGCCTCTTGCAACAGCTTCTTCACACGACTTCACAACTTCAGCTAGCGGACCAAACACTATTTCAGGCACTTCAGAAATTTCTGATCTAAAATCTCCGCCGAGAATGTCATAAACCGTCTGTCCAATTGCCTTCCCGGCCACATCTAGGCAAGCGATGTCAATCGCCGCTTTAGCAGCCGTGTTCTTCACCAGCGCCGCGTCCATTTTGTGATGAATCTCTCTCAACGCGAAGGGGTTCGAACGCAGGACGGCTGGTCCAAGACAGTTCTTGATGGCACCGAGTATGCTTTCGATGGTTTCGCCTGTGAAAGCCGGATCAGTCAAAGCTTCCCCGTAGCCGACGAAGTCGTCTGCCTTGACTTTGACAAGAATGCTCTCGCACCATTGATATTCCCAAGAGGATATTCGAGCTGACCTCCTAAAGGGAATTCTCAGCGGAAACGCTTGAATCTCCTGTATCTTCAAGACTTCTCTCTCAGTCTGAGATGGTTGCATCACCGCGCTCATATCTCTTTTCGACGAACCTGAGTTCTCGTTCTCAGATGCTATGACTTTCCCGCTCGTCAAAGTTGACGCTATCCTCGATTCCGCTCATTTGAGGTCCGGCCTTTCGCTCGCTACGTCGAAGAACCAGACGCTTGACCAGAGCGAAACATACGGCTCCAACTAGAGTTAAATACGGAATGACCCAGAAATCTTGCCGCACTTCCTGAAAGACCACATTTGCGACGGGAAGTACTAGGAATGACGAAGCTATCGTTCTCGAATCAGCCCACGCTTCAGCTGTTGTCAAGGGAACAGATAGAAACCATTCATTTAGCCTCGCTGAAGATCCTTGAAGAAGTTGGCGTAATGATTCAAAGCGACCGGGCCTTGAAGTTGGTCGCTGATGCTGGTGCAGATATCGACGCGACCGGGAAGATTGCGCGTATCCCACAACATCTTGTAAAGGAATCCCTAGTCAGCGCGCCGTCAACAATAAGACTGTATAGTCGCGACGGAAAACACGACCTCCTACTTGAAGGCAACCGTGTGCACTTTGATCCAGGCTCAGCAGCCTTGTATCTACTTGACTCTCAAACCTATCAAGTCAGACGACCGGTATCTCAAGATCTCGCCGATTTCGTGCGACTGACCGACGGGCTAGAGAATATACAGGCGCAGAGCACGGCACTCGTAGTTTCCGACGTTCCCGATGTGATAGTTGATCGATATCGGCTGTACATAGTCCTCAAGAATTCTCCGAAGACGATAGTCACCGGCACCTTCAGCGTAGAGGGCCTATACGACATGAAAGACATGCTGGCCGCGGTGGTCGGAGGCGAAAAGGAATTAGCTCGAAGACCCATGGCGATCTTCGACCTATGCCCGTCAGCTCCACTCAAGTGGGGAGATTTCATTGTTCAGAATTTGATGGACTGCGCCAAGTACGGGATCCCCGGGGAGATCCTTCCGATGCCGCAGCTTGGCGCAACGGGACCCGTAACCCTAGCTGGCTCGCTCGTCCAGTTGAATGCGGAGTTCCTTAGTGGCCTAGTCGTCTCACAACTCGCCAACCCTGGGGCACCCGTGATCTATGGAGGGTCACCGACAACCTTCGACATGCGGTATCTTACAGCCCGCTTGGGCGCCATAGAAACCGTCATGTTGGGTTGTGCTTACGCACAGATCGGTAAGTACTACGGCCTGCCAACCCACATGTACCTAGGCTTAAGCGATGCGAAGATAGTTGATGCCCAATCTGGGTTCGAGTCTGGAATCGGGATGACCCTAGGGACGCTTGCGGGAATAAATGTGATATCAGGCCCAGGAATGTTGGATTTTGAGAATTGCCAGAGTTTCGAAAAACTTGTCATGGATGACACTATCTGCGGAATGGCTTTGAGGCTCATCAGGGGCATCGACGTCAATGATCAAACTCTCGCGGTTGATGTTATCAGAAAGGTCGGCGTTGGAGGGCACTACCTAGCCCAGAAGCATACCATGGAATGGCTCAAAAGAGAGATCTTCAATCCCTCAGACTTGGTCGACAGACAGGATCTGAATATTTGGAAGAAGCTAGGCTCAAAGGATACCGTTCAAAGAGCCAAAGAAATAGCTCAAAGAATAATCAGGGATCACAAACCGGAACCCATGCCAAGAGATATTGAGAAGAATCTGGACGATGTAGGGAGAAACATCATGAAAAGGCATGGCATAGACAAACTACCGCTTGGTCCGGCCTGAGAATGAGGTCCTCTTATGTTGAAGTCCTAGTCAACTGAATTCGTCAGCAAGGGGGCCCGGTTCAAGTCTTTCCTCTTCCACGAACAGTCCTCGTTCGAGTCGCCAATTCTGCTCAGTCTGTATGCGTGAGACGCATTTGGTTAACGCGAGCTTTGTCGTCTAGCTCAGTTGTTTTGCTACTTCTCCCACGACCGCTTCGAAGATGTCAAGACCGGCGTCTATCAGTTCGCGAGTAATAATCAGTGGTGTAGCGAATCGCATCGTGGATTTCCCTGATGTTATGATCGCCAGCCCACGTTTGAAGCATTTTTTCATGATGTCTTGTACTTCTTGAGTGGCAGGTTCTCTTGTGTCAGGATCCTTGACGATCTCTGCGCCGACCATGAGCCCTTTCCCGCGGACATCACCTATGATTGGGTACTTTTCCTGCAAATCCTTGAGGCGTTTCAATAGGTATGTTCCCTGCTTGTTTGCGTTATCCAGCAGCCTTTCCTGGTCTATGATGCCGATTACCTGTAGCGCGGCGGCGCATGCGACCGGATTGCCCCCAAGTGTGTTGGCGTGTGAACCCCCTTCCCAGTCCATGATTTCTTCCTTGGCCACCGTTGCACCTATTGGAAGACCTGACCCAAGTGCTTTCGCTATCGTAATGATGTCTGGGGTGACGCCCCAGTGTTCAATCGCGAATCATTTCCCTGTCCTTCCCAGTCCCGCCTGGATTTCGTCATCTACGAACAGAATATCATACTTGTCGAGCGTTTTCTTTAGCCGTTGGAAGTAGTCTTCAGGTGGAACCACGTAGCCACCCTCACCTTGAACTGGCTCCACGAACATTGCAGCCGTATCCTCGGGCGGATGGTACTTCTTCAGGACCTCCTCGTCCACAAAGTCGACGCACCAAAGGCTGCATTCGGGATACTCGAGGTGAAACGGGCATCGATAGCAATAGGGATACGGAACATGAGTCACTTCAGGAACCAATGGGAAGAAGTGCCGCCTCTGAACAGGCTTGCTGGCTGTTAGGCCCACCGCTCCAAAGGTTCTGCTATGAAATGCACCCGTGTAAGCTAGGAAGAGCAGTCTGCGTGTGTGCCACCTAGCAGCTTTCATAGCAGCCTCAACTGCTTCGGCACCGCTGTTCGAGAAGAAGACCTTCTTACGGTAAGTTCCAGGCGTGATCTTGGTCAACTGCTCGGCCAAGTCGATAAGTGGCTTATAATAGAAATCAGTCCATGAATAGTGCAGAAGCTTCTGGGCCTGATCTCTCATCGCTTGGACCACGCGTGGATGCGAATGGCCCACATTCAGGACCGCTATACCCGAATTGAAATCAACATACTCGTTTCCATCAACATCCTTCACGATGCACCCGGACCCTGATTCCGCAACCAAGGGATACCACCTGACAGCGGAATGTGAAATGTAGGCTTCATCCTTCTCGAGAAGCTCACGTGCCTTCGGGCCTGGAGGGCTCACGACGATTCTAGGTTGCTCAACCTTCGTTCCCAATACTATTCCCTCAAACGTCCACGAACGTTCCAACCAAAAACGGTTACGATAACGATTCGCCGCCGGACATTTTCGCACAAAAAAATCTATCCGGTCAATTTGCGCTTCTCTCTCTCGGACCCAACATCCAATCATCACATGCGTCTAAGGTGGGGAACGAATGTCCGACGATCCGAGATTCGCTATTGTGAACTCTTAGGATTTATCAATCTCATGGAGTCCCTTCAGTAATGCAGCGATTTCTTCTGGAGTATTGTAGTGTACCAGGCTGGCGCGAATCATCGTCGAAACATCGTAGACTCTCGGAACTCTGGAGTAGTAGTCCTCGGCACGCATGGAAATGCTATACTTTGTCCAAAGGCGTTCGACAACATCTTGATCGCGCATATTCTGCATCTTGAATGCGAACGTCGGATCTCTCTCCTCCAGTCGGTTCAGATCCTTGAGTCCGTAGACCTTCACATGACGCATTTGGAGTAGTCCCGGGAGACCACCTTGTCCATCCAGGACGAGTCTAGACAAGTCTCGACCATATTCCTCTATGGCGTGCATTGCGGTTTTCAGAGATCGCGGGCGGCCGGAGAAGCCTTTGAGTAGGTCTTCATACCTGTCGCCGATCTGATCAGCGAGCCAGACCAAATGGTCCACAACGCCTGCTATCGCGGCAAACATCGATTGGTCTCAAGTCCCCCACTCCCATTTGTAGGGCGGGGAGTTCGGCGCAGGAGCGACGTTGTAGGGGCTGAGCGCCTCCAGAAGGCCTTCTTTCCCGTAGAGGAAGCTTCCATGGGAGCTGAAGAACTTGTACCCAGAGAAGACTAGAAAATCGCAATCGATGGCTTGCACATCTATTGGGCCATGAGCGGCGTGATGAACCGCGTCTACCTCAAAATAGGCGTTTACAGCTCTGGCGATCTTTCGAATCTCATGTAAGGGGCTCTTTGTGCCGAGCACGTTCGAGGCAGCAATGACAGCAATCACCTTTGTCTCATTGTCCACCAGACTCTGAAGATGATCCAGATCGAGTGTTCCCTCATCCATATTCAGGTGAGTAAACCTGAGCTCGCGGATGAGCTCTCTTCTTTCCAGCTCGAGCCATGGGCTGAGGTTCGTGTAGTGCTCATAGTCGGTCGTCACCACGTTTTCCCGCCCGGTAAGCTCCTTTCCTATCGCATAGGTTAGGCTGAACAGCAGGCTCGTGGCCGACTCTCCAGAGATTATCGTCATGTCTTCTTCGACATCGTACCTTCCGGGGTTTCTACGCATCTATCACCGACGCCCGGACGACAGGTTGCGTGACGAGGTTTCGGCCATTACCCCCATTATCTCCTTGATCAGAATCGCCGAGGTAAAGGCCGTTGTCCGCTCCAAATCAAACCTAGGAGAGTATTCAACTATGTCGGCGGCGACAATTTCGAGGCCTTCAACGCCTTGCAATATGTCGAACACCTGCCTGGTACTCAAACCTGCAGGCTGGGGATTTCCTACGCCGGGCGCAAACGCGGGATCCAGGCAATCCAAGTCAACCGAAAGGTAGACCGGTTCGTCCGTGAGCGCAGGCCTTATCGAAGAAGCGATCGCACTACAGCCTCTCGTATAGACGTCACGTGCTGTGTACTCGACTAATCCTAGATCCCTAATCCTTTCATGTTCTCTAGTGGAAGCCCTGATCCCCACATAGCAAACAGTTCTTGAACCGGAGTTGTTTCTATCGAGAATTCGTGATACAACGGTAGCGTGAGAATAGGACGAGCCTTGGTAACTTTCGTACAGATCCGGATGCGCATCCAAGTAGAGCAGAGAGAGGCGACGTTCTTGGATTTCCTCCACCAATTGGGTATCCATTAGCCATTGCCTTCGCGAAGGCGCTGAGGTCGGGCTTTATGTCGAAGCTTCTGTGCGCCACCCATGCTGTGTCCGAACGCGGTTATATGATACCGTGCCGTTCCGTGAGCTCTCTTATCGTATGAAGGAATCCTTCTTTTGGCATGACGACTCCTATGTTGTGGAGGATCAGTTCAGTGATAATTGCAGCGAGCTCGTCCTTGTACTGTGAAACGGCTCGTTCAAGAGTGGCAACGTCATTCCAGGGAAGAACGATCGTCTGCGCCACACCTTCCGGCAAGATTCGGGCCGACACAGGCCAAGGTGTTCCGACCTTGTCGAGGGGCGGCATCACGCTTATGTCCACGTAGTCATGCCAGCCAGGGTACCCTCCCTCGAACTTGAGGATCTTCTTCTTTCCTGTGAAGGCTCGAGCCAGTCTTATCGCGTGGAAGGTTGCGTGCGAACCCGCGTTGCAGAATCGGACCTTCTCGGCTGATGGGACATGCTGGGTAATCTTCTCGGCGAGCTTGTACTCGAACTCGGTAGTTCCGATTCCCCAGAGATCACTGATCGCAGCTGCCCTTTTCACGGCCTGTACCACTTTGGGATGGCAATGGCCTAGAACCAGCGGACCGTATCCCAGCAGGAAGTCTGTGTAGGCCTTCCCGTCAATGTCGTAGATCTTGGAGCCTTTTGCCCGTTTCAGGAAGAGCGTGTACGGGTCTGTGTATCGGAGTTCGTCGTGGACGCCACCAACAGTTACAGACCTTGCTTTCTCGGACAGGATCTCAGACTTCTTCTGTGGAACCATCCACCAAGCGCCGCGCTCGCCACGTAGAAGCCCCGCCGATATACAAATTTCCGTATCCGACAGAATCACAATGCGATCAACACTGGAAAGGAAAAGCTCCACTAGTGCAGGGTGACCGGGAGACCTAAGGCTAATATTGGGACAGCGGTGACTCTTTGCGGTCTAAAACCGGAGATCCGCCGAGATGAGCTCGAAGTCTGACGTTATCGAGAAACTGAGGACCGCCGTGCTTGAATTGGATGTCGACCGGGTCCGTGTTGCTGCCGAAGAGGCAGTCCGGGTCGGCGTTGATCCCGTCGTAGCAATCGACGATGGACTATCGAAAGGCGTTCGAACAATCGGGGACAGGTTTGCGGCGGGCGAGGCTTTTCTCACGGAGCTTGTCATGGCAGGAGAAGCTATGAAAGTAGGAGTTGAGGTGCTCAGACCCGTCATCCTACAACGCAAGCTACAACGGAAGAGTACTGGAATCGTGGTCATTGGGACGGTCCTTGGAGACATTCACGACATAGGAAAGAACATCGTTGCGGTGATGCTTGAAACTGCCGGGTTCGAGGTCAACGACCTCGGTGTGGACGTAGCCCCGGAGAAGTTCGTAGAAAAGACGAAGGAATCGAAGGCTCAGATAGTCGGAATGTCGGCACTCCTCACGGTCACGACTCCGGAACAGAAGAATACTATCGACGCGATGACAAGGGCTGGCATCAGGAAGAGCGTGAAGGTAGCGGTCGGTGGAGCCGCAGTAACACCTGAATGGGCGCGTGAGATAGGAGCGGAAGGGTACAGCGACAACGCTGTCGACGCCGTTGAGCTCTTCAAGAAGCTAGTAGCGTCTTAGGAGCTCAACTGCGTCCAAGGAATCACAAGATACCGGGCATGCTCTTGTCAGTGTGGCTTACTTACGATTCGGCTACGTCAATTTCGGCATACATCCGCTCTCTGCTCTTGACTCACAGTCTCGATTTGCCTATGAACAAAACCATCTAGCTGGCTGTCCCGCTTCGGAGATTCTAGACAATCGAGTTTACTCTATATGGTATGTAACCATGACTAGTGTCCTGATTCGGACAGTGGTCATCATACTCCGATGTTTAGTTTGCTTGCTCGTTTCTCAAAACAGGTTCCAATCTAGATTTCCTAAGCAGACGGTGCCAGTTGAGCACATGTTGGAAGAGAATCCAGCCATCGCAGATCGAACGGCCTCCGTCGAGCAAGCCAGAAAGACCTGCGAGAGGTCGCCTACGGTAAGACTTGAATCCAAAACTCTCACCATGGGGAGCAGAAGATTCCTGAGATAGCTGACTGGGAGGGCGGATAATGGGGGAGAGAATTGAAACCTATCGCTGGGTGATGGCGGCGACAACGTGGCTAATACTGTTCGCCCTTGGTGCCAGTTGGTTTTGTTTTCCTCCCCTGGTGCTGTGGGTAATGAAGGACCTGACTGTAACGCTCGAGCAAGTCGGCATCATAATAGCGTTGGTTCCCCTGTCCCTAGTTCTTCTGTGTATTCCCGGAGGTTTGTTTGCTGACCGCTTTAGCGTTCGGATAACAGTTCTAGTAGGTGGCCCAATAATGGGCGTCTTTGGTCTGCTGAGAGGGTTCGCTACAGACTTCGCAACATTGGCAATAACCACATTCCTATGTGGAGTTGGTTACTCAGTAGCCTACCCTAACCTGCCCAAGGTAACAGGCGTATGGTTTCCACATAAACAATACGCATTGGCAAGCGGCATCATGTTCAGTGGCATGGAAGTCGGCATGTAGCTGCCATTCATTCTCATTCCTGCTCTACTGCTTCCTTGGGCTGGATCTTGGCAAGGGGTATTCATTGTGATCGGGATGCTTAGCTTGGCAATGACTACTGTATGGATAGCTTGGCTCGGGAAAGACCAAGATCCGGGACCAGCTCTCTTGAAGCGAATTCCTCCGGCGAACCTAAGAGTGCGCCGTTCAAGGAGTCCCTTTCCGTCACAATTCGAAACAAGTATATGTGGATCCTAATGTTGACGACCCTTCTCCTGCTTGCACCTCAGATCGCATTACTCGGATTTCTTCCAACTATGCTCGTTCTCAACGGAACAGACCCACTCACGGCAAGCGTCATAGCTTCAATGATGTCATTCTTTATGATCCCCGGCAGCCTCATTATACCATTGGCATCTGATCGCTCAGGTCGCCGGAAACCCTTCATTTGGGTGACGTCGCTTTTCGCAGGTGGAGTAGTTTACTTTGTCGGAACTACCGTAGGCTTGTCCTTGCGGATTTCGGCAATCATCTATGGGTTTCTCATCGGGGGTATGGCTCCCATAGTATTGGCAATGCCAATAGAACTGGTAGGCCCATCATACTCAGCAACCGCTGGCGGCTTTATGCTAGTCGGTGGATATGTAGGCGCTCTAATTGGGCCGTGGTTAGCCGGTTACCTCTCAACAACCACAGGGTCTTTTGCTCCGGCGGTAGCTCTATGTGCACTGCTGACGTGGGGCGACGTGATCTGCGGTTTGATGCTTAAAGAGACCCATGCATGACTTGGACGATGTGTGAATTTGGCCACGTAAATACTCTTGTCTTGAGCGAGCAAGACAAGAGGACCAAGCAGAGGCGCCTCGTCCTACTTTGTAGTCGGTGATGCTGCAGAGAGTATTCGCCTCATCGGGTGAAGGCATAAATGTCGCTAGATCGTATCGGCGAAATTGTGGAGAGCTTCCGGATGAGTGAAGGGTTCACAAAGATCGGTCAGCTAAGCGATTTCTCGGCAGGAATGATGAAGAAAGTTAATGTGCAGGACGAAAATGTACTCGTCGCGAATGTTCGTGGAGCCCTCTACGCAATCACCGATAGTTGTACACATCGAGGCTGTTCATTAAGCGAGGGGACGCTTGATGGCAGTGAGGTCATATGCCCTTGCCACGGGGGACGTTTCGACCTCAAGACAGGAAAGGTGATTGCACCGCCTCCGAAGAAAGATGAAACTTCCTTCGAAGTCACATTACGAGGTTCCGATGTGCTCGTCAAGAAGAAGTAGTGCTCACTCAAGAAATCGTCTTGACTGGTTCGTCGGAGCAGGGGCTCAGGAAAAGGCTATGCCGTAACAATGGCGGCGTAGTCTGTTATTGAGAGCAATTTCTTTCAGCGAACCCGTCGTCGTCTCGCTCTTCTATCCTTGCCTATCAGTTCGAGCCAGATTCCGTCGGGATCCTTCACGAAAGCTAATCTGTAGCCGCCTTCCGAGAAGGGCTCAACTGCCTTGACGCAGCCTTTGCTCAACAGTTCTTCGTACTTCCTGTCTACGTCTCGCTCCCAGAAGGCTAGGTGATCTAGTTCCGAGCCGGTCTTGAATTGTTCGTAGTACTTTGTTCCTTGTGGGTAGTAGTTCAGTTCGAGCATCTGGCGCGATCGCGGGTCCTTCAGCTGCACGAAGATTCCTCCCGCCCTCATTCTTCCTCGGTGAACTCGCTTCAGTCCCATGACTTTCGTGTAGAAGGCCAGTGAGCGTTTGAGGTCTCGAACCCTGATGCCCGTGTAGGTGAAGGTCACCCCATCTCACCTATCCAGCGATAGAGGGCGCTCATCGCTTAATGGTTCCGTCGCCCGGCCGCCGATGAGGACCGCTCCGGAAAGACTATCGCGTTGACCGCAACGTCTTCTCGATCTCGGCATCGTACCTGTCCCAGATCTCGTTGGCGCGTTGCCTTAGGTCTTTGGCGGTGTACCCTTCCATCGCTTTCTCTATTCGGAAGACTATGTCGAGCCTAGTTCCCTCAGGGGTTTCTGTGAGAGTATAGATGCCGGTTCCATCCCACCTTCCGCCACTAAACTTGGCGCGCCACTCGTTGGGCGGATGTAGTGAGACCTCTACTGTTCTCGCCTTGATTGCAGGGTCGGCGTATGTGTCGACGAAGACAACCTTTCTACTATCGCGTGCAGTGATTCTCCGGGTCTTGGGTCCTCCGGATCCTGTGATCTGGGCATCCGAATCAGAGTAGTCTGTGCACCAAGCGAAAACCTCGCTCATTGGGACTTTGATGAGCTTCGAGATCTTCACTACGTCACGAAATTCTGTTCCTGCGCCGGTTCTCATCTCGATTCTTCCCAGCGTTCCGGTGGACTACAGGTGTTCGACCAATTGATAAGCCGAACAGCCAAGCCGCCCTAGCTTTCAGCCATTCCATCTCTCGACAGATGTTTCAGCTAACCGAGCGATTGCGCCTCCTGCACTGGATCCACACCCCTCTTGGGGTCCCTGCCCGCCTTGGGTGGCTGACACCCTTCTCTGGGTGTCTGACATCTCGAAACGCCTCATTTTGACCGGCTTTGATGTGCACATAAGGACCATTCAAATTCTAGTGCCGGCACGAAGCATCCGGGGATATAGGTAAGGAGCCTGTTTGGGCTGAAACGTGGAAGTCGTAAATTCGACGTGTAAGTGAGACGTGGAAGTCACGCTGTATCACGTGGAACCCCTGGACTCCATTGAGCGCGCCAGTTGCAAAACATCAGAATCCTAGCAAGCGATCTTGCAGGCTCCTAGAAACTCTTAAGATCAAAATCAGGGCAGTACAGAATTTGTGGGGAATCATGGGGAACTGCGTAAAGCCGGAATTTCTGGACACAATCAACTATGCAATCTGCCGAGCCGTCAATGAGCACTTGGGTGAAAAGTCAGTGCAGTTCTTCCGAAACGTGGGGCAATATCATCTCGACGAGGCGGTGAGAAGAGGGTTTGTCAAGATCGATAAGAGAAATAGACCTCTGGAAAATCTGATAGGTATCGCGAGGTACCTAGAGTCGACTGGCTACATGGAGAAGATCGAAATTAACAGACTTGGTGATGATGAGGCGTTCGTTGAGATGTATGGAGTTTCGGTAACCGAATCCTCCGTGAAGCTGTTGAAGGAAGGAAACCATCCTTCGCACTACATGACGAATATTATGCTTGCGGCATTGAGTGGGCTCGGAATCCGAGCAGAGTTGGATGACGTATCCTTCGACGAGAAGGCACGTGAGTTCAAGGAACATTGGAAGATCGTGGGAGCAAGGTGGCACGACAAGGGGTCTCAGGACAAGCGGAAAGAAGCACCAGTGAAGTGAACGCGTTCCATTACATGCTAGTTAGCTACTTCTCGAAACAGCGAGTGTTCACGTCTTCTCATTCTGAAACAAGTTTCGGCGTGGGCGTCCTGATTTGGATCATTGATCCTTTCCGTGTGCGCACCGAGCCAAGCACCACACACAAGAGACTAATCCTTCCCTTGCCTCTTGCAATAAAGCCAATGGGTTAGGGGAGGAATCCTCTAGCAACTCCTCTTCCTCTCAACAGTCACAAAATACGCTCCAGACTGGAACGAAGTGGATATTTCCAGCCGGAACATAATAATCTCAGGAGACTTCCACGTAGTAATTCAGCAAGGAATTATCATACCAATAGCAGACGCTATTATGTACGATACCAGCGGCTGCAACTTCGAGGGCCGATCAGTCTACGGGAACACGCTGGCAGGCTCGACTAATCCTTGTTGCGGAGTGGAAGGTTCTCATAACTTCACGATGCAAGCGGTGATCGACCCGATAGCTAAACTTCCCGTCGGTGGAGTAGTCTATGGCGTCGACAGGCTCGCGGTGCTTGCCCCGTGGCTGGTAGTCATCGCCCTAGTCGGCTGCATCGTTACCGTGGCTGTGGTCACGTACGTTATTGCGAGGCGCGGGAAGGTAAGTGGGCTTGTTAGGGGATTCTTCCCCCAACCCGTAGCAGGCCGTCGTCGTTGGGAATTTTTCTGTGTGTGTGGGTCTCGTGATGTGAACGTCGCAATTTGAACCCTTGCTTTGGGTGTGTGCGCGCGCGCACCATTGCAGCGAAAAAAAACCCGGATTTCCGCTTTTCACGGGCGGTCGTGCTTCTATCGGTGAGCGAAATACACTGTGACAGAATTCTGGCTGACAGCGTCGACCCTGCCAAAACCGTATCTGACAAGCTGAATGATCTCGTTCATATGGCAAGTCGTCAGGGCAGGCTCCCCTAGGCCCTCGATCCGCTCAGCGGTCGGCATCACAACTCTGGCTTTACAGTTACGCTCTTTGGGAAGCCAGTGGATCAACGGGGCGTTCACTTCTCTGGCTTCAGCGTGGGTCTCGCTGTGAAGCTCACCAGCGACTCCGTCAGGGCCAGCCTGGTTGACTTTGAGGTTGAACAACTCCATCAATCTCACGACGACCCCGGGTTTCAGAATGTTCAGATCTCCCCTCGAAATGAGGAGATGACATGTGCCGTCCTTGGCCTCGACGGTGATCTCTCTTGCGCCCATTTCGGTGTGGTCGGGATGAACGGGAACTCTGACTGTACGACTACTCTTCACTCCAGTAACCGATAGCACGACTGCCTTGTCGATGAAGAAGAACCTACGGGCGACTGTATCGATGATCTTCCGGTTGACGGCGTAAATGTTCTCCCAACTTATCGTGGCGTCAACCGGGCGTGGTCCGACCTCATAGACTACACCTCTGAGAGCTTGGGGAGTAATCCCGCGCCGTCTGAGAGCCATCAGAGTCCCCAGCCGAGGGTCACTCAGATCACTATAGATGCCCTCTTCGAGTGCCCGCATCATCTTGGACTTGCTGAGATCCATCCCGAACACGTGGAGGCGGCCGTAGTGGATGGCATCTGGATACTGCCAACCCAAGTGCCGGTAGAGGTACCTCTGCCGCTCCATGTTTGTGAGGTGCTCCTTGCCACGAATCACATGCGAAATCGCCATCAGATGATCGTCGACGCCGCACGCCATATTGTACAAAGGCCAAACTCGATACTTGCTCCCAACGCGGGGATGAGGATACTTCATAGGGTCGATGACACGGAGCGCGGGCCAATCCCGCACCGCTGGATTGGGATGACTGAGATCTGTCTTGACACGAACGACCGCTTCGCCTTCCCCGTACTCGCCTTCGAGCATGCCTATCCAACGCGCCAGGTTCTCTTCCGTAGAAATACTCCGGCAAGGACACGCTCTCCCAGCCTCGATGAGCTGCTTGAAATCTTCGGGCTTACATCCACATACGTATGCGCCCGATTTCTTGATCAGCTCCTCCGCGTAGTGGTAGTATGTTTCCAAACGGTCGCTCTGAAGATACTCCTCGTCCCAGGAGCATTCAAGCCACCTCAGGTCGTCGCGTATCAGGTCGTAGTACTGGAGTGCAGCCTTCTTCAATCGGGGATCGGTGTCCTCGAAACGGAGAATGAAACTCCCATTATATTTCCGGGCGTAATCGTGGCTGAGGATCACAGCGCGCGCGTTCCCCAAGTGAAGTACGGAATCCGGGTTCGGGGAGAAACGCGTGACAACTTTCGGATACTTATCAACATTGGGGAGCGGAGGAAGCGCTCGCCTGGCTTTCGGTCTCTCCTTCACTAGCTCCTCAGGCCAGCTCTCTTCCACGATCTTCAGCTGCTCTGCCAGACTCATCGTGTTTACTTGCTCGACGACTCGGGAGACGAGGGAGCGGATGTCTGCTGCTCTTTGTCTCAGCTCGGGGTGAGCGCCTAGTATTCTGCCGATAACTGCTCCCGCTTCGGCCTTGCCGTCGTGTTTGATGGCATTCAGGAGGGCTGCTTTCCTCGCTTCGAGTTCCAATGTTTCTGACGCTGTCACTTTGGCCGCCAGGCTTACTCGATTACGCCGGTCACTTGAGCAACTCGCTCCGCCGCTTCACGTGTGAGGCCCTTCTCGCCCAAGATGGTGTATCTTTCCGGTCTTATCTTGTGGGCAATGGTTAGAGCTTTGACAATATGCTTGTTTTCTATCCCAAGCTGGCGTGCGTTCGTCGGTGCTCCGATCGTTCGCAGGACATCTCGGATGAGTTGCCAGTTCGCTCCATGGAGGTAGGCGCACATGATCGTTCCGACGCCGACCTGTTCTCCGTGAAGCGCTGGGTGAGGTGCGGCCACATCGAGGGCATGGCTGAAAAGATGCTCAGCGCCACTACAAGGTCTGCTGCTGCCTGCGATGCTCATCGCGACGCCGCAACTGATCAGCGCCTCGACGACTGTCCTGGTGCCCGTCTCGCTCAAGGTTCTTACAACGTGTGCGTTTCTCATTACGAGCCTCGCGCTCATCAGCGCCAAGTCGGCGGCGTAGTCGCCGTAGTACTCGTTCTTTATTCGGTGCGCAAGCCTCCAGTCTCTGACCGCCGTATACTTGCCCACAACGTCGCCGCAACCACTTGCAAGTAGCCGGAATGGTGCGCGAACTATGACGCCGATGTCAGCCATGATAGCGATAGGCGCCTGCGCCATGAAAGAGTACGGCTTGCTGTACCCCCTCATCGAGACGACCGGACTCGCGATTCCGTCGTGAGAAGCGGCTGTCGGAATGCTCAGAAAGGGCACGCCCTTGTTGGCGGAGCTGAGTTTTGCGATGTCGATGTCCTTTCCTCCGCCGACCGCCACTACAGCACTCGGCTTGAACTTCTCTATTTCTCGCTCAACCTCACGGACCTGCGGAATCGATGAGCCTTTCACCAGCACTTCCTGAACCTTGTATCCCGATCCGCTCAGAGAGTCACGTACAGGCATGGCCGCTATCGGTTGGACGTTAGAGTCCGTCACAATGAGCACAGATCCCGAGAAGCCGAGCCGACGACAGGTTTCACCGACTCGGCGTAGCACATCGTTGCCTACGGCAACCTCTCGTGGCAGCTGCATGTAGTGGAACTCTTGGGGCAATTGGATTCGACCTAGATCAAGAAGACGAACGATATGGCCGCGATCACAAGCACTACTGGAAAGAACGTCGCAAATGTGAGCCTTGCGGTCCTCAGAACGAAGCCGGTCAGCCGACTCAGAGACCATAGACCAAGAGTTCTTACGTCAAGATTAGAACAACTCATCGAGGCTTCCACCGGCTCCATCCTTCTTTTCGCATTGTCTGCAGCTCTTTTGACTGAGTCTACTATGACTTCTGGATCCGTGGCTGCGCCGATGGGATAGTATCCGAGTTTTGCCGAAACTATGCCGTTGACCATGTGCGTATCCGAAGTCATGACCTCAGCGTCCGTGGCGCCCATCTCACTCAATGCAGCGAGTATTCTTTCCCTTAGGCCCGTTGCCATGTTGTTACTGTCAACAACGACGTAGGCGAAGGATTCGTCTCCAACTTTCATCCAAAAGACAGTAATCCCTCCAAGACCCATCCCTTCCTTCACCGAAACTCCGTCCGGCAGATCATGGGCAACGCCGAGCGAGAGAGGACGAGGCCCCACGCCTTTAGTTGCCTTTATTGCCAGTTTGGCTGACTCCGCAAGATCGTTGAGCTTGTCACGGCCCATTAGAGTCACCTTCCCCAGACTATTGTGCGCATCGACGAGGGCAACATCCTTGAAGAGCCCTTGAGCACTCTTGCGAAGCAACTCACCAACCTCAAGGCTTATGTCCTCACTGTCATTCGGCGCGACCGTCATTGTTACGAGGGCTGATTCTCCGAAGACTTGGCAAGTCGCCGTCGCGCTTCCTGCCGTCGAGCGTACAATCGCACTAACCTCCGAACCTGACTCGGGAAGATTGAGCAGTGACAGGGTCTTCCCGATGACCTTCTCATTCTCATGCTGACTTACAAGATTGAGTTCGTGACCCGAGATGCCATGCGCGACTGCGGCTACTCCTCCTGTTGCTGACTCAACTATGCGCTTGATCATGTAGGGTAGCGCACTGCTTCCAATGTTGAGAAAAGGCCCCGGGTGAAAGTTTGGCACGATCAGAGTCCCCTTCACATTGCCCGACGCCCTTGATCTGAAGCTCAGAACGCTCACGTTGATCGTACTGTCCACGCCGAAGATCTCAAGATAATTCTCGAATGTGGAGAAGTTACCGTCGAGCCAGTCTCTCAAGAAAGCCCTGAAGATCCTCAGGGGCGACGCGCCAAGTGTCTGCATGCCTCGTCGTTCAATGTAGGTTAGGAATGCGAACGAGAAGGCAAATGATACCGCGACCGCCAACGCGAGACTTGTAACGACACCCGTCAACGGGGCGCCAAGCACGGCCGCCAACCCGACGCAAGACGCCGAAGGGTCCGAGACAGCAAATACCGCACGCTTGGTGAGGCTGACAGTTGACATTGAGAACACGGCCATCGATCGTAGTGGCAACAGAACAAAGAGACCCAAGTAGAAAGCATGGAACGGAAACAGGAAGCTCCCGAGAATCCTGCTGACTGCCGCCCCGATCACCATTATGATGATCCACACGAGGCCACCGAAGAGCGACAACGCGAGGACACGTCTGGGAAAGAAGAGCGGATCCGGCCTGACTGTAGCATAGAAGGAAAAGAAATCGGAAAGAAGAGTTGGAACGAGGAATACTAGGAGGCCGGCGACGAGCCCGCGGAGGAGTCCGCCTTCCGTTGGATCTGCTATCAGGAATGCTAGCGTAGAGCCGAGAACATTCACTCCGAAGAGCGAGAGGAGTGTCGTATTTGTCGAAGGAAAGGCGACACGTCGGACGATGTTGTAGTAGGGCGTAGTCTTCTTGATACGCAGATAGTTGTCCTCGGACACACCGCGTACCCCGTGTCCATCAAGCAGCTTTCTTGATGCTTCGCACAACTCGCCGTAGCGCTTCGGGAGACGCTTTCTCGACCAATGTCCCAGTCACGACGACCCGGGCGCCAGCCTTCACAATCTGCCTGGCGACGGTGGGAGATCGGATGCCTCCACCAACGACCACCGGAATCTCAATGTTCTTGCTTACGGCGGCAACCATCTCGGGAGAGATGGGTCTTTCAACGCCGGAACCCGCCTCCAAGTAGAAGAATCGCTTACCCATGAACTGGGCCGCCATCCCGTAGATCACAGCTAGAGGTGGCTTGTCGAATGGGATGGGGTTGACTTGGCCTACGAATGCGGCTGCAGCTCCCCTATCGCCAACGATGACGTATCCCATAGGGATCGGTTCGAGACCATAGCGTTTCACAAGAGGCGCGCCAAGGGCCTGGGCGTGTGTTATGTAGTAGGGATTCATTGAGTTCATGAGGCTCATGAAGAAGATTGCGTCGGCCTCCTTGCTTATCCCGGCGATGTCGTTCGGGAAGATTATGACTGGAAGCCTGGTCCGCTTCTTTATTGCACTGATGACCTCGTCGATATGATAGACAGATACAGATGTTGAACCTCCGACCATGATGGCGGAGGAACCGCTCCTATCTACCGCCTTCGCCAGCGCCCCAGCGTTGGACCGAGTCACCTTCTCAGGATCGAGCAGAGTGAGGTGAATGGCGCCTTGCTTTCTGATGCTTTCGACCAGATATTGCTCGACCCTGCCGGCCATGTGAGACAGCCCTCGCGAAGCTATCGTACACTCAGAACCAGAGAATCGTTATTAAAAGTGCCCCCGCCAACACGTGTGCAGACTAGCATACGCTTCCAAGAATGAGAAGATCGACATCAACTAGGGGAACATCATGGCGGGAGCGCTCTCAGGGGGTGGCAGGGCTTCTGGTTTCGTTGAGATTGCGAGGATTCCCAACTGCTTCATGATGGGGTTCGCGGTCATCATTGGGGTGTTCATGTCGCTGGGAGCTGCGATGCCGATCTATTCTGCTGTTGTCGGATTCCTTGTAGGGTTCATCCTAGTCGCAGGGTCGATGGCCGTCAATGATATTCTCGACGCGGAAATCGATGCGATAAACAACCCTAGCAGACCCATCCCTTCAGGACGCGTCTCGAAGAACCAGGCCGCGGCTTTTGCCGCAATCACACTCCTAGCTGGGTTATTACTTGCATTCATGTTGAGCATTCTCAATTTTCTCATCGCGATCGCAGCGGTAGGACTCATGCTCTACTACAATAGGTCTGGAAAGAGGACAGGCTTGTTGGGAAACGCTGTCGTGAGTGCGAACCTGGCGATACCATTCATCTTCGGCGGAGCCATCGGCGGCATCACTACCACGTTGTACGTATTCGCGCTGCTCGCGTTTCTCGCCGGAATGGGCCGGGAGGTCATCAAAGGAATGGCTGATGTCACAGGCGACTCCAAACGAGGTGTGAGGACGCTTGCAGTGACAAGAGGACTCGAAATCGCGTCGCGGACCGGGGCGCTCTTTTTTGTGGCAGCCGTGCTTCTGAGCGCGATCCCTATTACCCTTAGGATGGTCTCCTGGCTCTATGTGCCGACCGTTCTGATCTGCGATTTGGGGTTCATGTACTCGGCCTACTCGATCGTCAAGGACCCCTCTCCGGGAAACGCTCTCACATCGAAGAATCAAGCTTTGGCCTGGATGCTGCTAGGCCTTATCGCATTCATAGCCGGCGGATTCACCGTGGGCTAGTCTACACTACTCTCACAGACGACCCGTAACTCGGTCTAGGTTCGGATTCATTCGCTCAAGAAAAGGCTCAATACGCTTGACATTCGCCTTGGATGTTGAACAATAGTTGCCGCTCGGGGATTTGCTCTTTGAGACACAATTGATCGAGATCCTTCAGAGCCTATTCGCCCACGAGTTTGACTGGATTTTCGTGGCAATCACGTTGCTGGGTAACGACATGTTTCTTGCTGGCCTAAGTGCCCTCGTCTACTGGTGCTCTGACAAGTCTCGCGGTAGGATAGTCACTTACGTCCTATTCTTCGGTGCGTACCTGAATTTCTTCCTGAAGATTCTCGTACCTTGGCCTCGACCACCAGTCGAACTTCGCATGATCGAGAAGAACGAAACATCGTATGGCTTCCCGAGCGGCCACGTGCAAGACTCAACGACTTTCTGGACCTGGATCGCGCTAGACTTGAGAAGATGGACTCTGGCAGCTCTCGGGGTTGCGATAGTTGCAGCAGTTGGAATATCACGCATATATCTTGGCGTACATTACCCGGCCCAAGTTATCGGTGGTTATACAATCGGCCTAGTGGTTGCTGTTATTGGAATGTTCCTAATGCAGTACCTTCCAGCGCAAACCAAAGAGAACTCGCCGATGCTCGAATCGCTGTTCGGCATCGCCATACTGATTCCTCTGACCGTTGCTGCTGTGTTGGGTGTCATAGCCGAAGGTAACCCGGGCCGGATAGGAGGATACCTTTTCGGTTTCTGGCTCGGTACGCTAGCCGAAGCTCGATTCGTGGGTTTCACGACCGACGTAACTGGTGCTCAGAAGATCCTTCGCATTGCTATAGGTGGTGTAGTCACCGGTGTCTCTGTCTTAGTATTAGGGTTGATCCTCCCTGAAAGCTATCTAGTGCCAAGTTTCGCAAGTTCATTGATCCAAGGGTTAACCGTGGCCCTGATTGTCCCCTTGGTCTTCAGAAGGATCGAACGCAGCCAACCGGGAATCCACTAGGGGGAACTAGCCCAACGGGAACTTGAGATAGCCGCCCGCCTCGCTTATCAGAGGGTCCTCGGAACGCGCCAAACAATGCTTTTAATGGGTGATTTCGAATAGCAGGAACCGCGGGAAGATGAGCGGCTTTGAGGAGAGCTGCGGAAAGGATACGTTTCATCAAATCCAGAGGAAAACGTAAGCTCTCGAAGGAGAGTCTCACAAGCTTTCCCAGAGAGATTATTGGAGCCTTCGTCCGCCTCCCGAAAATCTTCAAGAAGATGGATCTCGACAGACTTCTCGGCGACAAGATCTCCAGAAGCATGAAGTGGAGATATGTCAGAAGGATGGAACGCCTCGGCCTGGTCAGACATTCGACGAAGAAGTATTATCAGAAGCTCTATGATAGCGTCTCGGATTGGATGGAGAAGGACGCGGTTCCGAAGATCAAACATATGGAATCTATTGCGCTCATCGAAAGGATCATCTAGAGACTTCTCGAGTACTCAGCCAACAGTTCTTTAGCCCTGTCGATCCTGATCTTTCTTTCTTCAACCATCTTCTCCGCTATTCTGTCGATGAGATCGCTCGTCGCTCCGGCCGTGGCCGCCACGTTCCTCGCGTGAAGCTTCATGTGGCCTCGTTGGATTCCCTCGGCGGCCAGCGCCCGAAGGGCGGCGAGGTTCTGGCATAGACCGACGGCAGCTATCATCTCCGCTAGCTCGCGAGCGGATCTTACTCCAAGAATCTTGACCGCAACCTTCGCTACTGGATGGACTGCCGTTGCGCCCCCGATCAGTCCTACCGCCATCGGCAATTCAATTTCTCCAACGAGATCGCCGCTGGCGTCTTTCTCCCAACTGGTCAACGGACTGTAATGCCCAGATCTAGATGCATAGGCGTGTGCTCCAGCCTCGATCGCTCGTGTGTCATTTCCCGTCGCCAAGACAACTGCGGTTACACCGTTCATCACGCCTTTGTTGTGCGTTGCACAGCGGTATGGGTCGGAGGCTGCGAAAGCATGTGCGCTAATTATACCGTCCACGACTTCAGCGCCGCCGACAGCTTCCTTCGCGATGGTCACGCGAGCGCGTGCCAGCCTCCTGTCCGCAAGGTTTGAGACGATCCTCAAGTGAACTCGACCGCCAGCGATTCTTTCGATCAGCGGCGCAACGGCCTCAGCCATTGTGTTAACCGCGTTGGCACCCATTGCGTCTCCGCAATCGACTAAGAGCTCCGCAATCACCATAGGGCCCAGAAAGGTTTGGATAACCCTGGCCTCCAAGCCGATGGCTCCGCCACCTTTCGAGACCAACACGGGATCCTGTTCGTTCGCCTTTGCGAGAATCTCGTTCGCGGATGCTAGAATTGCCGTACGCGCTTGGTTTGGATCCGTGCAGCCCACGACTTGTATTTGCCCGATCATAACAGGCCGCGTGCTAGATGTCCAAAAGCCTCCACGCGAGCGGGCCATCTTGGCTGCGTTACTTGCACCTGCGACCACTGAGGGCTCCTCGATGGCCATGGGTATCAGGCGATCCTTGCCGTTGATCAGGAAGTTCACCGCAATTCCTAGAGGCACAGGCATGACGCCGACGACGTTTTCGATCATTCGGTTGGCATCGTCGATCTTTAGCGCGCTCGACTTTCGGAGAATCTCCAGCTCCGCCTCGTCCAGATGAGCAAAGTCGCGGACGAAGCGCAGCCGCTCCTCGGGGCTTATCTTGTAGAAACCGGCAAACTCGGAAGAAGCCAAGCGCATCCCCTCACACAGGCGTGAAGGCGGGCTAATGCGTTCCCACCCTATATCAAACCAGAGGCCTAGCTTTATCCTAAACTGTTAGCATATACCGCAACCCATGGTGAAGAAGACCTACCCATGCATCCAACGGACCAATCTCCGCATTGGCGACGATGTATGGGAGTGGTGCGCGCTCTTCAACGCAGTTCTCGACCAACTAGACTGCGAGAGATGCGAATATCGGATCCTTTATCGAAAACCCCTCGAGCCGCCGAAAGAAGCAGCCGCATAACGAACTGCGCGACCCGATTTCTCCGGAGCAACATCGCACGCCAAGTCAGCTTAGGGCAGTAGTCCCCTAGACACCAGCCATTCTCGTGTTCTTCCAGTGATCACGACCGGGCCTTTGTGCAATTGATCGAGATTCCTGCAACCCGTAAGGAACATCGCCGTTCGCAACTCCTCGATGACTGTCAATAGATCCGCTTTGGCGGCTCCGCCGCTCTTCATCACGGACTTCAGAAGCGGCAATGCTAGCCCTGCGCAGTGCGCGCCGAGTGCGATCGTCTTTGCGACGTGAAGACCATTCCGTACGCCTCCCGAGGCAAGGATTTTCACCCTCGTTGACCTGGCGACTTCTACGATAGTGGCAGCGGTTGGAATACCCCAGTCCCAGAATGACATGCCAAGGCGGGCTTGCCGCGAGCGCTTCTTCTCTCTTGAGCGGTGATACTCCACGGCGGCCCAGCTTGTTCCTCCGAGACCACCGACATTGATGCCCTTCACGCCTGCTCGCTCAACCGAGATAGCTGTCTCCCGAGAGATCCCGGCGCCAGTCTCCTTCACCAGAACAGGAACACTAAGCGTGGATGCGAGTTCTCGAATTCTTGCGAGCGCTCCCTTGAAGCGAGTCTGCCCTTCAAATTGGACTGATTCTTGAAGAGCATTCAAGTGAACGAACAGTCCGTCAGCCTTGATCATATCAACCGCAACCTTCGCGCGATGGATTCCGTCTTCCTTTAGAATCTGCGGGCAGCCTATGTTCGCAAAGATCTGAGCGGAGGGCGCATTCTCTCTGGCCGCTTGAAACGTATAGGCGAGTTTCGGGTCATCGACTGCAGCCCTTTGGCTGCCCAACCCCATTGGGATCTGAAGCTCTTCCGCTACCTTGCCGAGCGCTGCATTGATCTTGGCGGCAATCGGGGTCCCCCCAGTCATCGAGTCTATCATTACTGGCGCAGTAAGCTTGTGGCCGAACAACTCAGTCGTAACGTCGATGTCTTCACGGTCAAGCTCAGGTAGCGCGTTGTGTACTAGAGATACGTCGTCGAATCCCGTAGGCACATGCGCTTGGACGTCCCGGTGAAGTGCAGTTGTGATGTGACTTGTTTTCCGTTCTATTGTCTCACTTACCAACTCGGCTCAATCCCGCCTGGCGTTGACGTACATGGTCTGGGTTATCGCTGGCTTTCGTCGAAGCTACAAGCTCTTCTTGGTGACAGTTACAGTTCCGGCAGTTGCATCGACGAGGACATGGTCGCCGGTTGAGATCTTCTCGACGGGGATCCCGTCAACACACGGGATCCCAGCCAGTATCGCCCCTGTGGCGACTATTGTTTCGGTTTCCTTGTTGACGATTGCGAGGGGTGCCTGATTGTTCTTGGCGAGTCCGTAGATGACGTACGAACCTACGGTCGACCCTTTCCCACATGGGAACACCAAGATCTTTCCCTTGACGGACTTGCCCTCGAGTTCATGTCCCTTCTCAATGAAAAGGCCCGTCTTGGCATCGACTCCTCCGTAGAACCCGATCGGTTCCTTCGATACGAGACCCTCTCCTTCAATCCTGCCTGGGCTGATTGTTCTTCCTTTGAAGACTTCCATTCTCAACTACCTCGGTGCTATCTAGGCGGTCACCTTGTCGAGTATGCTGTCAAGCCTGCCGAAGATTACGCTCTGTTTGCAGAAGCCGGGTAGGTAGTTCGCCGCCTTGCCTGAGTTGACTGCGGTCGTTTTGTATCCCATGTCCTCGATGGGCGAGACCACCATGCATGTGTCAGCGACGACCTTGCCGCCAGCGGCCTCGATGACCTGAGTGAAACCCATTCGGTTCGCGGCTTCCTTTACCATTCTGGATGTGCAGACCCACAGAGGCTTCTTCAACCTTTTTCCTTCCAGCTTTCGTGCGACGGTCATTATCTCCTTCAGCGAGGAGTGAGGGCATCCGAGGATTACGATGTCAGCTTCCTTCCCCGTGGAAAGTTTTGAGAAGGTTTCATCCAGTTCCATGTCTGAGACTGACATTTTTTCGAGCCCTCTAGTTTCCATTAGATGGGCTTCGGGAGTCAGGTCCTCGGCGTGGTAGAGGGCGACCGCGCCGGACGCGGCCATAGCGGCGCCGAGCGCTTTCAGCTGATCTGAACCAGCGTCCTTGATGCCTTTGAAGAATGGTATCCTATTCTTGACCTGTTTGCCGACGACGTAGCCGAGTGCTCCGAAGTCGGCGCTGTCTTCTAGCTTGGCGTTGACTTCGACGAGCATCTGAGGCTTCCTGTTCTCGTCTAGGTGGAGACCATAATCGGGGGTAACACCGCAAAGTGCGGCGGCAAGGGCTGATGGACCTCCCTCTCTGTTCGTTCTTGCCCCGATGATGGAGTTGGCGAAAGAGATTGCGGAGGATTCGGACCAAGCGACATGCTCCTTGAATCTCGGAAGGTTCCCCGCCAAGTAGGGCGTACAGGTCGCGCTGACAACGATGCCCATCTTCCTGAACGCGTTCATGATGCGGAGCTGCTTCTGCGCGAACTCTGGTGGAACGTTCAGTTTCTGCCAGTCTTCAATGTCCATGCCTGCCGGGTTGAGGAAGGTGACGATCTTCACCTTGGCGTCTTTGTTAGCGTAATCTTCGAGGAATTCTACGCCGGGGTCGCCTATCGACTTGTACGAGACCCCCGCCACTTGCGCTGAGTTGACAGGAATCATCTTGTCCGCGCCGTATATCTCGCCGAGCCGGACGAGCAACCGGAACATTCGTTCCATGACTTCTCCTTTCTCGCCGGACAGGATTCGCTCCTCTGCATTCGTCAGATACATTGACCGCTTCAGCTCCAGTCTACTTTCGCGTGATATAGTCGTCCAAGTTCAGCTTCATGGGTAGTGCGGGCCTTCGGAACTCCTTCTTTCCACCTTCAGGTATGGTGAGGTCGAAACCGACCTTGCATGTCATCTGTGTGTCCATGTCCGAGGACGGGTCGAGGGATGACCCCTTCTCCCGTTTCATGATCATGTTCTTGTCGGCCTGAAAACGAGTCGCCAGTGCCCATTCGATCTCGTTCGGGTCGTGGATGCTTATGTCATCGTCGACGACGAAGACGTGTTTCATCGATTTGTGACCCTTGAAGGCGGCCTCGATCGCCTTTCGGCCGTCATCCGGATGCTTCTTGTGTACGCTCACGGCTCCGTGAAGCCAAGAGCATCCTCCAGGCGTGATCAGAACATCCTTGACATCGCAGACTTTTGCGACCTCCCTGTAGATGGTGGGCTCTCTAGGCATGCCCATCAGAGTCTTATGCTCAAGTCCGCCGGGGAGAAGCGCGTGGTACATGGTGCCCTTCTTCACAAAGATCTTCTTCACCTTGGCGACTCGCTGCTTTCGAACAATGTCGAAGGTCTCCGTCAGATCGAGGAAAGGCCCCTCATCATGCATCTCGCCGGTCAACTCAGCTATGATCACAATGTCAGAAGTCGGTACCAGCTGCCCGCCGATCCGTAGAAGCTGCGTCTCCTCTAGCGCGTTAGCGATGTCGACTTCGCTGATGCCGATGTCCACAGATATTGCTGCGCTGACCAACACCTGGACAGGGGCTGAGATGCAGAACGCGAACTCCTTTAGTCCGCGTTCAATGTAAGTGTCAAGATGTCTCTGAAGGATTCGCAGAACGAAGTCGTCCTTTCCCAGGACTTGCGCTCTATGGTAGGACAGATTGATGCCGTACTCTTTGTCGTTGGCGACAACTATCCCTGAGGAGATGTACGGGCCGCCGTCCTTCGGGTAGTATGTTAGAAGTGGCAGTCTTCCCAGGTCAGCGCCTATCTCCTCGAACCCTTGAGCCTCCACGATCCTCGGCTTCTTTGGGTGGTCTATGCCATCGGTGAGCTTTGCGATCAGATCCTCTCTCCGGATTCCCAGACCTGTCGCGACCAGTTCTCGTGTTGAACATATGTTAGCGATGATGGGCATCGTGGCGCCTTTGACATGATCGAAGAGGAGGACGTGGCCATCGAGCATCTTCATCAAAGTGGAGACTTCATACTTCGGGTCCACGGGCTTACTGATCCGTGTCAGCATTCCCTTCTCATCAAGAGTCTTGACAAACCTCGCTAGGTCCATTCTCATTCACCAAGAACGACCGGTGCGTTAATTGCCTAAACCTTAGACCCCTATGGTCGTGCGTAGTGCCTGAAAACCCTTGTTCTCGATCGCCCTTGCTACGCGTTCCTGAAGATCCTTGCCTGGAGTCAGCGCGACCATGTAGCCTCCCCTGCCTGTCCCGGTCATCTTCGCTCCGAGGGCTCCGTTGTTGCGTGCCAAATCTACGAGCAAGTCCAACTCAGTGCATGAGACTTCTATCTCTTGGAGAAGTGTGTGGTTCTCATCCATGTAGTCGCCTACTTTCTCAAGGTTGAATGCCTCAAGTTGCTTCCTTGCGTCTTGTACCAAGCGCTCGGCGGCCCTGAAGATGCGAGTGTACTTCTCAGGCTGCGTTTCCTTGCGCTCCCTCACTCCGCCGACGACGACTTTTGTGTCTGCGACCAGGCCAGTGTTCCCCATCACGATCTCTACCGGCTTCTTCAACTTCATGCGCTCCATCACCTGCGATGCGCCCTCTCGCTTGTACCAAATCAGACCGCCGAACGTTGCCGCGGTATTATCGATGCCAGAGGGGGTCCCGTGATATCCTTTCTCTCCCTCGTACGCTGCCTCGTTTATTATCTCATCTGAATAGTTCAAGCCGAGTTCTTGAGAAAATGCCCGTGCGATTGCAGTACATGATGCAGCGCTTGCTCCCACTCCGCTCGCGGCGATCAAGTCGCCAGCCAAAGTTACAGTGAAGGCGTTGTTCCCCGTGTCGATGTTCATGAACTTGAGCATGCGGTCGAGGGATTCCTTCTGCTGGGCGAGTTTCTCGACCTTGTATCCTTCCGTCTGAGGCCTCTCGTCCTTAAGCTCTACACCCGATCCAGGTCGTCTTTCAACTAGCGCCGTTGTCTTTGCACCGATCGCAGACGCTATGGCAGGAAGGCCGTAGACGACGAAGTGCTCGTTGAACAGTATTACTTTCCCGAAGCCAATGCCCATTCCCAAAACGCAGCACCGCTAGCTAAGTACGTTTGAGCTGCTAGAAAAAAGAAACGCCCAACCGCCAGACCGTTCGGAAGGTCGAGGAAGTTGATCACGTGTACCGAAGTGGGGTTCCTACTTGTGGATTGAGACAGCGAGATAACCTACGACGGAACTGTGGTCTCTCGTGATGTCGCCGCTCGTGCTATAGCCGAGAAGGCTAGCCGCCTTAGCGCCGAGAATCTTCGAGGCCGCAATTGCACTCGCAACCGGACCGTGACCGCACATCGTGATCCTGTGAGCTTCAACCGTCTCCTGAAGCTTGGCGTCATCAAGGGCAAGTATCGCATCGATGACAAGACGGTCTTTTCGCCTTGCTGCATCCGCCGATTCATAGTGAGTCATGTCAGACGAAGCAATCACGAGCGCATCTCTTCCCCGCAGAGCTTGTCCCAGAGCTTTGCCGACTTCGGCGCTAGTCTCCTGATCCTGCATCATCATGCAGATCGGAACAAATTCGAACCTCGTCTGAAGCACATACTGCAGGAACGGAAGCTGAACTTCTATCGAATGTTCGTAGAGGTGGGCGCTATCATCAAGGTCGATGATGCTAGACTCTCTCGAGATCGCCGTAGCTAGATCCCGGTCGATCTCAACTTTTCCGAGCGGTGTCTCCCAGACCCCCTCAAGCATCATTGAGACTCCGCTTCCCTGCCCCGTGTGATTTGGCCCGATGATCACGATCGTGGCGGGCTTCCCGTCGCTCGCGAGCTCAAAGTAGGATCTTGCCGCAACAGGGCCCGAGTAGACGTAGCCCGCGTGCGGGCACACCAACGCGACGAGTTTCCTCTCGCCGACTTGGGCGAGTGTAGGGAGCCGCCCTGGGCCTAGCCGGTGAGTGAAACATTCCTGGATCTCGCGGGTGAGGGCTGTCTTTGTGCCTGAGTAAAAGGAGCCTGCGACCTGAGCCCTTCTCAGTTTCAAAGCTCGCCGCCAACTCTAGGCGCGATCGCAGCCAGCTTGGTCTCGAAATCATCCACCGTTGCTGTGATCGTCCCATCGGCAGGAAGTTCTCCTCGCTCCCGGAGCACTTGCCTCGCTAGCAGCCAGTAAACCATCGCCAAAGCCCGTCTCCCTTTGTTGTTGACGGGGATCGCAAGATCGACGCCAGTGAATGCATTGTCGGTATCACAAAGAGCAATCACCGGCACGCCTGCACTTGTTGACTCCTTGATCGCCTGAAAGTCGGCCCGGGAATCAGTCACTATGACCAGCTGAGGTTCGGCGTGTTTTCGCTGAAGCGGGTTCGAGATCAGCCCCGGCATGAACCTGCCAACCATCAAAGTAGTCCTCGTCAATTCCGAGAACTTCTCGATCGGAGTCTTACCGTAGATCCTCGAAGAGACCGCGAGGACACGGTCGGGCTCGAATTGTGCAATGAACTTCGCGGCCAGCCTGATCTTCTCGTCTGTCTTGCCGATATTTAGGATGAAGAGCCCGTCAGGCCTGACACGATAGATGTACTGCTCCATGTCGCCAGTCTTGATGCGCGTTCCAATGTGCAAGCCGGCGGCAAGCATCTCCTCGAGAGGCAAGAGTAGGTTCTCAACTTTCGGCATCGCCTCTTTCTCTTCAGCCTCAGACACGCCCTATTCCTCTGCGATGTTGTCCTTCCCGATTCGGGTTCACCGTACAAGCCAGCAGGTCATTTAAGGGTAGCAGTCGGCCGGTTGCCACGCGATCAAGAGTAAGCCTTGTTTCGGTGGCTACTTCACTTCGAAATGTAGTCTGAAACCTGTTTCGGCGGGCTCGGTTCTCCGAACTTCTACGGCTCCTACCTCGCCTAGGTCGCGCACATGTGTTCCCCCGCAGGGGATCGGAAGCTGTCCTTCAATAGTCACGATCCTCAGTCTCTCGCTCTTCGGAAGCCTCGAGACGTTCGGTGCATCTGCGATCAGATGCTGAGCCGCGGCTCTGTCCAGCATTCTAACCTCAACGTTCAGCCTTCGCTCGATGAAGCCGTTCGCGAGTTCCTGAAGCCGTTCTAGATCGGAGCTGGAAGGAGCTAGTCCTCCATACCCAACGTAGGGGTCATCTCCAAGCCATGAGTCGGTTGTCTCAACTCGAGATCCGCGAAGAGTTGCAAGGCAATAGTCCAGTAGGTGAGCTGCCGTGTGCCTTCTCATCATCAGGAACCGGTTCGGCCAGTCGATCTTACATGTGACAGGACCGGCACTGGGCTCTCCGTCGACCTTGCCGTAGTGGACGACGACTCCGCTCTGTAGCATCGCCCTTTTCACGTCGACACGGAACGCCGGCCCTTCTATTGTTCCTCGATCAGACGGCTGGCCACCAGATCTTGGATGGAAGATCGTCCTGTCGAGGGCTACGTACGCAGTCTTCTTTTCCTCAACAGCTCGTAGAACATACCCGCTCATCGATTGTGAGTAGGAGTCCTCTAGGTACACGCACGTCGTTGGAGAAATCGTCTCAACAAATTTCATGAGATCTACCAAAGATCTTGTCCCCCAGTTTGCATGCCGTGTCCCTCCGTCTTGATTAGAAGGAGCATGATAGAGATTGTTGCTTCTTCTCGGCCCCTCGCTTCACGCCAACGCCATGGACTTGAAGCCTTCTGTAGCGTCGCTTTAGCACACGTGGGCACCATCCTGAATCTTAGTGTGTCCGGAGCTTTGACGAGTAAGATATGTAGTGCGAATCGACACCATAACTAGGGCATCTTCTGTGTCTTCGGCAAAGCTGAGGCGCAGGTCTTTCCTAGGTCTCCTTGCGGGCGCTTTGGCGACTGCAGTTGGCGTGGCCCTGCTCAGCTTCAAGTTCGAGCAGCCCAAACCAGTCGGAACGGAAACATCGCAGATAGTCCAAGCCGGCACACATACGAGAGCTTCAGGACCAGTCTCGGTTGAGGAAGCGCTTGCAAGACGTAGATCGATTAGGGAATATGCGGACAAGCCGTTGACTATCGATGAGGTCATGCAGCTGCTTTGGGCGGCGCAGGGGATCACTCTTCCACAGTATGGCTTTCGAACGGCACCTTCGGCTGGAGGAACCTACCCGCTTGAGGTGTACGTTGTCACAAAGCCTTCTCGAGTGGAGGGGCTAGACGCGGGAGTCTACCGCTACGAGCCAAGAGACCACACGTTGGTCAAGAGGATCGCAGGCGATTTCAGTCGGGAGCTAATGGCGGCCGCCTTGGATCAGGAGTGGGTCGGTTCCGCGCCTGTGAACTTAGTGATCACAGCCATCTTTGAGCGGACCACGGGCAAGTACGGTGAGAGAGGAGTCAGATACGTATGGCAGGAGACAGGCCACGCCGCCCAAAACATATACTTGCAAGCTGTCGCCCTCAGGCTGGGAAACGTAGTCGTAGGTGCATTCTACGACAGCGAGGTCCAGAGGATCTTGGGACTGTCAGACCAAGAGAAGCCTGTATACGTGATCCCCGTCGGGGTTCCTAGAACACCTTGACGACCAGCCCTGGGCCTGGGCCTCGTAGGATGAGGCCCAATCCGCGGCTGATCGGGCTATCGGTGTGGGCAGCGGGAGCCTTCGTTGTTGTGTTCTTCTTGGTGCTAGGATTTTCGCAGCTGTTCCAGGAGATACCTTCCTACACGGTTGGGGACTTCTCCGCTATGATCCTGAAGGGCGGTTCGCCGGTCGGTTTCAAACTAGCCTACTTCGGAACCGCTCTGCTGGTTATAGGCCAATTCTACACTTTGAGAAAGGCCACGAGGCATGTATCCCAGAGTCGCTTTGGCAGCAGAAGGAGCTGGTTACGCGCGCACTGTTACCTAGACATAGCGGGCACCATTCTACTGTTGATTCACTCGGGTTTTCCGCTAAGCTTCAGATACGCTAACCCGTTCGCCTACCTTAGACCAACCTGGGGCCTTATTGGGCTCGCCGGTGTGCAAGGCTTCGCTGCCTGGCTGGTCTTGATCATGCTGATAAGCGGCCTCGTGGGCGAACAACTACGAGCAAGCCCCGTCCGAAGTTGGCTCTTGAGACCTTGGTTCAAGACTCACATTCTGCTAACCTGTCTACTCTTCCTCTGTGGAATCACCCACCTCCTCATCGTTCTTTGGTTGAAATATGTAACCGCAGGCTGAAGCATTCAGGCTAGGTCTTGGGCAATGCAAAGAGCCAGACTAAGAATCATCGGAGCGCGATGCTCCACATGCATCCTTCCCATCCGCAGGGTGCTGGAGAAGGCTGATGGTGTGAAATCGGTCGGGGCGAACTACGTAGCAGATCTGATCTTAGTAGACTATGATGAAAAAGTGATCGACATAGCAGCGATCCTAGCCCTAATTAGGAAGGCTGGCTATGATGCCGTAACACTGGCCAGCCCGTACTGGTGAGATTTCCTTAGTGCTCATTTTTCGTATTCAGTGTGCGCGCGCCAGCCCGCCGACACACAGGACTGCGCCTCTTCGATCTGTTCGCTCGCACGTTGATCCTAGTCTAGATCCGCAGGACCTTCGTGACGAATGATGTTCTGAACTTCTTCTTGACTTTCTCTACAGGCTCGCCAAGTATCTGTATCCGTTCCAAGCGGCACGTTCCAAGTCCAGTCTCGTCTGCCAAGCGCAGGTGCTTCACGCTTTCTGGACATATGCCCATCACAGCAGCACCGATGGCGTCTACCGCGACGGGATCCGTTCCTGCGATAACTAGGTTCATCTCTACGGGATTGCCGCTTGTCTCGTGTCCCTCGCCTGCAATTATGCCGTCTATGACTGCTACACTCGGTCCTATGATCGACGCCAAATCAACAATCTTCTCGCTTAGACGGACGTGCATTGACCCTTTGGGCGTCACCGCTCCCATCATGTTCTTCAGACTCAAGGTTACCCCGGCCCACCTGTGCGGTTTGAGTTTCGGAAGGCTCACAATCGTGCTCCCCAAGGCCGTCTTGGCTATCTTCACTTTCCTCAACGCCAATGGACGTGGAGGATTGATCTCAACGAATTCGTCCTTATTGAGGTCAAGCATTCTCACCTTCCATCTTTCTGCAACCTCGTTGACGCCCGCAATCTTGAAGGCGTCGAAGGTATCTCCGAATCCAGTTCCTTCACCAATGATGATCTCCTTCACGTCATGTTGCCTCAGAAACGCGACTACTCCTTCGATGACCCTGCTGTCCGTTGTGATTCCTGTTGATGGATGATCCGTGGTTACGTAGTTGGGCTTGATCAGGACCGGCTTTTCCGTGGAGACGGCTTCAGCTGCATCTACCATCTCCAGCGCTTTGACGGTCATATCAGAGGCATCTTGCCCCTTCACAATTGCAACCTTGCTCACTGACACATCGGGCAACTTGATCTCCGACGACTATTTGAACCGAACCATCCGCCAGTAACATGTCCCCGTTTTCAAGATCAAAGACAAACACCTTGACCTATGGCTGAGATCGTCTCGGACTCCGCTTTGCTTGGTCTTTGGGAATGTTTATGGAAGAGCGCCCTCGAAGCCGCACAGGGTTGAGAATTTGGCCAGAACGGTGTTGGTCCACGAGTGGCTAGGTCTGCTCATAATCGTGATCGCTATTGCTAGCCTAGCTGGCACTGTTTGGAGCCTCGTTCAGAACGTCTACTTCTATGAATGCCCGACCCTACCACCTGAGATTCACGACATGGTGAGGTGCCCCGGACTCGTACAAAGAGTGAGCTGGAACGTCCCAGGACTCATCATAGGTTGCATTGTTCTGCTGTTCGGCCTGTGGACCTACGTGAAAGGCAAGAAAGGCGTTCCACTCATCTCCGTAAGATCAGCTGATCACAGCGAGCAGGTTGCTATCCTGAGACCGGATTGAATTCGATATGCGTATGCTCGCCTTTCACTCAGTCATGTGTGTCACGCAAGCTGGAAAACATGGACAGCGTGTCGCATCAGCGCTATACGAACACGGTGCTATGCCGAAATCGCAGACCATGATCTGACTTGTTCCCGTTGAGGCGTGTCATTCAAATCATCGAACCTAGACTATGCCCTCTCCTTGGTACCCGTCTGCGGAGGTTGAGCCCGTGAAGATCGTGATATTCGGACCACCCGGTTCGGGAAAAGGAACATACGCTTCTAGGCTGAGCAAGAGGCTGGGCATTCCGCACATCTCGACCGGTGACTTGGTCAGGGAAGAGATACGCAACCAAACACCGCTCGGAAAAGCGATTGAGAAGTACAGCAGCTCTGGCACGTTGGTGCCGGATGAGATCATCACCGAGATATTGAAGAAACGCCTAGCCTCTGAGCTGTTGAAGGGATTCATACTCGAAGGTTACCCAAGAACCGTCGGCCAGGCCATGGAACTCGAGAAGATCACAAAGGTCGACACGGTGGTGAATCTCAACGTGCCTGACAGCGTAATTGTGGATAGGCTATCAGCGAGACTACAATGCAAGACGTGTGGCACGATTTACAATGAGAAAACGTTGAAGCCCAGGATTCCAGGCAAGTGCGACAAGTGCGGGGGCGAGCTATTCAGGCGTGTAGACGACCAGCCCGAAGTCATCCGCGAGCGCCTCAAAGTCTATAGAGAAGCATCTGAACCTATCGTAAACTTCTATTGGTCAAAGAACCTGCTCAAGGACATAAGAAACGACGACCCGAACGTCGACCCTGAGAGAGTTGTCGATCAGATCATGAAACTGATCTAGCCACGCCCGACTGCATGGAATCGCCATGATTACTTCAGGTTGAAGCGAGTCCGCTCAAAGGTCCTTCAAAGCCTTCTCTGAAAAGCCCAGAAGGAATTCTCTGATATTGTTCAAGTCTTGCTCAGACGGATAGTTTACGTACTCGCCGACCGGCTCGAAGACGCTGTACCCTGACTCTTTCAGTTTGGAGACGAGGCTGGCTCCAGCTTTGCCACCCCACAGCCTCGTTACGAGCGCTGCTGCATGTTTTCCTTCGCCGAGCTTCTTAACCCTCAACAGCTCTAGCAGGTTGCTGACCGGCGGGAAGACATCCGCCTCGTAAGTCGGAGTTATGAAGACCGTTCCTGCGGAGTCAACTATGTCACTCAATATGTCATTCACTTCGTCTTCTACAGCATCGTGTAGGATGACTTCCTCAGCCTTCTTGAGAACCATAGAAGCGAAGCCTGCAAGCTTCTCAGTGAAGCCGTACATCGAGCCGTATACGACTGCGATCTTCCTCTTCTTCTTCAGCGTACACCATGACGTTGTGGTTTCAGTAAACTGCTTAATCCTGCTCCTCAGCACGATCCCGTGCGCCGGAGCGATCATCCTGACGCTAAGTCCAAGCTTCTTGACCTTCTCAAGGTCATGCAGGACCATCCGCCTGTATGCAACAAGGACAGTCGCGAAGTACTCCTTCGCTTGCCGCACGTAGGAAGAGAAGTCAACCTCATCATCGAATACTGGCTTCTCTAGGGCTCCAAAGGCTCCGAAAGCGTCCGAGGTGAACAGGATTCCTTCATCCTCCAAGTACAGGAAAATGGCGTCAGGCCAGTGTGTCCACGGCAATTCGATCACTCTGAGGGTCCTATTTCCAACTCTCAATGATTCTCCGTCCTTCAAAACACTGGGTTCGATGTTGAACAGTCTCTTCATGAGCACCGAGGCTCTCGACGTCGAGTAGAGTCTCGGGCTCGCAAGCCTGCGCGAAGCTTCCTTTATCAGGCCGCTGTGATCGGGTTCCGTGTGGAGGATGGCGATATGTTTGATTCTACTAGGCTCCACGATAGCTCTGATCAGGTCAAGCAATTTGTCCGGGGGTAGAATCCTCTTTGATGAATCTACTAGCAGGTATTCTCCTTCGCCTCCGATTAGGTAGGCATTGTAATTGATTCCATCAGGTATCGGCCAGATGTTCTCGAAGAGTTTGCTTTCGCCGTCAGGTATGCTTAGCCAGTATACGTCTGTACCTATCTCCCTCCAAGAGGCTTGATACCTCTTCTCCAACCGCTTCCTCACCACCGACTTCGACGGGCTCATTACTCAGGTGGCACTTTCCGATGCTTACATCTTGTGAAATCTACGCATCGTCTTACCGAAGTGGATAGAACCTTCTTGCTCTAGCTAGGTATCCGGGCCATTCCCGCTAGGGCCTTCCTCTTCTCCGCGTCTTCCTCGATTCTAATGAGCTCGTTGAGTTTGGAGACGCGCTCGCCGCCGACGACGCCGCACTTTATCATTGGACAGGACAGGCCGACCGCGATCTGTGCCAGTTCTCCTGAGCAGACTTCCCCTGAACGATGTGACATGACGGTCACGTAGCCCGCGGATTGGGCCTTCTCGACCGCTCTCCTTGAGTCTGAGAGTGTTCCAACTTGGTTCGTCTTGACGATCATGGCGTTGGCGGATCCGTACTTGAGCGACTGATTGATCCTCGCCGTGTTGGTGACGAGAAGATCGTCGCCGCAGATTAGCGTACTTCCAGCCTTCTTCCGGAGCTCTGCGAATGCTTCGAACGCGTCCTCATGCAGCGGATCCTCGAGGTAGACGAGCTTGTAACGATCAATCAGGCTCAGCATGAAGTCCATCTGCTCGCCTTCGCTGAGCCTTTTTCCATCTCGTTTGTAGATGTAGACCCGCTCTCTCTCGTCCCAGAGGCTTGAGGCTGCAACGTCGAGACCGACTCTCACGTCTACTCCGGTCGCCAGTGAGACGGTTTGGCATGCGTTGGTGATCAGGTCGAGTGTCTGTTCGGTTGTCATGTCAACCACCCAGCCGCCTTCGTCGCCCTTTCCAATCATGGCTGATCCCTTCTCTATGGCGAGCCTTGCAATCTCGGCGTGGGTCCTAGTATTGGCCTCCGCTGCCTGAAGGGCGGACGACGACGATGTCGGGACCACCAAGAATTCCTGAATGTCGGTTCGCTTGCCCTTCGCATGTGCCCCTCCGCCGACGACGTTTCCGAGCGGCAGAGAGATCCTGACCTTCGTCGAACCGGCGAGTTTCCGATAGAGTGGTATCTTCTGAACCATCGATGCGAGTAGCGCGGCGGCGACAGAGACTGCGTAGGCTGTGTTCCCGCCGATCCGAATGAACCGTTCGGTTCCGTCTATCTCATGCAGCTTTTCGTCGATTTGCTGTTGGCGATCGGCGTTCATTCCGGAGAGCTCAGGGGCTACGAGTTCCCTGACCCGTTCAACGGCTTCGTCAACTCCGCCGTCCGGGAAGGGTTGAACCTCCCACTTTCCACGGCTCTTTCCTGAGGGAGCGGCTACTCGGACCATGACTCCCTTGCTTGCCATGTCTACTTCAACTGTAGACTCTCCGCGGCTGTCGAGGATTCTGCGGGCTGTGACGCCACTGATCTTCGCTGGAACCGGCAAATCGGACGCCTACTGGACTTGACTGCGTTTTCGTGCAGAAACCTCACTGTACTTGAGGAACTCGTCGATCACTTCAACGTGGGATATGAACATCCGTCTGCAGCAGTAGCGTTTCATGCCCAGCTCGTCGAGAATCTTGCCGGGGTTTTCTCCCAGTTTGGTGCGGCGGGCAAACTCTTCCCAGCGGTCACCGATGACCTTTCCACATGTGAAGCATCGCACGGGAATTATCATTATGAGACCAACTCATGCGGCCTAGCGGTAGGACTTCTGCTCCCTTCGTCTTGCCCCGGGGCCGCCGAACTTCTTAGGCTCCTTCCTTCTTGCGTCTCCTGCCAGCATCGTTCTGTCGAAGCTTGTAAAGACTCTCCGGAGCTCAGCACTCCTAGTATACTCAACGAGTGCGCGCGCGATCGCCATCCTAGCGGCTTCAGCCTGCCCCATGACGCCTCCTCCGTGAACCCTGACACGGAGATCCACCGTGTTCAGCCGATCACCTGCAAGCGCTAATGGCTCCGAAATTCTTGCGCGGGCGAGCTCGGGCGAGATAGTGTTCACAGGGAACTCGTTCACAGTCACGTTGCCGTGACCCGGCTTGATGACAGCGCGGGCGATAGCAGCCTTTCTCTTTCCCGTAACCAGGAGTATCCTCTTCCGTTCGCTCATGCCTTCCAGGGTCCCCCTATCTCCTCAGAGAGCTCACCGACCGTAATGTGTGGGCACCTGAGCTTTGAAGCCTCAGCATCAGGGATTCTGACCGTGGGCTTGTCGCGATACTCTTCAGGGGTGCCTATGTAGACGCGAATTCGCTTGAAGGCAGCGCTTCCTTTTGGCTTCCTTCGAGGAAGCATGCCCCGAATCACGCGGCGCACGTAGGTGTCGGGTCTTCGAGGATGAGTTGGAGCCTTGTACTGAGACGCCAAAGTCCTTGTCTCGAGCCGCCGCTTTGCCTCCTCAACGATGTTCGTTTTCGTGCCAGAGATCACCGCGTTCTCGGCGTTGAAGACCACAACCTCGTCTCCTTGTAGTGCATGCTTAGCGGTGAAGCTTGCGAGTCGCCCTAGTATCAGGTTGGAGGCGTCGATGATGATGCGCTGCTTCGACATTCGGTTTCACCTCAGGATTCTGACTTTGCTCCCATTAGGATGATCGTCTGCGAGCTTGGTTAGGCTGAAGCATGATCCGCCCGCCTTCTCGATCTTTGTCCTCGCGGTCTGGGAGAACTTGAATGCCCCAATATGGATCGAGTGGTTAATCGACCCCGCTGCTAGAACCTTGCCCGGAACCGCGACGATTTCACCTCTCTTCGTATTTCTTGTGATCCTACTCAAATTGACCGCGACTCTGGACCGCTTTGGTTTGGCGAGGAACCCTGCTACACGCAACCATATCGGCGACTTGTTTTGCCTCCCCTTCCTCTTTAGGGCAGAAATTGTATCGTTGAGTTCAGGATTCGTAATTCCTCTTCGCATTATCGTCACCCATCACTTCTGTTCTGCTTGGACTAGCGCGGTCATCGCCTCAGCCTTCTTGCTGAGGCCCGCCGCGGCCTCCTTGAGGATTCTTCTGGGTGGAAGAGCCCCAGTAGCCTCGATTTGGAACACGAACGTTGTGTCGTCGCCTTTGACCTCGACCGGCCGAGCCTTCCGTTGATCCAAAGGAACTGCCTGTTCCACGCAGACCATGCACAGGATGCAGGCAAGCTCACTCTTGATGAAGATTTTTCGTGCGGAGTCGGAAGCAAAGACGTGTGTAGGGCAGCAGTTGATGACCTCTTCTGGGTTTGAGAGGTTCTCAGGCCGAAGCGTGATCATAGGCAGGTACTTGTATGCAGCGACTGAGGCTGCCTGCCACTTCGCATGCTCCGACCCCCTTCCCAAGCGTGCGTAGGCTTCGAGCCTGACCTTCTGTCCAGCTGCAAGTTTCAAGATCGGTATCTTATCTGATACGGGAACGACACCTGCGGCTGGTTTCAGATCACCAGAACTAACTGCGATCGTCTGCTCGGTCGCTTCGGCCTCGAGCACGAAGGAAGCTGTACACTTTGCACATCCCAAGTCACTCTTACAGTCGCATTCTTCCCGCGGAACATATGCATCCAGATCGGTCTTTAGAGGGATCAGGCCGAGCCGATGTGCGAGGATCTCATCATACATGACGGAGGTATTCTCGACGAAGATTACGTCCTCGATCGCCATCACGGGGACATCGGCAAGCATCGCGCGCCGGAGGGCGTTAGTGAATGCGGGGAAGCTTCCCCGCAGGATGAACCTGAGCGACTCTCCTCTTTCCTCGAGGATCTCAACCTCCATGACGCGCGTGACCTTCTGTCGTGTTACTCCTAGTTGTTTCTGGCAGGGCTTCAGTCTAGGTTTTCAGGGCGCTTATAAACCATTGCGGGTGCGAAATCGAAATCGAACGACAATGAAACACGAGAAAAATCATGCGTGTCGCAAGAAAGACTCGATGAAGACCTTTGTTGAGAGTTGATACTGCGTAACCGCCGCTAGTACACTCTCTCTCCCAAGAGTTCGTCTCGGATCTGATCCGAGGATTTCCCTTCGGAGTGAAGCTTGATGATCTTGTCTCGCATTTCTTCTAGATACGTCCGAGGTCTCTTGATGACCTCGCGTGGATTGAGGACGATCTTCCCTAGCGAGGCGAACAGCATCTTTGGCCTGAGCTCTTCGAACTTTCGGAGATCCGCAATTATTTGAGGCACATCGTCTTCGGTCCTTGGTGTCTTGGGACGCTCGCCGACCCACATGTCACGCGAAGATCTCGCCTGCTGCGGGATCTGGGACCTGGTTTGGATAAGCGAGTTTGTAGAATCTGAATTAGCAACTGAAGAAAACGGAGGCCGAAGGAACCTGTTACAGTCGAAAAAGGGGCCTACAGTCTACGTCGGCGATATCGTAACCGGTACGTGCTCTGACGAAGTCAGCGGTGCGTTGCAATGCGGGCAAAATCTTTGTCGCAAACCATTCATCTTGATGTAATCGTGGAGGCCTTTCGTGATCTCTGTAAAACTGAGAAGCGTACCCCTCGGACGTCCTGTCAGCATGGAAAGCACGTCATCAACAACGACGCTCTGCTCAGTCAACGCGTTTCTCTTGCTCATCGAGACTTTCCTCAACCACCATACGGAGGGCGATGCTCATTTGAGAATTCAGTATACAATCACCGTCAACAACGGGCTCCCGAAAGCATCTGCTTAGACAGTTTTGGTTCTATCTTAGACCAACCGAAGGCACCTACTTGGCTTCTCTGCTGACCAAGGCGCAGTAACCGCTAAGCCAATCTGAAGAAGAACGGTAGCCTTTACACACAAGAAGATGATGCCGATGTCTGAGGCTGTTAAGACTTCTCTTGAAGTAGCTGGCGTGGATTACAAGATTCACATCACCGAAGGCCCAACAGTGACGGCGCAAGATGCTGCAACCCAACTTCAAGTCCCGCTTTCGATGATTATCAAGAGCATAGTCTTCACAGATCAGAAAGATTCACCTGTGCTGGCAATAGTCACGGGAGACAAGCGAGTGGACAGAAGAAAACTCTGTACTGCCGTGGAGGCGTCGAAGGTTAGGATCGCCCCCGCCGAGGCCACGAAAAACTTGACAGGCTTTGAGGTCGGCACAATGCCGCCTCTCGGTCATAAAAACCGAATACCCACAGTCATAGATCGGAAGGTTATGAGTCTCAGCAAGGTCTACGGTGGGGCAGGAACGCCCGAGGCCCTGATCGAGATCAACCCGCGTGACATTGCTAGACTTACAGATGCCAAGGTGGCAGATATCTGTGAATAAGCGACACGACACCAGCGAGAGCACATGATTCTTCTTACAGGCCCAGCGGGAAAGACCGGGCGGGCGATGCTGCCACGATCGAGAATGCCGTTCCGAAACTTGTGCTCAGGGAGATGAGACTATGAGAACAACGCATTGCCTGAAATCATCACAACTGATGGGAGGAACCTGCTCCAGGGAGGAGTAGCGAATTCACGAAACCGAGCTAGTCGAGCCGGAAACGTCCACAAAAGTGTTTTAGGGAGATCGCGCCGACATGCCGCACCGGCTGCTCAACGGTCGACTATCTTGCGGGCGATCAGAACGCCAGCTCATGAATCTGTTTTGGACACTATCGGAAATACGCCTATGCTCAAGTTGGCGATACTACGCAAAGATCCGCCTTGTTGCGTCTATGCGAAGGCAGAGTTCATGAACCCAAGTGGGAGCGTCAAAGATCGAATAGCAAAATACATCGTCGAACAGGCAAAACTTAGAGGACTTCTGAAACCGGGCTGTACCCCAGTCGAGGCGACGAGTGGAAACACGGGCATCGCTTTGTCGATGGTAGCAGCGCCCAAAGGCTACAACATGCCTGCCGGATTCCGCGAAGCGAGAATTCATCGGTCGGTCTGTCGGTAAATAGCGAGTTGAACCTAAGGCAGAGCTTTGCTGAGGATTCGACTGGTGAGATGACTTTGAAGGGCACGGTAGCGTACGTCCCATACCAGCCCAAACGCATTCTCAACGTCCACAAGCACGTGGATGGTGGCTGGTTTTGGACGAAGTACAGCGCTCATCCCTACGTGGGCTGTCAAGAAGGATGCGTCTACTGCTACTGGCGGGATGAGAAGTACAACATGCTGGCACGGGATCCAGCAGCCCACCATCTTCCTGATCCCTTTTCGCAGTACATTAAGGTCAAGACGAATGCGGCTGAGCTCCTGCGGAAGGAGCTGTCAAAGGTCCGGAGGGACGTGATAGCCGTCGGCGACTACCAGCCCGCCGAAGCAAAATACGGCCTCTCTCGCGAGATGTTGAAGGTCTGTGCTGAACTTGGTTTCCCAACGCTGATCCTGGAGAAATCCCCACTCGTCTTGAAGGACCTTGACCTAATGTCACAAATCAACGAACGAAGCTGGGCATGCGTCATGTTCAGCATAGTTCGTCCTGACTCAGGGGGCTACGGACAGATCTTCGAGCCGTATGCCCCGAGGATCGAGGGCCGATTCCTGACAATGAGGAAGATTGCGGACTCAGGAATACTGACGGGCACGGCCTTCATGCCGATCTTACCCTATGTCTGCGACGACGACTCGAACCTAGAGGCCGTTGTGAAGAAGACCGCGGAGAATGGAGGTAAATTTGTGCTTGCCGCTGGGCTGACAATGAGCGGAGCGCAAGCTGTTTACTTTCTCGAGGCATTGAAGAGACATGAGCCTGCCCTCGTCAAGAAGTACAAGAAACTCTACGGTGAGGCATACAGCTCAGTCGACGCAAGCTACGCCTGCAGGATAGGACTGAAAGTGAGAGATTTCTGCGCGAAGTACGACATCCTCGACAGGATGCCCCGCTACATTCAAGACGGCCAATTGGCGATGAACAAGCGCCTTGCTGAAGAGATCTTCAAGAAATGCTACCAGATGGACCTGGAGTCTGCCCCGTCCTACAAGATCTGGGCCTACCGGAGGGCAGGATGGACTATCGACGAGCTAGACCATAACATCTTGACACTGTACGAGAGACGCGGACTGAAGGGTTTGCAGGCGCTTCCGAATATTGGGGCGAGCCTCGCCGCCTTCATAGCAGAAAGACTCGACACACTCAGGTCCAACGGGACTGAACGGACCATCTCAAGCGAGGCCTAACCCGGTCACCCTTATACGAGGCCCGAGCCATTCTCCACAAGGTCTGCTAATGCCTCGAAAGCTACCCAAGGCCTACCTCGCTAAACTGAAGGAAGAACGCATACGCCTGGCCGATTCGAAACTGAAGAGGGAGGCGAAGGAGAAGAGGCTGGCCGAGGAAGGCTTGTCAAGGGTAGGCATGTTGAGGTCCTTCGAAGGCGAATGCGTTGCTTGCGGTCAGCACACCAGTTTCACAGTTGATGATCTGGGATACTGCAAGTGTAGCAAGTGCGGGTCACAAGCAAACTTCAGGCTTGGTGTACCGTGACGTGGCTATCGTCCTACTTCTCTGACGAATAGGCCTAGGAACTCCTGCAGTCGTGAGCTCGGAACTATCCCACCCGCGGCAAGCATGTGCCCGCCGCCTGTGCCGCCAACCCCGCGGGTAATCTTGATCATCAGCTTCCCGAGGTGTCGGCCGCATTCATCGGTGCCTCGAACTGAAATTCGCGTGCGCGAGGGCGATCCAGCAGTGTCGTAGGCGACGCTTGCAACCACATTTGGAACACTCAACAGCAGTTCTGCACTCGTTCCAAGCGCCAGTCGGCGTGCCTTAGCGATCGCTACTCGTTTCCTCACTTGCGCTCTATCAGAGAGCTGCTTCCGCATCTCGACCATCCTTGCGGCTTGCTCGTCAGCAAGTCGACGCACCGCGCTCATCCGGTGAGGCAGCTGAAGGGTCGCGAGTTTGCTCACGATCTCTTCAAGGAGACTAGTCGTGCACTTGTCGGTGGAGAGTGCGAGTGCAAGAAGGTGACCCTCATACGCAACGAGGTCCCGGTTGGTTTTCAGTAGTACCTCGCGGGTGAGACGTCCGGATACCGGCGGATCAGTCACAGCACCGTACGCGGCTAGATTGACCGCTTCTTGAGGCAACTGATTTCTCAGCAAATCCCAAACTAGCACGCTTGCGCAATCTTTCAGAGAATGACGGACGATCACTTTGGCCTTTCGAAGCGACCGCTTCCCTTCGACAGAAAGCAGGTGATGATCTACATATAGAATGTGTCTCGCGGTATCCGGAAGACGCCCAATCACTTCACGCCTCTCGTCGAGCCCGAGATCTGCAACTACAAGCCAATCTAGACTACGCGGCGTATTGGCGAGAACCTCCTCTATATCTTCGTATCCTGTGAGAGCGAAGTGACAACGGGTAGCAGAACGGACAAGCGCTGCGCTTACCAGCCCATCGGGGTCGTCCCTGTGGGATACACAGAAGACCCTAGAAACGGAGGGAATGTCCACTCGAGCGTTATGCGACACAGAATTCCCCATCTAGAAAGATGCATTTCTCAGGAGCTAGCATTGGTTCGAGTCTTCAATGTTCCGCTCATGTGGACGTGCAAAAACGTCAAAATACCTTCGGGCGCTTGATTGCTATGCTCTGGCGATCCGACAATCTTCCATGCATTCAGTATTTCATATCCCGGCTGGACCTGATGATCAGGAGCGTTCTCTCGCTAGCTTTCGATTGGAAGCTTCTCGTTGATCCTGATGAATGCCTAGGATATGGAACACGCGTAGAACGATGCCAAGTGCACGCGATCTCCAACAAGGACGGCGTGAGCGTCGGGGATCGGAAACGATGAATAGGCTGCGGACTGTGTGTTACGGGGTGTCCCAACAATGTTGCAAGACTTCAACGAAAGCCGGACGCCGAAATAGTCCACCCTCCCGCGGACTTTGCCATTTGGGGACACAGGCGCCTCCTCAACCGCGGTTTGATCGAGTAGCCGTTCTTGTGGCGAGCCTGCTCCTAGTATGTGTGAGACTCCTTTAAGGGTTAGATGTGGATGCGCCCGCAAACGTTTGGTAGACCTACCTCACTAGGAAAACGGGTGCTGTTGGGTTTTCCCAGCTCGAAAGGTTGCCCCAGTATAATAAGGACCACTTGGCACTACTGCACTGAACTTAAGCATACGGGAAGTGAGTGTATGCCGTCTGAGAAATCGGTCTTCACCAGAAACGTTAATCCTGCGATCTTGCAGTTCCAACCTTACATACCAGGGCCGACAATTGAAGAAGTCATTCGGTCGGCACACGTCTCGCCTGAGAATACTGTCAAGCTATCGTCAAACGAAAATCCACTCGGCCCCTCGCCGAGAGTGATAGAGGCTATTCGAGAGGCTGCTACACGAGTTTTCCTGTACCCAAGCTCGAAGTGCCAGCGTCTGCGAGAGGCAATAGCAAGCGTTCTAGGGAATGGCTTAACGCCCGACAACATATTGGTCGCCGCAGGCTCAAGTGAGATCTTCTCATTCATAATAAGAGCATTCTCTAACCCATCGGATGAGGTTGCCTTCGGTGACCCCAGTTTCTCACTTTATCGCGATACAGCAACCGTTGACGGACGAATTGCTACGCCAATTCCGCTTGACGAGCCGCTCTTTGATCTTACCTCCTCCGCAATAAGGCAACGCTGCAGTGACAAAACACGAATTATCTTTGTCACTCGACCTAACAACCCTACAAGCCGTCTCGTCCCGCCGGACGAAGTCCGTAGAATCTGTGAATACGCCAAGGAGAGTGTTGTTGTCTGTGATGAGGCGTATGTTGAATTTGCTGAAGGCTACCCGGATGTCTCGGCTGTAAAGCTGCTTGAGGAGTTCGACAATCTCCTTGTTACACGGACCTTCTCCAAAGTCTATGGTCTCTCCGACATGAGAGTCGGCTACGCGATCGGTCCGCCGGAGGCGATTGACATACTCTTCAAGATCCGACCGAAATGGAACAACGGCGAACTCGCTCAAGAAGCAGCAATTGCCGCTCTGCGCGACCGTGAGCACTTTGCCAAGACTTTGGCCACCGTCCATGAGGGTCGAAGATTTCTGTGTGAACAATTGCAAAGGTTGGGCTTCGTGGTCACCCCTGAACCCCAAGGGAACTTTGTCTTCGCCACTCCTTCACCCTTGGAAGTCAAAGCGGAGTCCCTTCTCAGAGAACTGATGATGAGGGGGATTGCCGTCCGAGGTCCGCCCACGGATTGGACGCTCAACTATCTGAGGATCAGTGTGGGGACAAGAGCACACAACGAGAAGTTGCTTGCTGCGATTAGTAGTCTTCTCGGTGAGATGAGTTAGGCCGTTAGTCATAAATAGTTTCGACATCAGCCCAGCACGGTTGTCCTTGGGAAGATCCTCCGGAAGAATTACACTCGGCTTTTCAGGTCTTCAATACCCGCTGGCCGAGCTAGTCAGGTACTCCTTGCTGGCCGAGCGCCTTGGCTATGAGTCGATATGGATAACAGAGACTCGACAGTTTACCGACGCCATATCCGTCCTCGGCGCACTTGCAGCGGCAACAAAGAGCATTAAGTTGTCCAGCGGCATCATCCCAATCTACACGCGGACAGCACCATTGATCGCTCAGAGTTACGCCACACTTGACCGGCTCTCCGAAGGAAGAATCATACTTGGGATAGGGCCGGGCGCCAGCTTGTTCCTCGAAAGACAGGGGCTCTCATGGACCAAGCCCTTGACGGCTATCAGAGAATACGTGACAGTGATCAGAAGACTTCTACAAGGGGAGACTGTAAGCTTTGAAGGCGAGGTCGTGAGAGTCAAGGATTGCAGGCTTGAAGTGATGCCCCTCCAGGAGGACGTTCCTATCTATGTTGCAGCCTCTGGACCACAGATGATCAGGCTCTGTGGTGAGATAGCTGACGGCGTCATTCTGAATTGTTTCACTCCTCTCAGATACCTCGCCCGGGCTGTCGAGCTAGCGCGTGAGGGAGCCGAACATGTGGGAAGAAACCCGGCTTCCGTGGATGTTTCGGCGCTTATCTATGTGAGCGTAGACGAAGATGTTTCCAAGGCCTGTGGCGTGCTTAAACCCGTCCTGGCGCAGTATCTCGCCCAGCAGCCTCACATCGCCAGAGACAGCGGAATGAGTGACGAAGCAATTCGAGCAGTAAGATCAGCTTTCGCTGACAAAGGTCCACAAGACGCAGGAAAGTTCATAGAAGACGCCGTTGTTCAAAGCATCAACATCGCTTGCGCCCCCTGTGAATGCAAAAAGAAATTGCAGGCCTACCGCGAGGTTGGAATTGACTTGCCGATAGTGATGACATTATCAAACACGAAAGAGATCATAGGCCTTCTCGGGCCACGATCCAGTTAGCCAGCATTAGGAGAAGCACACCCTCACAATACTTGCGACTTCAAGAAACGATAGAGTGAGTGTGAGGGCTACGAGACAAAGCACTGCTTTGCGTGCAATACTAGTTGTTGATTGCGGCAGTAAGAAGGTAAGCTCAATCGAGAGAGCTGTCTTCCAAGAGGGGTTCGAACCGCGAGTAGTACGGATGAACGAACTCAAGGATGTCGGCCTGAAAAGCTATGCGGCCATCATAATATCTGGTTCTCCCACACTACTAATGGAGATTAATCACGACACATATGTGGAGTTGCTTAGCTTCATCCGGAACGTCAGCTGCCCCGTCTGGGAATATGTTTTTTTGGGAATATGTTTTGGGCATCAGGTGATCGGGCTCGTCTATGGCGTGAATGTGTTCAGAGGACCGGGACGCAGGACGCCTGAAACGATCTATGTCGTTCAAAGAAACAGACTACTCGAGGGCCTTGAGAGGACGTTCTACATGGATGAAGATCACTGCGAGGGGATCACCTTACCAGACCAATTCATACTCCTAGCGAGATCTGGAAGCTACGATGTCGAAGCTATGAAGCATAGGGACAAGAATGTCTATGGCGTTCAGTTTCACCCAGAAAGCTCTGGTGAGCTCGGTAGGAGAATAATCCGCAGCTTCCCAAGGCTCTGTAGTCCGGAGACCTTGTCACAATCCTCTAGATCATAAAGTGACTGTAGGAGTTCGGCAACAGTCTACCTAAGTCGATCGAGGCTTCCACTGTTCCAGCTGGTAACCAGTATCGGTGGTTCCGCTACGATTACGTGCTGGCATACCTTATATGTTCAAGATGGCCGATGATTCTGTGCACAGAGAGGACGTTTTTTGGTCGTAGATACTGTGCTATCGGACTGCAAGTTGTTGATCAATGGTCAGTTAGTGGAGGCAGGTTTGGCCGTCGACGATGGAAAGATCGTTGGCATCTCGAAGGAGGCGCATCTTCCTGCAGCAGACAAGACGATACATCTGAAGGGAAGAATAGTAATGCCCGGTGGTATTGACGTCCATCCTCACTTATTCGACCCCGAGTTCATGGGAAATCGAGACGATTTTGACTGCGGGACCTTGGCTGCAGCCATGGGTGGGCTTACGTCAATAGTTGAGATGCCCACGTGGACTGCTTGCCTGACCAAGGAAAGAATGGAATTCAAAGTAAAGGAGGGGGAGAAGAAGAGTTACATCGATTTTGGGCTCCATTGCGGCAATGTGAGGAGTCTTGAGGATCTCAAAGAGATTGATAGCTTAGTCTCCACGGGGATACCCTCTTTCAAGGCTTTTACATGCGCGCCTTACTTGGCCGACGATTTCGTGTTGCTCTCGCTCATGCAGATGCTCGGACGCAGAGGGATACTGATGGTTCATTCAGAAAACGAAGCTATTGTCGACAATGAGACGAAGAAGCTTAGGAATCAGGGCAGGAAGGACCCGCTGGCCTTTCATGAATCACGGCCGAACGTGGCAGAAGAAGAGGCCATTTCAAGATTATCCACCCTTGCGAAGCGAAGCAAATCCAGAGTCCACATAGTGCACATGAGTACAGCTTGGGGGACGGAAGTTGTCCGAGCGGGAAAGAAAAGCGGAATTGACATATCAGCAGAGACCTGCCCACACTACTTGGTCTACACGAAGAACGATGCGCAGAGACTAGGACCCTATTTGAAGATGAGTCCTCCGGCAAGGAATCCAGAGGACAGAGAGGCCCTGTGGCTAGGATTGAAAGATGGAACCGTCGACATGGTTGCGAGCGACCACTATCCTACATTCGAGGAGCATAGGGAGAAGGGTTGGAGCGACATATGGGAGGTACAGTCGGGACTGCCGGGTGTAGAGACAATGCTCCCAGTGCTCATCAGTGAAGGATTCAACAAGGGAAGACTGAGCTTTGCTGACGTATCTAGGGTCATGAGCGAGAATCCTGCTAAGAGGTTCGGTCTTCCCCCAAACAAGGGCACGATAAGAATCGGCGCCGACGCTGATCTTGTAGCTGTCGATGTCGACAAAGAATGGCAGATAAGATCTGAGAAGCTACATCAAAGATCCGACTGGACTCCGTTTGAAGGGTTCAATGTCAAGGGTTCAGTAGAGATGACGATGGTCAGAGGCCACGTCATCATGATGAAAGGAGAGATTCACGGAAAAACGGGATTCGGCAGATTCTTACCCCGTCACTTGGAGGGGGCGGCATGAAGATCCTGGTAATAAATCCGAATACATCCGAGAAGATGACGGACGATATAAGAAAAACAGTCGAGATGGTAAAGGGCCCTCAGACGGAGGCGATCGTTGCTTCCCCGGAAAAGGGACCAGAGTTCCTTGGATCCTACTATGAGGAAAGCATCGCCATCGTGGAGACCCTTAACATCGTCCAAGACATGCGGGAAGGAGTGGACGCTGTCGTTCTTGCCTGCTACGGGGACCCCGGTTTGTACGCCCTGAAGGAGATACTGGATGTCCCAGTCGTGGGCATAGCTGAGGCGTCAATGGCGATAGCCACGCTCCTAGGCCAGAAATTCTCCATCTTAGTCGCGGTCGTCAAGTCGATCTCCATGATGCATAACTTGGTCCAGAAGTACGGATTCAAGGACAGACTGGCCTCGATAAGGCCGGTAGACATTCCCACCACCCACCTTGAAGGCGCGGAGGAATCAATTGCCAGAAGACTCTTCGAGGTCGGCAAGAAGACGGTTGAGGACGGCGCCGAGACAATAATCCTCGGATGCGCCGGTCTAACAGGATTTGATTTGAAGCTCCAGAAAGAGCTCGGCGTGCCGGTGATCGACCCGGTTAAGGCCGGGATAACGCTCGCTGAGGCCCTATTGTCGATGCAACTGGCACCAAGCAAGCTCGGACTTTATTCCCGGCCCCCGAGCATCAGGTGAATGCAGAGAGAGCTGTGTCACGAGCGACGAAGAGACTCCTCTGCCTCGCTCCTTGTTATAGATATTCCGACCCATTGAAGGAAATGCGCTTCACTCAAGGCTCCGATGATGATCATTGTGCCAAAATACAGACCCATGGCGTTCAAGTCAACTTGGGAAATCATTTCCTGAGGGGTGAGGGTCCCGAACGGCCATATGGCTCCAACCCCAGCCATGGTCGCAACGTGTCACCACGAAGATCAGGAGCCCAATTGTTTGGTCATCAATGACTTGCAAATCTGATCCTCGGCAGCAAATATAGTTGACAGAATTCCGCGATGTCACGTGAGTCATTTTTTCCGACTTCACCTAGAAAACGCTTAAATGAGATGCATCGGGAACGCGTGCCGTGTGATTCTGCTGTGCCAGACCTTCTTGTGACTAACGGCAAAGTCGTGTTCTCGCACACCGTAATTGAAGCGGACATTGCGATCGATGAGGGAAAGATAGTTGCGCTGGGTTCAAGCGCAACTCTGCCGAAAGCTGACAAGGTCGTGGATGCGAAAGGAAGCTTTGTTCTTTCCGGCTGTATAGACCCTCACGTGCACATAAACACACAGTTCATGGGAGCAAGTACGAAGGATGATTTCTTCACAGCTACGAAGGCCACGTCATCAGGCGGCACGACCACAATAATAGACTTCGCGACACAACAGAAAGGAGACTTGCCGCTGAAAGCTGTTCACGATCGTAGGGCGCAGGCCGATGGAAAGGTCGCGATTGACTATTCGCTCCATACAGTCATAACAGACTTGACGCCCGAAGCTGTCGCTCAACTGAAGCAGCTCATAGACTACGGACTGCCCTCATTCAAGCTCTTCATGGTGTACAGAAAGGAAGGATTGATGGTGGATGATGGCGTTCTTTTCAAGGTGTTTATGGAAGCGACGTCTCATGGAGGATTGGTCGTCCTTCACGCTGAGAACGCCGCTATGATCGAATTTCTAGTGGACGAGGCTCTCAGGGAGGGACACAGGGAGGCAATATACCACGCACTCACGAGGCCACCGATTACTGAAGCTGAAGCTGTGCATAGGGCCCTATTCATGGCGAACTACCTCCGTGCACCGTACTACAACTTGCACCTTTCCATGCGGCAAGGTGTCGACATGTTCCGAGAAGCCAGAAGACGGGGGCAGCCGGTATACGCAGAAACCTGCACTCATTATCTGATCAATACGATGGATGATCTGAGAGGTCCGAACGGGATAAACTTCATCTGTACTCCACCTCTCAGAACAAAGGAAGACCAAGAGGCCCTCTGGGCTGGCCTCGCCGATGGCACACTATCAGCCGTGTCCTCGGATCACGAGGCGTTCACGACTGATATGAAGAAGATCGGCAAGGACTGTTTCGACAAAGTTCCCAACGGATTGCCAGGCCACGAGTTCAGATTGCCCGTCCTGTTCTCTGAGGGAGTAGGCAAAGGCCGTATCAGCGTGAATAGACTTTCAGAGATCACGAGCACTAACATCGCCAAGATCGTCGGACTCTACCCGAAGAAGGGCGCAATAGCCCTAGGCAGCGACGCCGACCTCGTGATCCTTGATCCCAAGCTGGAAAAGACGATAACTCCCGAGGAATCGCTGTACGAGATGGATTGGTATCCTTTCGAAGGAATGAGAGTCAAGGGCTGGCCGGTAGTGACAATCTCCAAGGGCAAGATCATTTGGGAGAACGGAAAATTCCAAGGCAAGCAAGGAGAAGGGGAGTTCCTAAAAAGGAAGCTGCCGCCGGAACTCTCGAAGCGCGTGATAGCATAGAAAAGGACTAGTTTAGCGGCAGCCGCGTCTTCTGCCCCGGCGAGGGGCCCGATCTCCCATGACCAAAGCCATTACGGCTTTCTGGACATGGAGTCGGTTCTCGGCCTGTTCGAAGTACAATGAATAGTCCTTGTTGTCGACGACATCGTCTGTGACCTCTCGGCTCCGATCTGCAGGCCCACAATGCATGTACTTGGCCTTGTTCGTCATATCCATCAATTCCTGCGTGCAGATCCACTCCTTGAACTTGTCCTGATATGCTGTCGCGCCCGTGTCGTCCACGGAAACGTTGTGAGGAGGGAAGAAATTCTTTGGCAACCATGCTTTTGGATAGACAATGTCTGCGCCTTCGAAAGCATCCTTCATGCTGTTCAAGATGCTGAGTTTTCCGTCGTATCTGTCTGCGTTTGCTTTTGCTGCTTCGAGTACGTCGTCTTCAAGTTCGAATCCGTTTGGATGTGCCAGAACAACATCCATTCCCATCTGTGTTCCGATCAGAACTTCACTTTGTGCAACAGCCAGCGGTTTGAGAGTGGCTGAATAGGCGTATGATACGACGAGTTTCTTTCCTCTCAATTTCGGAAATGCCTGCCTCATTGCCTGAGCGTCGGCCAGTGCTTGGAACGGGTGATACATGTCATCTTCCATGTTGAGAACCGGTACCGTCGCATGTCTGGCGAATTCTTGGATGAGTCTGTGCCCTCTTCCTATGACCCACTTTGAGGCGTCGCCAAAGATTCTGATCGCGATGGCCTCCCCATACCTGCTTAGCACTCTGCCCACATCCGAGATGGCCTCGGTCTGGTAGGCTACCATGTCCTCCGGGAGCGACGGTGCGTAGACGTCTTGCGGGCTCATGAAATGCGCGTGGCCCCCTAGCTGATAGATCCCTGCCTCAAAGGAATTTCTAGTTCGAAGCGACCTGTTATAGAACAACATGAACAGTGTCTTTC